>NZ_JBHVMH010000016.1:0-83472 GCF_042797035.1 Cellulosimicrobium sp. NPDC057862
TCACGGCACCACGGTCGTGCTCGGCAACCCCGGGAAGGGTCAGAGCTGCGCGCCCTGGACCTCCTGGTAGCCCGGCAGGATCACGTCGTCGACGAGCGCGCGGCGCTCGTCGTGGTGGACGAACGCGCTCCACGCGGCGGTCATCGTCACGTCGGCGAGGTCGTCGATCGTCCACCCGGCGTGCTCGACGAGCAGCGCCATCTCCTGCGTCATCGTCGTGCGCGACATGAGGCGGTTGTCGGTGTTGAGCGTGACGGCGAAGTCGAGCTCCTTGAGGCGCGTGATCGGGTGCGCCGCGACCGACGTCGCCGCCCCGGTCTGCACGTTGGACGACGGGCAGAGCTCGAGCGGGATCTGGTGGTCGCGCACCCAGTGCGCGAGGAGGCCGAGCGCCGCAGTCCCGGACTCGCCCTCGGCGCTGTGCGGGAACTCGGGGTCGAACGTGATGTCCTCGACGATGCGCACGCCATGGCCGATCCGGCTCGCCTGCCCGAGGTGCACGGCCTCGGCGATCGACTCCGGGCCGGCGGCCTCGCCCGCGTGGATGGTGACGGGGAAGTTGTGGTCGGCGAGGTAGCGCCAGATCTCCGCGTGGCGCGACGGCGGGAACCCGTCCTCGGCGCCGGCGATGTCGAACCCGACGACGCCGTTCGCGCGGTTCGCGACGGCGAGCTCGGCGATCTCCTGCCAGCGGTCGGCGTGCCGCATGGCCGTGACGAGCTGCCCGACGCGGATGGTGCGCCCCTCGGCGGCGGCCTCGGCGACGCCCTGCTCGATACCGGACTGCACGGCGTCGACCGTCTCCTGGAGGGAGAGGCCGCGCTGCAGGTGCTGCTCGGGCGCCCAGCGCTGCTCGGCGTACACGACGCCGTCGCGCGCGAGGTCGAGCACCGCCTCGCGCGCCACGCGGGCCAGCGCGGCGGGGGTCTGCATGACCGCGATGGTGTGGTCGAACGTCTCGAGGTAGCGCACGAGCGAGCCGGAGTCGGCCGACTCGGCGAACCAGGCGCCGAGGGCCTCGGCGTCGCCCGCGGGGAGCTGGTGACCGACGTCGGCGGCGAGCTCGAGGATCGTGGCGGGGCGGAGCCCCCCGTCGAGATGGTCGTGCAGCACGACCTTGGGCAGCGAGCGGATGACGTCGACCGTCAGGGGGGCGTTCTCGGTGGTCATGCGCTCACGGTACCGGCCGGTACGCCTGCGCTCGCGCCGAGCGGTCGCCCGGTGCCCGGCCGGTCAGGCGTAGTCGTCCTCCTCGCCCGGCACGGCGGACGCCTGCTCGACGACGTCGGCCTCGTTCGCCTCGCCCTCGAGGTCCGGTCGCGCGGTGCGCGGACGGTACTCGTCGCCCTCGTGCTCGGCGTCGTCGACGCCGGGACCGGCGTCCTCCGACTCCTCGACCAGGCTCACGACCTCGTCGTCCTGCTCGACCAGGCCGGCGTCCCGCCACGCGTCGTTCCCGGGCACGGTGCTCATGGCGACTCCTCACCTGACGACTCGGCGCGCGCCACGGACGTGGCGGCGCCTCCATCCTCGCGCCGGGTGCGGGGGCTCGCCAGCCCTACCGGCCGGCGGGCAGGAGGGCCCAGCAGACGTGCGGCCAGCCCCCGAGCGCGCGTCGCACCTCCGGTGACCGCACGCCGTCCAGCAGCGACCCGGCGTCCAGGTCGTGCACGGTGCCCGACGACGGCTCGTAGACCCGGCACCGGCGCGCCTGCGCGTCGGCGTCCGTGAGGAGCACGACGTGGCGCGGCACCGCCGTCGCGATCCCGAGCGCGAGGTCGCCGCCCGTGAAGAGGGGCACCGGCACACCGCGCGCGGCCGCGACGAGGGCGGCCCGGACCACCCGCTCGCTCCCAGCACCGACGACGACGCGCTCGGCGTAGCGCACGTCCGCGTAGCACGCGGCGCGCGCGGCGCCCCACGGCGGTGTCCCGAGGGCGGCGGGCCACGGCAACGGCCCGAGGGCTCCGCGGTTGGTGCGCCGCTTCACCGCCTGCTGCAGCTCCCCGAACCGTGCCGAACCGCCCGACCAGGACCGGCCGCCGGGCCGCGGGTCGTCCCCGGGGCGCAGGCCCGTGGCGAGCCACAGGGCGAGCACCGGGTCGCCGGCCGCGGCGAGCAGGCCGAGCACGGCCGAGCCGCACGTCGTCGCGTCGGTCTGGCGCGCGGGATCCCCGCCGAGCTCGAGCGGTCGGGTCGGGCGGTCGCGTGACACCTCGGGAGCGGCGCGGCCCAGCGGGTCGACGACGGCGCGCCGGGTCCTCGGGTCGAGCGCGCCGAGGGTCGTGGCGAGGGCCCGCACCCGCGAGACGGGGTGGCCCGCGCGGCGGGCGAGGTCGAGCGCGCGCTCCGTGCCGCCGTCGGGCCGGTAGAGGGCACGGGGCGGTGGTCCCGGCACCGCCCGGGCGGCCATGAGCCGCGCGAGGTCGGTGACCCGGAGCGCGCCGAGCGCGCCGGGGACGTTCACGCCGCTCCCAGCGCCCGGCCGAGCGCCCAGACGGCACCCACGAGGGCCAGCACGACGACGAGGCTCGCGACGCGCACGAGGAACGACCACGAGTACAGCCGGCCGCTCCCGGGCAGCCCGCCGGTCGGGGACCGGAGCACGGCGGGGACGAGCGCCAGCACGCCGACGGCGACCGCCGCGCACACGGTCACCGTCGATCCGGAACGGAGGCCGGCTGCCGCGAGGACGAGCGACCCGACGACCACGCCGAGCACCGTCCGCTGCCACGCGAGCGCCGTGCGCTCGGGCTGCAGCCCCTCGTCGCGGGGCGAGGGAGCCGACGGCTCGGGGGCAGCGCTCATGACCCGGTCGCCGACCCGACGGCGTACCCGGCGAGCAGGAGCGCGAGGATGACGACGCCGACGACGAGCACGGGCAGCCCGCTCGGCGCGGGCAGCCGCCGACGCAGGCGCAGCGCGCGCTCGTTGCGGCGCCAGGAGACGAGCGCGTAGCCCGCGAACCCGGCGCCGGCGAGGCACGCGACGCCGGCGACGACGTCGAGCACGCCGGGCATGTCGGCGAACGTCGCGAACGACGTCAGCGCGACCCCGCCCGCGACGAGCCCCAGCCCTGTCCGGACCCACGCGAGCGCGGTGCGCTCGTTCGCGAGGCTGAACCGCGCGTCGGGCTCGGTCCCCACCCCGTACACCGAGCGGGGCCGGCGCGCGTCGGCCGGTGCCTCGGCGCCCGCCCGGACGTCCTGCTCGTCACCGCCCACGGTCAGCGCACGCCCACGTCAGTCCACGCGGTCCAGGACGACCGGTCGACGCTCGACGACGGTGCCCGGGTCCGCGATCGCCCACGCCCCCTCGAGCGCCTGCACGGCCCGCTCGAAGCGCTCGGGCGTGTCCGTGTGCAGCGTCATGAGGTGCTGCCCCTTGCGCACGGTGTCCCCCGGCTTGGCGAACAGCTCGACGCCCGCTCCCGCCTGCACGGGGTCCTCCTTGCGCGCGCGCCCTGCGCCCAGGCGCCACGCGGCGACCCCGACGGCGTACGCGTCGAGCCGCTCGAGCACACCGTCGCGATCGGCCACGACGTGCTCGCGCTCGCGCGCCACCGGCAGCGGGGCCCGCGAGTCGCCGCCCTGCTCGGCGATCATCTCGCGCCACTTGTCGAGCGCGCGCCCGCCGACGAGCGCGTGCCGCACGTCGTCCTCGTCCTGCGGGCGACCCGCACCGGCGAGCATCTCGAGCGCGAGCGCGACCGTGAGGTCGACGACGTCCTGCGGCCCCGCGCCCTTCATCACCTCGACCGACTCGCGCACCTCGAGCGCGTTGCCCGCGGTGAGGCCGAGCGGCGTCGACATGTCCGTGAGCAGCGCGACCGTGCGCACGCCGGCGTCGGTACCGAGGTCGACCATGGTCCGCGCGAGCTCGCGCGCCGAGTCGAGCTCCTTCATGAACGCACCGGAACCGACCTTGACGTCGAGCACCAGGGCCCCGGTGCCCTCCGCGATCTTCTTGCTCATGATCGAGCTCGCGATGAGCGGGATGGACTCGACCGTCCCCGTGACGTCGCGCAGCGCGTACAGGAGCCGGTCGGCGGGCGCGAGCCCGGAGCCCGCCTGGCAGATCACCGCGCCGACGTGCTCGAGCGCGTTCATCATCTGCTCGTTGGTCAGCGCCGCGCGCCAGCCCGGGATCGCCTCGAGCTTGTCGAGCGTGCCGCCCGTGTGCCCGAGGCCGCGCCCGGAGAGCTGCGGCACCGCGACGCCGTACACCGCGACGAGCGGCGCGAGCGGCAGCGTGATCTTGTCCCCCACGCCTCCGGTCGAGTGCTTGTCCGCGGTCGGTCGCGAGAGCCCCGAGAAGTCCATCCGCTCGCCCGAGGCGATCATCGCCTGCGTCCAGCGGCCGATCTCGGTCCGGTCCATGCCGTTGAGGTAGATCGCCATCGCGAGCGCGGCCATCTGCTCCTCGGCGACGACGCCGCGCGTGTAGGCGTCGATCACCCAGTCGATCTGTGCCGCGTCAAGCCGCGCGCCGTCGCGCTTCGTCCGGATGACGTCGACGGCGTCGAACGGCTCGGGAGCCGGCCCCTCGCCGTCCGCTCCCCCGGCGTCGCCGTCGGCCCCGACGGGCGCCTCCGCCGTCGCGTCCTGGTCCTCGGTCCCGCCACCCTGCGGGGTCACGTCGTCGCTGGTCACGAGCGCTCCTCCAGATCCTCGGGCCCGAAGGCGTCGGGCAGCACGTCCCTCATCGTCTTGATACCACGCACGGTGTCGACCAGCAGGTCGGGGCCCCCGTGCTCCCACAGGAGCTGTCGGCAACGCCCGCACGGCATGAGCGTGTCCCCGTGCCGGTCGACGCACGCGAACGCGACGAGGCGGCCCCCGCCCGTCCCAACGAGCGAGCTCACGAGCGAGCACTCGGCGCACAGCGTGACTCCGTACGCGGCGTTCTCGACGTTGCACCCGACGACGACGCGCCCGTCGTCGACGAGCGCGGCGGCGCCCACCGGGAAGCCCGAGTAGGGGGCGTACGCGCGGGCCATGATCTCGCGCGCGGCGTCGCGCAGGGCGTCCCAGTCGACGGACGGCCCGACGGCGGTCCCGCCCGGGTCCGTCCCCTCGCCCGGCCGGGGTTCGGCGTCGTGCACGTGCGGCAGGTCGGTCATCGGCACCGTGGCCTCACTTCACGTAGGGGATGCCCTCGGCGGCCGGCGGGCGCACGCGCCCGACGAGACCCGCGACGGCGAAGATCGTCACGACGTAGGGCGTCATGAGCATGATCTGGCTCGGGATCGGCGTGCCGACGATGCCGAGCACCGTCTGCAGGTTGTCGGAGAAGCCGAAGAGGAGCGCCGCGACGAGCGCGCCGACGGGGTTCCACCGGCCGAGGATCATGGCCGCGAGAGCGATGAAGCCCTTGCCGCCGGTCATCTCCTTGCCGAACGCGAGGCCCGCGGCGACCGTGAAGAACGCGCCGCCGAGGCCGGCGACCGCGCCGCCGAGGATCGTGTTGCGCACGCGGGTCGCGTTGACCTTGATGCCCACCGTGTCGGCGGCCTTGGGGTGCTCGCCGACCGCACGCAGGCGCAGGCCCCACCGGCTCCGGAAGAGGAAGACCTGGAGCAGGATCACGACGACGTACATGATGTAGACGAGCAGCGTCTGGCGGAAGAGCACCGGCCCCACGACGGGGATCTGCGACAGCACCGGGATCTCGATCACGGGGAGCGGGGTCCGCGTGTTCCACGTGCCCGGGTCCTCGGTCAGCACCGTGGAGTACAGGTAGCTCGTCACGCCCACGACGAGCACGTTGAGCACGACGCCGACGATGATCTGGTTCACCCAGTACTTCACCGAGAAGATCACGAGCAGCACACCCACGAGAGCGCCCGCGATCGGGGCCGCGATGAGGCCCGCGTACGCGGACGACGTCAGCGACGCGACGACCGCGGCGAGGAAGGCCCCGGCGAGGAGCTGGCCCTCGATCGCGATGTTGATGATGCCGACGCGCTCGCACAGCACGCCCGAGAGCGCGCCGAACACGAGCGGGACCGCCAGGAAGAGCGAGCCCTGCAGCAGCCCCGTGAGCGGGATCGCGGACTTGCCCGCCCCCGCCCAGCTCAGGAAGGCGAAGACCACGGCGACGCCGAACACGATGGGGAGCCAGACGCCGACCTTGCGCCGGTCGCGCGCCGCCCAGAAGGACAGCCCTGCGAGCAGGAGCGCGAGGATCGACAGGAACAGGGACGCTCCCGTGGAGCTGACCGTGATCGGCTCGATCTGGAAGAAGTCGTTCGCCGTCGAGAGGCGGAACGTCGTCTGCTGCCCGCCGGCGGGGAGCAGGGCGAAGAAGACCAGCGACAGCAGCCCGATGACCGCGTACGCGACGGGGGCCTTCCAGCTGATGGGCGGCAGCGGCTTGGCCGCGCGCTCCGGCGCGGCGGCCGGCGCCGGGGTGGTGGTCGCGGTGCTCATGCTCCGGCCTCCTGCGTCGTGGTGGTGGTCGTGGCCGCCTTGGCCCGCCGTCTCGCGGCGTGACGCTCGGCGCGCGTCGGGCCACCCGGGGTGGGGAGCCGGAAGATCGCCCGCACGAGCGGCGGGGCGGCGATGAAGAGCACGATGAGGGACTGCACGACGAGCACGATGTCGATCGGCGTCCCGGTGCGCGCCTGCATCGCGAAGCCGCCCGCGCGGAGGGCGCCGAAGAGCAGACCGGCGAGGACGGTGCCGAGCGGCCGGGAGCGACCGAGGAGCGCCACGGTGATCGCGTCGAACCCGAAGCTCGCGGCGACGCCGGCGGTGAGGACCTTCTCGGTGCCGAGCACCTGCGCGGCGCCGCCGAGACCGGCGAGCGCACCGGCGATGGCCATGACCCAGACGGTCACCCACGCCACGGAGATGCCCGCCGTGCGCGCCGCGTGCGGGTTCTCGCCGACCGCGCGGAAACGGAAGCCGAGCGTCGAGCGCTCCATGAGCCACCACACGCCCACGGCCACGAGCAGGGCGAGCACGAAGCCGAGGTGCAGGCGGAAGCCCTCGCCGAGCAGCAGCGGGAACGTGGCCGAGCTCGGGATGGGCGGGCTGATCGGGTTGCTGCTGCCCGGGCGCTGGAACGCGGGCGTCGTGAGCAGGTACGCCACGAGGTAGACCGCGATGTTGTTGAGCATGATCGTGACGATCACCTCGTGCGCGCCCGTCCTGGCCTTGAGCACGCCCGCGATGCTCGCCCAGATCGCCCCGCCGAGCGCGGCACCGAGGACCGCGAGCAGCAGGTGCAGGCCGGGGGGCAAGGAGAACGTGAAGCCGATGAACCCGGCGAAGATGCCGCCCAGGATGATCTGGCCCTGCGCACCGATGTTGAACAGGCCGGCGCGGAACCCGATGCCGAGGCCGAGGCCCGCGAGGATGAGCGGGGTCGAGACCGTCATGGTCTCGGTCAGCGGGCGGAGGGCCCGCTGGAGGTCGGGCGCCTGGAAGTTGATGACGGCGCCCTGGAAGAGCGCGCTGTAGGCGCCGAACACGGCGTTCCAGACGGCCTCGAAGAAGTCCGCCGGCCGCGCGAAGAAGTAGGTCGCGGCCTCCTGGACCTCCGGGTCGGCCGCCGCGATGAGCACGCCGCCGAGGACGAGGGCCGCGACGATCGCGAGCAGCGAGACGAGCCAGCTGCTCTCCAGCATCTCGCGCAGGATGCTCGCTCCGGCCGGCGGCCGGGGCTTCGTGGTGTCGCTCGGCGGCGCGGGCGTCGGCGGGACGGCCGCCGCGTCGTCGGGCATGGCCTGCTGGGTCACTGGATCTCCTCCTCGCGGGCGTCGGCGTCGGCCAGGTCGACATCGACCCCGGCGCTCGACGGCGCGTCTCCCGCCTCGATGTCGGCCTCGCCGAGGGTGGTGCGGTGCTCGGCCGCCTGCGCGACGGCCTCGTCGAGCGGGACCCCCGCCATCATGAGCCCCAGCACGTCGCGGTCCGTGCCGCCGGGGACGACGCCGACGATGCGACCGCGGTACATCACGGCGATCCGGTCCGCGAGGGCGAGCACCTCGTCGAGCTCGGTCGAGACGATGATCACGGGGGTGCCGTTGTCGCGCTCCTCGACGACCCGCTTGTGGACGAACTCGATCGACCCGACGTCGAGCCCGCGCGTCGGCTGCGACGCGATGAGCAGGCGCAGCGGGCGCGACATCTCGCGCGCGAGGACGACCTTCTGCTGGTTGCCGCCGGAGAGGTTCCCGGCCGGCACCTCGACCGTCTGGGTGCGGACGTCGAACTCGACCACCCGCTGCTCGGCGTTGTCGCGGATCGCGGCCCGGTTGAGCGCGCCGCCGCGCGAGTAGGGGGGACGGTCGAAGAGGTCGAGGACGAGGTTCTCCTCGACGGAGAACGTCCCGACGATGCCGTCCGTGCTCCGGTCCTCCGGCACGTACCCGACGCCGGCGGCGAGCACGTCCGACACCCCGCGGCCGACGAGCTCCTTGCCGTCGAGCGTGATCGAGCCGGCGACGGGCTTGCGCAGGCCGACGATCGTCTCGGTGAGCTCGGTCTGCCCGTTGCCCTGGACGCCCGCGAGGACGAGGATCTCGCCCCGCGCGACGTCGAGGCTCACGCGGTCGACGACCGCGGTGTCGAGGTCGTCCATCACCGTGAGGTCGGTGACCCGGAACGTCGCGTCGCCCGGCTCGGCCGTCGTCTTCTCCACGCCGAGCGAGACGGAGCGGCCGACCATGAGGGACGCGAGCTCGGTCTCGCTCGCGCTCGGGTCCGCGGTCCCGACGACCTTCCCGCGGCGGATGACCGTGATGCGGTCCGCCACGGCACGCACCTCGCGCAGCTTGTGCGTGATGAAGACGATCGACGTCCCCGCGGCCTTGAGCTGTCGCATGATCGCGATGAGCTCGTCGGTCTCCTGCGGGGTCAGGACCGCGGTCGGCTCGTCGAGGATGAGCACGCGCGCGTCGCGCGACAGCGCTTTGATGATCTCGACGCGCTGCTGCACGCCGACCGGGATGTCCTCGACCATCGCGTCCGGGTCGACCTCGAACCCGAAGCGGTCGGAGATCTCCTGGACCAGCCGCCGCGCGCGCCGGGCGTCGATGAGACCGGCCCCCTTCACGGGCTCGTGGCCCAGCGCGACGTTCTCCGCCACCGAGAACACCGGGACCAGCATGAAGTGCTGGTGCACCATCCCGATCCCTGCGGCCATGGCGTCGCCCGGTCCGGTGAAGGCGACCGGCTGGTCGTCGACGAGGATCTCGCCGTCGTCCGGGTCGTACAGGCCGTACAGCACGTTCATGAGCGTGCTCTTGCCCGCACCGTTCTCGCCCAGCAGGGCGTGGATCTCGCCTGGCTCGATCACCAGGTCGATGTGGTCGTTCGCGACCAGGGACCCGAACACCTTCGTGATCCCGCGCAGCTCCAGCTTCACCGGGCGGCCTCTCTGAGAACAGGGAACTCCATCGAACCGTACTTCCGTCGCGTCGTCGCCTCGTGCGTCGCCTCATGACGACGGTGGCCCGGGCGGGCTCGCCCGGGCCACCGTCCCGCCGGTCCCGGCCGCCGCAGCGGGCACGGGACCGACGGTCTCAGAGAGTCGTCACGGGGTGTTGGTCGACTCCACGACCAGGTCCCCGGCGATGATCTGCTCCTGGTACTGGGCGAGCATGTCCTGCAGCTCGGCCGGCACCTTGTCCTCGAAGTCGTGGAACGGCGCGAGGCCGACGCCCTCGTTCTCGAGCGTGCCCACGTAGGGCTCGTTGGTGAAGTTGCCGTCGACCGACTCGCTCACCGTGTCGAAGACCGCCGGACCGATCTGCTTCATCACCGAGGTGATGATGATGTCGCCGTACTCGGTCGTGAGGAAGCCGTCCGAGTCGACCCAGATGATCTTCGCGCCGCCGCTCTGCGCGGCGGCCGCCGCACCGAGACCCACCGGGCCGGCGACGGGCATGATGATGTCCGCGCCCTGGTCGATGAAGCCCTGCGCGAGGTTCTGGCCGTTCGCCTGGTTCTCGAAGTCACCGGTGAAGGAGCCCGTCTGGGCCGCCTTGTCCCAGCCGAGGGTCTTGACCTCGGTGCCGTTGTCCTCGTTGTACTTCGCGACGCCGTCGACGAAGCCGTCCATGAAGATGGCGACCGACGGGATCTGGATGCCGCCGAACGTGGCGACCGTGCCCGTCTCGGTCATGCCCGCCGCGAGGTAGCCCGCGAGGAACGCGGCCTCGGCCGTGTTGAAGAGGATCGGCTTGGCGTTGTCGATCTCGACCGGGTTGAAGTCCGCGTCGGAGAACGACGAGTCGATGAGGGCGAAGTTCGTGTCGGGGTTCGCCTCCGCCGCTGCCTGGATCGGGTCCTCGAGGAGGAAGCCGACGCCGATGACGAGGTTGCAGCCCTGCTGGACGAGGTTGTCGATGTTCGGCGCGTAGTCCGTGTCCGCCGAGGACTCGACCTCGGTGGCCGTGATCCCCAGCTCGGACTCCGCCTGCTCCAGGCCCTCGAAACCGGCCTGGTTGAAGGACTGGTCGTCGAAACCGCCGGCGTCGGACACCATGCACGCGGAGAAGTCGGAGTTGCCGCCCGCGGTGTCGTCGCCGCCGCCGGTCGTCTCGTCGTCCTCGGGTGCGGCGCCGCACGCAGCCAGCGCGAGCGCGGCGACGGCCGCGAGCGCGGTGACCTGAGTCGCTCTCTTCACCTGATAGCTCCTGTCGTTCTCGTAGCAGGGCCGCGCAGGGAAGGACCCCTGGGTCCTCCCGAGCTCCGTTGCACGGGAGGACCGGTCCGTCGGCCTCTATAGGACCGAACACTAATCAGCCGGAGGGGTCCTGCACGTTACTTGTCGGTAACGCCGCTGCTTCGTTATGCAAGCGTCACTTTGCGTCTGAGGCGTGACACACCCCTGTCCACGGGTCGGGACCGCTTCACCCGTCCTGACCGGCGGCGACACGGGCGAGCAGGCGCATCCCCGCGTCGACCGCGCGCTCGTCGACCTGGAGGTCGCCCTGGTGGATGTCGTAGCTGCGCCCCCCGGGGGTCCGCGTGCCCAGCCGCGCCATCGCGCCCGGGACCTTCGTGAGGTACCAGGCGAAGTCCTCGCCGCCGAGCGACTGCTCCGTCAGGAGCACCGAGTCCGGGCCGAGGACGTCGCGCGCCGCGGCCTCGAGCAGGCCGGTGCAGCGCTCGTCGTTCTCCACCGGCGGCACGCCGCGCGTGTGGTGCACGGTCACCTCGACCTCGTAGGGCGCGACGACCTGCTCGACGGCGTCGTGCAGCACCTGCCCCGCGAACTCCCACGCGCGCACGTCGAGGCAGCGCAGCGTGCCGCGCACCGTCCCGGTGCTCGGGATCGCGTTGTGCGCGGACCCCGCGTGCACGGCACCCCACGTGAGGTTCACGCCCGAGCGGGGGTCGAGCCGCCGGCCCAGCACCGCGGGGACCTGGGTGATGACCTGGCCCAGCGCGTAGACCACGTCACCCGTGAGGTGCGGGCGCGAGGTGTGACCCCCGGGCGACGCAATGGTCACGGAGACCTCGTCGGACGCCGACGTGATCGGACCGATGCGCGTCCCGATGCGTCCGACGTCGACCTTGGGGTCGCAGTGCACCGCGTAGATCTCGTCGACGCCGTCCATCGCGCCCGTGGCGAGGACGTCGAGCGACCCGCCGGGCTGGACCTCCTCCGCGGGCTGGAAGACGAGCCGCACGCCGCGGCGCAGCTCGCCCTGCGCGTGGAGGTCGGCGAGGACCAGGCCGGCCCCCAGCACCACCGCGGTGTGCACGTCGTGGCCGCAGGCGTGCGCGACGCCCGGGACCGTCGAGGCCCACGGGAGGTCGCACCTGTCCTGCAGCGGCAGCGCGTCGATGTCGGCACGCAGGGCGACACGGCCAGGGACGCGCGACGACGCAACGACCGCCCCGTCCCCGGGCTGCGGGCCGACGTCGCACACGAGCCCCGTGCCGGGCAGGAGCCGCGGCTCGAGCCCCGCGGCACGCAGCCGGTCGGCGAGCAGCGCCGTCGTCCGGGTCTCGGCCCGCGAGACCTCCGGGTGGGCGTGGATGTCGCGGCGGATCGCCACCACCTCGTCCACGTGGCGGGCGACGGCGGCGCCGATGCGGGCGGCGAGAGTCACGTCGGCGGTCACAGGAGCTCGTCCATCCCGAGCTCGCGCACCGTCTCGACCATCGACTTCACCTGCTGCGCCCGGGCGCGCGTGGTGACGAGCAGCGCGTCCGGGGTGTCGACGACCACGACGTCGTCGAGGCCGAGCACCGTGACGACGCGATCGCTCGCGGGCACGACCACCGACCCCGCGCTCTCCCGCCGGACGACGCGGCCCGTGTCTCCGAGGACCTTCGAGCCGGCACCGTCGACCGAGGGCAGCAGCGCGGCGAGCGAGTTGAAGTCGCCCACGTCGTCCCAGCCGAACGTGCCCGGCACCACCGCCACGCCGCCGACGGCGGCGACCGGCTCCGCGACGGCGTGGTCGATCGCGATCCGCTCGAGCGCGGGCCAGCGCTCGGCGAGCACACGGTCGCGGTCCGGGCCGTCCCAGACGGCGGCGATCGCACGCAGGCCGTCGTGCAGCTCGGGACGCTGGTCGGCGAGGTGTCCCAGCAGCACGGAGGACCGCACGATGAAGATGCCGGCGTTCCACCGGTACTCGCCGGACGCGAGGTAGCGCTGCGCGGTCGCGGCGTCCGGCTTCTCCGTGAAGCCGCGCACGTGCTGCGCGCTCGGCGCCCCCGTGACGCCGAGCGGCGCGCCGCTGTGGACGTAGCCGAACGCCGTCGACGGCCGGGACGCGGCGATGCCGATCGTCACGACGTAGCCCGCCCGGGCCGCCTCCACCGCCTCGCGGACCGACGACTCGAACGCGTCCCGGCCCGTGATGACCTGGTCCGCGGCGAACGACCCGACGACGACGTCGCCGTGCCGCTGCTCGAGGACGGCTGCGGCGAGCCCGATCGCCGCCATCGAGTCCCGCGGCGAAGGCTCCGCCAGGACGTTCTCGGCCGAGAGCCCGGGGAGCTGGGTGCGCGCCGCGGCGACGTGCCGGTCCCCCGTGACGAGGACGACGCCCTGCTCGCCCGCGAGCGGCACGAGCCGGTCGACCGTCGCCTGGAGCAGCGAGCGGCCCGACCCGGTGAGGTCCAGGAGGAACTTGGGCGAGCCCGCGCGCGAGAGCGGCCACAGCCGCGTGCCCGCCCCTCCCGCCGGGACGACGGCGTGGAAGGCGGGGATCGGCGCCGCGGGAGCGGCGGACGAGGGGTGAGGCGAAGAGGCCATGGGGGCAGCATAGTGAGGCGCGCAGTTCCCCCGCGGGCTGTGGGATCAGTCACAAACCCCCCGCGCAGGGCCGTTCCGCCGCCTCCGACGGTCCGCATCATGACGCCGATGTCACTATGGTGGAAGCCCAGAGACCGATGCCGACGACGGTCCCGCGGTCCGGACTGAGGGAGTTCCGGTCCACGGCCGGACGTGACATCTCCCCCCTGATCTCGCCACAGGAGGCCCCCAAAGTGCCCAGTGCACCAGCTGGCACGCTCTACCGCGGCCGTGAAGGCATGTGGTCGTGGGTCGCGCATCGCGTGACCGGCGTGCTCATCTTCTTCTTCCTGCTCGTCCACGTGCTCGACACGGCGCTCGTCCGGGTCTCGCCCGAGGCCTACAACGCCGTCATCGGGACGTACCAGACGCCGATCATGGGCCTGGGCGAGGCGGGACTGGTCGCGGCCATCGTGTTCCACGCCTTCAACGGCATCCGCATCATCCTCGTCGACTTCTGGGCCAAGGGCCCGCGGTACCAGCGCACCATGCTCTGGATCGTCGTCGGCCTGTTCGTCGTGACGATGGCGGGCTTCCTGCCGCGTCACCTCATGAACGTCTTCGGAGGGGGGCACTGATGTCGACCACGACCACGGCCTCGGCGGTGGCGAGCCCGCGCGACCCGTACAAGCGTCGCAAGGCCACGCGCAGCAACTACGAGCTGTACAGCTGGATCTTCATGCGCGCCTCCGGCGTCGTGCTGATCGTCCTCATCTTCGGGCACCTCTTCGTCAACCTCATGGTGGGCGAGGGCGTGCACGCGATCGACTTCGGCTTCGTCGCCGGCAAGTGGGCCTCGCCGTTCTGGCAGATCTGGGACCTGCTCATGCTGTGGCTGGCCATGTTCCACGGCACCAACGGCGTGCGCACGATCATCAACGACTACGCCGAGCGTGACGGCACTCGCCTCGTCCTCAAGCTCGCGCTGTACCTCGCGTTCACGATCGTCACGGTCCTCGGCACGCTCGTGATCTTCACGTTCGACCCGTGCCCCGCGAACGCGCCGGCCGAGCTGCTCGCGTCGTTCTGCACGGCCTGAGCACACCCCGCAACTCGCCCCCGTCTTCACGCTCCACCCGGCTCTCTCCCAGGAGGCATCGACCCCGATGCAAACCCATCAGTACGACGTCGTCATCGTCGGCGCAGGCGGCGCCGGGATGCGCGCGGCGCTGGAGTCGTCCGGCAAGGTCCGCACGGCCGTCATCTCCAAGCTGTACCCCACGCGCTCGCACACGGGCGCCGCGCAGGGTGGCATGTGCGCCGCCCTCGCGAACGTGGAGGAGGACAACTGGGAGTGGCACACGTTCGACACGGTCAAGGGCGGCGACTACCTCGTCGACCAGGACGCCGCGGAGATCATGGCCAAGGAGGCCATCGACGCGGTCCTCGACCTCGAGCGCATGGGCCTGCCGTTCAACCGCACGCCCGAGGGTCGCATCGACCAGCGCCGGTTCGGCGGGCACACCCGCAACCACGGCGAGGCCGCGGTGCGCCGCTCGTGCTACGCCGCGGACCGCACCGGCCACATGATCCTCCAGACGCTCTACCAGCAGTGCGTCAAGCAGGACGTCGAGTTCTTCAACGAGTTCTACGTCCTCGACCTCATCACGGACCACGACCTGTCGACGGGCGAGATCCCCGACGGCGAGCCGGTCACCGCGACCGGCGTCGTCGCCTACGACCTCGCGACCGGCGAGATCCACGTGTTCCAGGCGAAGGCGATCATCTTCGCCACCGGCGGCGCGGGCAAGATCTTCAAGACGACGTCCAACGCGCACACGCTCACGGGCGACGGCATGGCCCTCGCCTACCGTCGCGGCCTGCCGCTGGAGGACATGGAGTTCTTCCAGTTCCACCCGACCGGCCTCGCCGGCCTCGGCATCCTCCTCTCGGAGGCCGCGCGCGGCGAGGGCGGCATCCTGCGCAACTCCGACGGCGAGCGCTTCATGGAGCGCTACGCCCCGACGATCAAGGACCTCGCCCCGCGCGACATCGTCGCCCGCTCGATGGCGAACGAGGTCCGCGAGGGCCGCGGCGCCGGGCCGAACAAGGACTACGTCCTGCTCGACCTCACGCACCTCGAGCCCGCGCACATCGACGCGAAGCTCCCGGACATCACCGAGTTCGCCCGGACCTACCTGGGCATCGAGCCCTACACCGAGCCCGTCCCGGTGTACCCCACCGCGCACTACGCGATGGGCGGCATCCCGACCAACGTCGAGGCCGAGGTCCTGCGCGACAGCCACAACGTCGTCAAGGGCCTCTACGCCGCCGGCGAGGTCGCGTGCGTGAGCGTCCACGGTTCCAACCGCCTCGGCACCAACTCGCTGCTCGACATCAACGTCTTCGGCAAGCGCGCGGGCCGCACCGCCGCCGCGTACGCCGCGACGGCGTCGTACACCGAGCTCCCGGAGAACCCCGCCGCGGCCGTCGTCGCGCAGCTCGAGGAGATGCGGAACCGGCCCGACGGCGAGCGCGTCGCCGACGTGCGCAAGGCGCTCCAGGAGACCATGGACGCCAACGCCCAGGTGTTCCGCACGGGCGAGTCGCTCAACCAGGCCCTCGCGGACATCCGCGACCTGCAGAAGCGGTACAAGAACGTCTCGGTCCAGGACAAGGGCCGGATGTTCAACACCGACCTGCTCGAGGCCATCGAGCTCGGCTTCCTCCTCGACATCGCCGAGGTCACGGTCGTCGCGGCGATCAACCGCAAGGAGTCGCGCGGCGGTCACTACCGCGAGGACTTCCCGGACCGCGACGACGCCAACTACATGCTGCACACGATGGCGTACCGCCGCCCCACGTCGGCCAGCGACGTCGCCGACGGTCACGTCGCCGGCTACTTCGACCACGTCGAGGCGTTCGACGGCTACAAGGTCGCCCTGGGCTCCAAGCCCGTCACCCAGACCCGGTACGAGCCCATGGAGCGGAAGTACTGATGACTGCCACACTCGAGAGCCCCGCCACCGAGGCCAAGGCCGGCGAGATCCCCTCGTTCGAGGTCACGCTCCGCATCCGGCGCTACCTCCCCGAGTCGGAGCACGGCGAGGACGCGTACTGGGACGAGTTCACCGTCCTGGCCCACGGCACCGACCGCGTGCTCGACGCCCTGCACAAGATCAAGTGGGAGAACGACGGCTCGCTCACGTTCCGTCGCTCGTGCGCGCACGGCGTGTGCGGCTCCGACGCGATGCGCATCAACGGTCGCAACCGCCTCGCGTGCAAGACGCTGCTCAAGGACGTCAACCCCGACAAGCCCATCACGGTCGAGCCCATCAAGGGCCTGCCGGTGGTCAAGGACCTCGTCGTGGACATGGAGCCGTTCTTCGCGTCCTACCGCGAGATCATGCCGTTCCTCATCACGTCCGGGAACGAGCCCAGCAAGGAGCGCCTCCAGTCCGCCGAGCAGCGTGAGCGCTTCGACGACACCACCAAGTGCATCCTGTGCGCGGCGTGCACGTCGTCGTGCCCGGTGTTCTGGACCGACGGCCAGTACTTCGGCCCCGCCGCGATCGTCAACGCGCACCGGTTCATCTTCGACAGCCGCGACGAGGGCGCCACGCAGCGCCTCGAGATCCTCAACGACAAGGAGGGCGTGTGGCGCTGCCGCACGACCTTCAACTGCACCGAGGCCTGCCCCCGCGGCATCGAGGTCACGAAGGCCATCCAGGAGGTCAAGCGCGCGATGATCACGCGCGCCTTCTGATCTCTCTCGCACGTCCCGCACGGAGGGCGCCGACCGGCACGGTCGGCGCCCTCCGTCGTGCACGGGGGCACGGTCCGCATGGTCGGGTCGGGGATGGCCGGAGCCGTGGGGATTCTCGCGTGAAGGGCTGCCTGGCGGCGGAGGACGGCGACGAGAAGCCGGCACCGACGTCGGCTGCTACGCGCCGCGCGGGAGGCGGGCCCGACGGACCCCGCGCACGATCGGGCTCCAGGGCCTGCCGGACCCCTGGCCGGCACGGAGTCGTTCCTCCACCGAGACGAGCACGGCCGCCGAGCGCTCGGCGTCCTCGGTCGCCGCGTGCCGGGCGGCGCGCACGTGCCGCGCGTCGGTCGTGGGGGTGCCGTCGACGACCGGGAGCTCGGGGCGGCCGTCACGAGCGTGCCGGGGCCCGTCGGGCTCCGGGTCGGGCGGGCGGGGCGGGTTCGCCATCCAGGCGCACACCGCGAGGAGGATGCGCGCGGTGAAGTTCACGAGGACGAGGAGCGTGACGAGGACGGCGAAGGACGCGAGGAGCGCGTTCCTGCTGGCGCTGCCCGCGACGAACGACGACCCGAGGTAGCGGAGCACCCCGAACGCGACGGCGGCGGTGAGCGCCCCGACGAGGAGGTCGCGGCGGCGCACGTGGACACCGGCGAGCAGCGTGACCACCACGACGACGACCAGGGCGTCGAGCAGGATGCTCACCACGAGTCCGGCACCCGTCACGAGGAGCGCGGGCCCGCCCGAGATCCCGAGCGCCTCCAGGAGCTGGTAGCCGATCGCGGAGACGGCGATGCTGGCGACGGCGGAGACGAGCATGCTCAGCGCGAGGAGGAAGAACCCGAGGAGGGCGCGCGCCCGGGCGAGCAGCGCGCTCTGGCCGACATCGCTGACGCCGAACATGGTCCGGACGGCGCCGCGCAGGTGGTACATGAACGTGACGACGGAGAAGAGCAGCACGACCCCGGCCACGATGCTCGTGACGCTGAGCCCGGGCGGGAGGAGGAGGTCGTCGGGGTCGATCACGCCTTGCGCCCCGTCGACCGCGATGAGTCCGGGGACGAGCTCGTTGATCTCGCCGAACACGGCGTCCATGAGTTCCGCGCTGCCGCCGAGCACCTGCATGAAGACCGTGTAGCCGATGGTCAGGGCGGCGAAGAGGGAGAACAGGGCCGAGTACGCGATCCCGCCGCACAGGAGCGCACCACGTGCGTAGAGGTAGCGGTAGGTCGCGCGCCCGGCCCGGCTGTCCTTCCACCACTCGACGAGCACCTCCACGCGCTCCCTGGTGCGCGTGACGGCGCCGGGGGCGGGAGGGCGGGGCGACGTCACGCCCCGAACCTTACGAGGCGGTCGCGGTCCCGGCATCCGCGGTCAGCGGGAAGACCTGCTCCGGACGCCACACGCCGTCGTCGCCGTGCTCGTAGAGGGAGAACCCTGCGACCTCGAACCGCGCCTCGTAGGTGGCCATCTCGTCGAACGCGGCGTCGAGCGCGGCGTCCGGCACCTCGTGCGCGACCGTGACGTGCGGGTGGTAGTTGAACCGGAGGTCCTGGGCGAGCGGACCGGTACGGATGGTGCTCTCGAGGTGCTCGCACTCGGCGATGCCCTCGACCACCTGGATGAACACCACGGGCGAGATCGGCCGGAACGTGGCGCTGCCGCGCAGGTGGACCTGGAACGGCGCGGCGGTGGCGGCGACCGCGGTGAGGTGCGCCCGTGCCGAGTCGAGCTCGGCCGGGTCGAGCACCGTCGGCCCGAGGAGCGTGACGTGGGGCGGGATCGACCGCGCGAGCGGGTCGCCGAACCGTGCGCGCGCGTCCTGGAGCTGCGTCGCGAACGGTTCGGGCACCTCGATCGCGATGCCGATCCGCACCTGGTCCGGCCCACGCTCCGGGAGGTTCACGCGGTCGGCCCTCCGACGGGCAGGAGGCCGACGCGGTCGTAGATGCGCGCGAGCGTCCCGGCGGCGATGTCACGCGCCTTCTGGGCACCCCGCGCGAGCACCGCGTCGAGCTCCGCGGGGTCCGCGAGGTAGGTGTTGGCTCGCTCCTGGAACGGCACGAGGAAGTCGACCACGACGTCCGCGAGGTCGACCTTGAGCCGTCCGTACCCCTGGCCGTCGTACTCGGCGGCGATCGCCTCGACGTCGCGACCGGTGAGCGCGGAGTAGATGGTGAGGAGGTTCGACACGCCGGGCTTGGCGACCGGGTCGTACCGGATCTCGGCGTCCGAGTCCGTCGCGGCCGACCGGATCCGCTTCGCGGCGACCTTCGGGTCCTCGAGGAGCCAGATGACGCCCTTGCCGTTCGACGACGACTTGCTCATCTTCGCGGTGGGTTCCTGGAGGTCGTAGATCTTCGCCACCGAGCGGACGATGTGCGCCTCCGGCACGACCGCGGTCCCGTCGCCGAAGCGGGCGTTGAGGCGCTCGGCGAGGTCGCGGGTGAGCTCGAGGTGCTGACGCTGGTCCTCACCGACCGGCACGAGGGCCGCGTCGTAGAGCAGGATGTCCGCCGCCATGAGGACGGGGTACGTGAAGAGCCCCACGGTCGTGCCGTCGGCACCCTGCTTCGCCGACTTGTCCTTGAACTGGGTCATGCGCCCGGCCTCGCCGAAGCCCGTCTGGCAGGACAGCACCCAGGAGAGCTCCGCGTGCTGCGGCACGTGCGACTGCACGAACAGTGCGGACCGCTCCGGGTCGACACCGCCGGCGAGGTACTGCGCCGCCGTGCGGCGGGTCCGCTCGCGCAGACGCTCCGGGTCGGGGTTGACCGTCAGGGCGTGCAGGTCGACGACGCAGTACAGCGCGTCGTAGGAGTCCTGGAGCGCGACCCACTGGCGCAGGGCACCGATGTAGTTCCCGAGCTGGAGCGAGTCCTCCGTGGGCTGCATGCCGGAGAGGATCCGGGGCTTGGTGCTCGTCGGGTTCCCGGTCGCCTGCGCGGTCTCCGGGACCGGTGCCGGACCGGTGTGCGTCGCCTCGATGGACATTGCTCCATTCTGACAGGTGGTGCCGTGCCGGAACGAATCGCCTCCCGCTCCGGGAGGGAGCGGGGCTGGCGTCAGGTGGCCTCGTCGTCGAACGGCGCGGCGCCCCCCTGGGGCACGGACGACGGCGCCGGGGGCGGCGGCGGGGCGACCCGCTCGCGCGGTGGCTCGTCATCGTCGAGGAGCGCCTCGCGCACGATCCGGCGCGGGTCGTACTGGCGGGGGTCGAGCTTCGACCAGTCGACGTCCCCGATCTCGTCCCCGATCTCGGCGTCGACCCGGGCCTTGGCGTCCCGCAGGTACCCCCGGGCGGACCGGACGAACGACCCGAGCTGCTCCGCGTAGCGCGGCAGGCGCTCAGGACCGATGACGACGACCGCCACGACGAGGAGCACGACGAACTCGGCTCCGTTGATCCCGAACACGCCGACAGACTACTCGCTCGTGGCCTCGTCGAGGACGACGCGGACGTCGCGCTCCTGGTCGCCCGTGCGGACCCGCAGGGTCACCGCGTCCCCCGGTGCCTTCGCCCGGATGGCGACGATGAGCTCGTCCGACTCCGTGACGGGCCGGTCGTCGATGGAGAGGATCACGTCCCCGGGCCGGATCCCCGCGGCGTCGGCCGGGCCGTCGGGCGTCACCGCGGGGTTGCCGGCCTGGGCCTGCGTCGAGACCTGCACGCCCTCGCCCTGGTACCCCTGGTCGAGCAGCACGCCGATCACCGGGTACGTCGCGACGCCGTCGGCGATGAGCTGCTCCGCGGTCCGGCGCGCCTGGTTGGACGGGATGGCGAAGCCGAGCCCGATGCTCCCGGTCGCCGACTGGCTGCCCGGCGGCTGGGCGATGGCGGAGTTGATGCCCACGACCTCGCCGCGCCCGTTGACGAGCGGGCCTCCGGAGTTGCCGGGGTTGATCGCCGCGTCGGTCTGGATCGCGTTGATGAACGCGGTCTCGGCCGCGGCGCCGGCCTGGACCGGCCGGTTGAGCGCGCTGATGATGCCCGTCGTGACGGTCCCGTTGAGGCCCAGCGGGGCACCGACGGCGACCACGGGGTCCCCGACGACGACGCCGTCGGAGTCGCCGAGCGCGAGCGGCGTGAGCCCCGTGTCCTCGACCTTGACCACCGCGAGGTCGTAGTCGACGGTCCGCCCGACCAGCTCGGCGGGACTCTCGTGCCCGTCCGAGAACAGCACGACGACGTCCCCGCCGTCGGCGGCCGACGCGACCACGTGGTTGTTCGTGAGGATGTACCCGTCCTCGCGGAGGACGAAGCCGGACCCCGTGGCGACGCCGTCGGTCCCGCGGACCTGGAGCGAGACGACGCTCGGCAGCACCGTGCCGGCGATGTCTGCCACCGACCCCGCGGGGCGGTCCGCGCCCGGCTCGACGCTGGCGGGCGGCAGGGCCGACGTGTACGGGCCGGGCGAGTCCTGCCCGAGGAGCCGGTCGGCCGCGACGCCGCCGAGCGCGCCCGCGACGAGCGCGAGCACCGCGACGCCGGCCACGGCCGCGGGGCGCAGCCCGCGCCGGGACGGCGGGCCGGCGGCGCCCCGCGGGACCCCGACGAGCGTCGGGTCGACCGACCCGCCGGGTCGCGTCGGCGCCGACGGCGGCTCGGGCTCGCCGAACGAGCGCAGGGTCTGCCACGGGTCTGCGGGCCCTGGCGCGGCAGCCGGTACCGCGGCCGGGACCGGCGACGGCTGCGGGGCCACGCTCGGAGGCGGGACGGTCGCGCGCGGCGGGGGCGGGACCGGGCCGGGGCCGACCGGCGCCGACGGCGGGACGGGCGGCACGCTGCGGTACGCGGACGGCGGTGCGAACGGGTTCCGTGCGGCGTCGGGCGCCCCGGCGTGCTCCGGGCCGGACTGAGGGCCGGTCTGGGGGTCGGTCATGAGGTGCCGAGCGCTCCTGTCATGGTCGTCCAGCCCCGGGAGATGCGCGCCGGGACCCCGGCATCGTAGTCACGTGCGGGGAAGGCCGCCACGAGGGCGGCGACCGTCTCCTGCTCGGTGTCGGCGACGACGTCGATCACCGTGTCGCCGGACTGCCAGACCACGTGCCACGGCGCCTCGGACAGCACGTGCACCCGACGGCCGCCGACGTCCCACGTCTCCCCGCCCGCGAGCGCGGCGGTGTCCAGGAGGCCCGCCTGCTCGCGGACCACGGCCTCGCCGCCCGGCGCTTCCAGGTCGATCTCGACGACGCCGCGCGCGGCGTCGTCCCGGACGTCGACCACGCCGAAGCCCTCCGGGAGCGTCGTGGGGCAGGTCCAGCCCTGGGCGTCGAGCGCCGCGAGCGCCGCGGCGCCGTCGGGAGCGGCACCCGCACCCTCGGCCTGGTCCGCGGTGCGCACCCCTCCCACGACGAGCGCCCCGGTGGCCCGGGGCGCGGCCTGCGCCAGCACGCTGAGCGGGTCGCTGCGGTGGAGCTCGGGGGTGACGAGCGGGCTCTCCCCCAGCGCGAAGAGGCCGACCGCCGCGACGCCGACACCCCCGACGACGAGACCGACGACCCGGCGACGCACCGCTCCCCGGCGAACCTCCCCGCTCCACGCACCGCGCGGGAGGGGGACCGGCTGCGCCCAGGGGTCACCCGTCACGGGCGGCGCCGAGCGGAGCGGGTCGCCGTCGGTCGAGGGGATCTGGGCCGACAGGGCGAGCAGGCGCGTCGCGAGGTCGGGCGCGGGCTCGACCGGGCCGGCGCTGCTCAGGGCCCGCCGGGCGGCGCGCGCCGCCGACAGCTCGGCCGCGCACCGCGGGCAGCACGCCACGTGCTCGAGGGCACGCTCCGCCTCGGCGGGCGTGAGCTGCCCGTCGACGAGAGCGGAGAGGCGGGAGCCGAGGTGCGTCACGCCACCCCCCGGGCGGCCACGGGCGTCGGGACGTCGTCCGACGCCGGGCGGTCCGCGGGGTCGCGGTGCGGCAGCGCGGCGCGGAGCTGGGACCGCGCGCGGTGGATGCGGGAGCGGACCGTGCCGAGCTTGATCCCCAGCGTCACGGCGATCTCCTCGTAGGACAGGCCCTCGATGTCGCACAGCACGACGGCGGCCCGGTACTCGGGCGAGAGCGCGTCGAGCGCGCGCTGGACGTCGTGGTCGAGGTTGGCGTGCTCGAAGCCGCGCTCCGGCTGGGCCTCGGAACGGGCCGGGTACTGCCCGTCGTCGTCGCCCATGGCCTCCATGCGGATGCGCTGCTTGCGCCGGACCTGGTCGAGGAAGAGGTTCGTCGTGATGCGGTGCAGCCAGCCCTCGAACGTGCCGGGGGTGTAGCTCGACAGCGAGCGGAACACCCGCACGAACGTCTCCTGCGTGAGGTCCTCGGCGTCGTGCCGGTTCCCGGTCAGGCGGTACGCGAGCCGGTACACGCGCGCCGAGTGCTCGCGGACGATCTCGTCCCACGACGGCGGCACCCACGCGCTCCCGTCGTGCGTCCCGTGCGTGCTCGTCCCTGGTCGTGCGTCGTCCACGTCGTCCATCGTCCCAGAAGAACGCCTGGCCACCTCCCCGTGTTCCCCCTCTCGCGCGGGACGTGCGCGCGACGTCCACGGCCCGTGCACACACGCCCGGCGCGGGAGCGGGCCGCCGTGGGAGGGGGCGGGTACGATCCGAGACAGCGCACCCGCCAGGGGCACCCCGTCCCGGGCCGCACGCGCGGACGACGGACCACCAGGAGGCACCGATCACCAGCGACGTCGGCACCCACCGCAGCGCGAAGGCGGCGAGCTGGGTGTACAGCGAGGAGTTCGTCCCCGAGGACGAGGTCCTCCTGCGTGCGCGCGACCGCGCCGCCGAGCTCGGCTGCCCGACGGTGCTCCCCGGCGTCGGGGCGGTGCTCCAGGTTCTCGCCGCGTCGCTGGCCGCCCGCGCGGTGGTCGAGATCGGCACCGGCACGGGCGTGGCGTCGCTCTGGCTCCTGCGCGGGATGCCGGCCGACGGCGTGCTCACGACGATCGACGTCGAGGTCGAGCACCAGCGCGCGGCGAAGGAGGCCTTCGCGGAGGAGGGCGTGCCCTCGGCGCGGACCCGCACCATCCCGGGTCGCGCGAGCGAGGTCCTCCCCCGGCTCACCGACGGCGCCTACGACCTCGTCCTCGTGGGCGCGGACAAGCACAGCTACCCCGAGTACGTCGAGCAGGGCCTGCGCCTGCTGCGCCCGGGCGGCGTGCTCGCGGTCGACGGCGCGCTCTCGCACGACCGGGTCGCCGACCCGGCGCGGCGCGACGAGGTGACGACGATCGTCCGCGAGGTCGGCCGGTCGCTGCGGTCGGACGAGCGCGTGCTGCCCGCGCTGCTCCCGAGCGGCGACGGCCTGCTGCTCGCCGTTCGCCGCTGAGACGATCGGGCGGGCGCGGGGGCTCGGCAGGTCAGAGCCGGTCGAGCGCCTCGAGCAGGAGCCGCGCACCGTACCCCGTGGCCCCGGCGACGACCTCGTGCCGGTCGGCGGTCGCCCGCGCGGGGCCGGCGACGTCGAGGTGCGCCCAGGGCACGTCCCCGACGAACTCGCGCAGGAACAGCGCGGCCGTGATCGACCCGCCGCCCGGGCTCTCGACGGGCACGTGGCGGAGGTCGGCGACGTCGGAGCGCAGGGCTCCCGCGTAGTCGTCGACGAGCGGCATGCGCCACACCCGCTCGCCGGTGGCGAGCGCGGCGCCCTCCAGCGCCTCGGCGACGGTGTCGTCCGTGGCGAACAGCGCGCCGTGCCCGCGGCCCAGGCCGAGGCTCGCCGCGCCGGTGAGGGTCGCGACGTCGACGAGCACGTCGGGTGCGAGCTCCGCCACGGCGTACCCGATCGCGTCGGCCAGGACGAGGCGGCCCTCCGCGTCGGTGTTCGCCACCTCGACCGTTCGACCCGACCAGGTGCGCAGGACGTCCCCCGGGCGGTACGAGGCGGCGCCCACGTGGTTCTCGGCCAGCGGGAGCACCGCGGTGACCCGGCGGTCGGAGCGGGCGCGGGCGGCGCCGAGCACGACCGCGAGCGCGACGGCCGCGCCCGCCATGTCCGTCTTCATCGGCACCATCGCCTCGCGCGGCTTGATGGAGAGCCCGCCGGTGTCGTACGTGATGCCCTTGCCGACGACGACGACGTGCCGGACGTCGGCGCCAGCAGCGAGGACTCCGTGGTCCGCCGGGTCGTAGGTGACGGTCACGAGGCGCGGCGGTCGAGCCGAGCCCGCACCCACCGCCAGGATCGCCCCGAAGCCCTCCGCACCCAGCTCGGCGGGGCCACGGGTGGTCGTGTCGAGCCCGAGCCCGTCCGCGAGCTCCACCGCGCGGTCGGCGAACCACGCCGGGTCCTTGACGTCGGACGGGACGTTGGCGAGGTCGCGGACCAGCCAGGTCGCCGACGCGGCGCGCTGCGCGGCCTCGATCGGCGTCGCGGCGTCGGGCCGGTCCTCGGGCGTGAGCAGGACGAGCTGCTCCGCGGCCGACTCGGCCGCGGACGGCGAGGACCCGCTCTGCCGGGGCTGAGCGTACGCGGCGAGCAGGTAGCCCTCGACAAACGCGCGGACCCCGTCGGGACCGGCGTCGGCGGTGGCGGCGCTGACGACGCGCTCCAGGCCGCGCGACGCACGGGCCAGGGCCGCACCGGCGCGCCGGAGGTCCGACGCCGTCCCGGCACCAACCCCGAGCAGCAGGATCCGCGGGGGCAGGCCCGCCCACGGGAGCCGCGTCGCGGAACCGGCGTGCGCGCGCGGCAGGTCGACGCGCACGACCTCTCCGGACGCACCACGGAAGCTCCGCCCGCCCGCACGCTCGGCGAGCTCTGCGAGGTCGACGCCGTACCGCACCGTCGCATCGACGGTGCCGGCACGCGGCTGCACGCCGTCCTCGGCCTCGCGCGGAGGCGCGACGGCCACGACGACCGCGTCGACCTGCGCTTCGTCGAGGAGTGCCGCGTCGCTCAGAGCGCCCCGGGCACCGACCACCTCGGGCAGCGTGCGCGGCAGCCCGGGGAGACCGGAGGCCCGGCGCTCACGTGCGGGCAATCAGCCCACCACGGCCTGGAGCGCCTCACCCAGCTCGCTGGCCTCGGTCGCGTTGAGCTCGACCACCAGACGTCCGCCACCCTCGAGCGGGACCCGCATGACGATGCCTCGCCCTTCCTTGGTGACCTCCAGCGGCCCGTCACCCGTCCGCGGCTTCATCGCAGCCATCGATGGCACTCCATTTCCGTTGTCCCGAGTCCACCCCGCACGCGCGAGGAGGGGCGTCCGACCTCGGACGACGCCCGAGGACAGTCTAGTTCACCCGTGCCGACATCCCGGGCGTCCGGGTCACGGCGGCCAGCCGGACGGCGGGACGAGCCGCCACAGCGACCACACCCACCACACCTGACCCACGACGCCGGCGACGGTCACGGCGGCCAGCCACAGGCGAGACCGCGTCCACCCGACGGTCACCGCGGCGAGCGGGAAGGCGAGCAGCAGGAACCGCACGAGCGACGTGCCCGGCTGGATCGCCGCGACCAGGTAGGCGAGGTACGCGCCGGACCACGCGTGCATCTCCGGGCCGAGCCGCGCCGTGACGGGATTGAGCACGAGGGCGGCCGTCGCGAGCAGCACGAGCGCGAGGACCCACGGGCCGGCGTCGCCCATCAGCCACCGCGACACGTCGACCCACGGGACGACCGGCACGACCTCCGCTCCCCCGCGCCACGCCTCCTGCGTGCGGAAGTACCCCTGGTGCACGCCCGTGACGACGCTGCACGCCCACGGCCACAAGAACCCGCTCGCCAGGGCGACGGCGAGGAGACCGCCCAGCCGCGCGGCGTCGGGTCCGCGCAGGTCTCCGCGACGCCACCGGACGAGCCCGTGCCACAGGACGACCGCCGCCATCGGCAGCGCGACGGCGCGAGAGAAGCCGAGGAGGACGACCACGAGCGCCGCCCAGCCGTAGCGGCGCCGCGCCAGCAGCAGGAGCGCGGACGCCACGAGGAGGAGCGCGAGGGACTCCGTGTACGCGACCTGGAGGACGGGGCTGGACGGGAAGACGCTCACGAGCAGGACGGTCGCCAGCGGCAGGCCCGGCCTGCGTTCGACGGCCGCGGCGCCCGCCGTCGCGACCAGCCGGTGGATCACGAGGACGGCGCCGGCGCCGCACGCGAGCGCGATCGTGGGCGCGAGCACGTCCCACCCCAGTCCGGTGACGGCGTCGAGGGCACGGACGAGCGCCGGGAAGAGCGGGAAGAACGCCCAGACGTTCTGCTCGACGGCGCCGTCGGGACCCACGGGGAGGGTGTCGGGGTAGCCGGACGCGTAGATCTGCTCGTACCAGCTCGCGTCCCACATGCGCGCGACGTACGGCACGTACGACGGCGCGGCGTCCGTCCAGGGGTTCGCCTCCTGGGACCTCGCGACGACGAGGAGGATCACCGCGCTCACCGCGCGCGCGAGGCCGTACACCGCGAGGACCTGCGCCCACCACGGCCAGGAGGTCGGGTGCACCAGCCGCGGCCGCTCACCGGGGCCGACCGCGGCGCGTCGCGTGGTCACGCGAGGCCCCGCAGGGCGGCCGCGGGAGGGACCTCGTCGCGCACCGCGGCGACGAGGTCCAGGACGCGCCGGGTCGCCGCGACGTCGTGCGCGCGGAAGACGCGCGCGCCGAGCCACGCGGCGACGGCCGTCGCGGCGAGGGTGCCCTCCAGCCGCTCGTCGGCCGGCAGGTCGAGCGTCTCGCCCACGAAGTCCTTGCGGGACAGCGCCATGAGGAGCGGGAACCCGAGGCCCGCGAGGACCTCGGTCCGGCGCAGGAGGTGCAGGGAGTGCCACGTGTTCTTGCCGAAGTCGTGCGTGGGGTCGACGAGGACCGACGCCCGCGGGACCCCGCACGCGACCGCCCGTTCGGCCGCCGCCCGGAGCGTCGTCACGACGTCCTGGACGACGCCGTCGCGCGGGTCCGCGGCACCGGGCCGGGCGGGGTACGCGACGCGGAACGGGTCGGTGCGGGGCGTCGCGCCCCCCGTGTGCGAGCACACGACCCCGACGCCGTGCTGGCCCGCGACCTCGACCAGTCGCGGGTCGTGGCCCGCCCACGTGTCGTTGATGAGGTCGGCGCCCGCGAGCGCCGCCTCGTGCGCCACCTCCGCCCGCCACGTGTCGACGCTCACGAGCAGGTCCGGGAACTCGGTGCGCACCCGCGCCACGAAGGGCACGACGCGACGGACCTCCTCGTCGGGCGTCACCACGGGACCGACGCCGGCCCGCACTCCCCCCACGTCGACGATCTCGGCGCCCTGGACGACCGCGCGCTCGACCGCGGCGAGCGCGTCCCGGTCGTCGAGCTGGCGCGCGCCCGCGTAGAACGAGTCGTCGGTGCGGTTGACGATCGCCATCACCGCGGGCCGCTCGAGGACCCGCCCGCGCAGCACGAGCGACGTGCCGCGATCCGGCACCCCGAGCGGAGGCAGCGGTTCGGGTGCGCCGTCGGGGTGCCCGCCCGACGGCTCCGCGGGCGCGGCGGGGCCGGGTGAGGTCATCGCGCCGCGTCCGTCAGCTCGCGTCGCCGGCCTGCGCCCGCGCGAGCTCCTCGGTGGCCTCGAGCTCCTCGGCGCGCAGCTCGGCGCCGCGGTCGCACACGTACTCGACGGCCTCGGCGGGGTCGTCGCACAGGTGGACGAGGTCGAGGTCGTGCGCGCTGATCATGCCGCGCCCGGCGACCGCCGTCCGGGCCCACTCGAGCAGACCGCTCCAGTAGTCGGTCCCGACGAGCGCCACCGGGAACTCGGTGATCTTGTGCGTCTGCACGAGCGTGAGCGCCTCGAACAGCTCGTCGAACGTCCCGAACCCGCCCGGCAGGACGACGAAGCCCTGGGCGTACTTGACGAACATCGTCTTGCGGGCGAAGAAGTAGCGGAAGTTCACGCCGAGGTTCACGTACCGGTTCATGCCCTGCTCGAACGGCAGCTCGATGCCGAGCCCCACCGAGAGGCCGCCGGCCTCCGAGGCTCCCTTGTTCGCGGCCTCCATGATGCCGGGGCCGCCGCCCGTGATGACGGCGAAGCCCTCGTCGACCAGCCGGCGCCCGACCTCCTCGGCGAGGGCGTAGTCCGGGTGGTCCGGCTTGGTGCGGGCGGACCCGAACACCGACACCGCCGGTCCGACCTCCGCGAGCGCGCCGAAGCCCTCGACGAACTCGCTCTGGATGCGCATCACGCGCCACGGGTCCGAGTGGACCCAGTCCGCGCTGCCGCCGGTGTCGAGGAGTCGCTGGTCCGTCGTCTGGCGCGGGATCTGATCCCCGCGCAGCAGCACCGGACCCTTGCGGTACCCCGAACCCGCCTGCGGCAGCCCGTCGTCGGAACCCTGCTCACGCACCGTGTCGCTCATGGTCACGAGCCTATGCCGCAGGGGCGGCCGTCAGCCATGCGCGCAGCGCGTCGCGGCACAGCGCGAGCTCGCCGACCGGGCAGCGCTCGTCGTCCTTGTGCGCGAGGAGCGGGTCGCCCGGGCCGAAGTTGACCGCCGGGACGCCCAGCTCGGCGAAGCGCGCGACGTCGGTCCAGCCGTACTTCGGCGCCGGCACGCCGCCCGTGACGCCCAGGACGGCTGCCGCGAAGTCCGCGGCGAGCGGGTCGTCGAGCCCGGGGCGCGCGCCCGGCGCGGCGTCGGTGAGGACGACCTCGAAACCGGCGAACAGCTCGCGCACGTGCTGCTCCGCCTCGGCGACCGTGCGCGACGGCGCGAACCGGAAGTTGACCGTGACCACGCACTCGTCCGGGATCACGTTGCCCGCGATCCCCCCGCGGATCCCCACGGCGTTCATGCCCTCCCGGTACACGAGGCCGTCGACCTCGATCTCCTGCGGGACGTACGCCGCCAGGCGGTCGAGCACCTCGTGCGCGGTGTGGATCGCGTTGGAGCCCGTCCACGCGCGCGCCGAGTGCGCCGTCACGCCCGGCACGCGCACGTCGACCCGCAGAGTCCCGTTGCACCCGCCCTCGAGGCCCGCCGACGTCGGCTCGCCCAGGACCGCGAAGTCGGCCGCCAGCAGGTCGGGACGGTTGCGCGCCAGGCGCCCGAGCCCGTTGAGGTCGGACGCGACCTCCTCGTTGTCGTAGAACACCCACGTGACGTCCTGCGCCGGCGCGTCGAGCTCCGCGGCGAGCGCGAGCGCGACCGCGACACCGCCCTTCATGTCGACCGTCCCGCGGCCCCACACCTCGGCGTGGGCGCCCTCCCCCACGACGCGCGTGGGCAGGTTCGGCGGGTCCGTGAGCGGCACCGTGTCCAGGTGGCCCGCGACCACGACGCGCCGCTCCCGGCCGAGCGTGGTGCGCGCGACGACCGTGTCGCCGTCGCGCACGACCTCGAGGTGCCGGCACCCCCGCAGCGCCGTCTCGACCGCGTCCGCCAGCGCCCGCTCCTCGCCGCTCACCGACGGCGTGTCGCACACGGCACGGAAGAGGGCGACGAGATCGCCGCGGAGGTCGAGCACGGGCGGGGCGGCAGCGGTGGGAGAGGTCACGCCAGCACCCTACCGGCGGCGGATAGGGTGGGGCGCATGACTTCTGCGACCCCCGCGACCGCCCCCTCGGCGGCCGCGTCCGAGCCGCGTACGGCGTGGGGCTACGGCCTGGCGACCGTCACCGACGACGGCACGACCCTCGACGTCTGGTACCCGGCCCCGGCGCTCGGCAGCGCCCCGGCGGACACGACCGTCCCCGCCTCGCTCGACGCGCTCGCCGAGCGCGACGAGCTGCGCGGCGTGGACGTCGTCGTGGTCCGGACCGAGATCGACCTCGACGCCGCCCCCGCCGACACCGCCGACGCGTACCTGCGCCTCCACCTGCTCTCCCACCGCCTCGTCCCCCCGCACGGGCAGAACCTCGACGGGCTCTTCGGCGTCCTGACGAACGTCGTCTGGACCAACCACGGCGCGTGCGCGGTCGACGGCTTCGAGGAGACGCGCCTGCGCCTGCGCGCGACCGGGCAGACCGTGACCGTGTACGGCGTGGACAAGTTCCCGCGCATGGTCGACTACGTCGTCCCCTCGGGCGTCCGCGTCGCCGACGCCGACCGGGTGCGGCTCGGGGCCCACCTCGCGCCCGGCACGACCGTCATGCACGAGGGCTTCGTCAACTTCAACGCCGGGACGCTCGGCACGTCGATGGTCGAGGGCCGCATCTCCGCGGGCGTCGTCGTCGGCGACGGCTCCGACGTCGGTGGCGGCGCGTCGATCATGGGCACCCTCTCCGGCGGCGGCCGCGAGGTCATCTCCGTCGGGCAGCGCTCGCTCCTCGGCGCCAACGCGGGCCTCGGGATCCCCCTGGGCGACGACTGCGTCGTCGAGTCCGGCCTGTACGTCACCGCGGGGACCAAGGTGACCGTCGTCGGGCAGACCGACGCCGCGGGCGAGCCTCTCGTCGTCAAGGCGCGCGAGCTCTCCGGCCGCTCCGGCATCCTGTTCCGGCGCAACTCGCTCACCGGCGGCGTCGAGGCCGTGTCCCGCACCGGCGCCGGCGTCGAGCTCAACGCCGCGCTGCACGCGAACTGACCCCCCACCGACGAGCACGACGGCGTCCCGCATGACCACGACCCGAGCCCCCCGCCCGCGGGACCTCCCGGACGTCGGTCGTGCGCGCCCCCGGCGTCGCCCGCTCCGCGCCGCGGTCACCCTCCTCACGGTGGCCGCGGTCGGGGTGGGCGGCGTCGTCGTCGCCCTCAACCGGCTCGACGACGAGACCCCGGTCGCCGAGCGCTGCGCCGCGACCGCCGACGGCCGCACCTGGTACCTGTCCGTCACCCAGGCGGACAACGCGGCGCTCGTCGCGGGCACGGCCGTGCGCCGCGGGCTCCCGGCCCGCGCCGCGACGATCGGCCTCGCGACCGCGCTCCAGGAGTCCCGGCTCGTCAACATCGACTACGGCGACCGCGACTCCGTCGGCCTGTTCCAGCAGCGCCCGTCCCAGGGCTGGGGCACCGTCGAGCAGATCATGGACCCCGTGTACTCGACCGGCGCGTTCTACGACGTGCTCGAGACGGTCGAGGGCTACGAGGCCATGGAGGTCACCGTCGCGGCGCAGACGGTCCAGCGCTCCGCGTTCCCCGACGCGTACGCGCAGCACGAACCCCGGTCCCGCGCGTGGGCGTCCGCGCTCACGGGCTGGTCCCCCGCCTCGCTGACGTGCGACCTCGCGGCCGTGGCCGCGACCGAGATCCCCACCGACGGCGCGGCGACGCAGCCGTTCCAGGACCGTCTCGCCCGCGACCTCGGCGGCGGCGCCCGCGTCGAGCCCCTCGACGGCGGCGACGGGGGCACCGTCCAGGTCGACGCCTCCGGCCTGCCCACCGCGGCCGAGGACGGCGGACTCGACCGTGCCGGCTCGGCCGTCGCCCAGTGGGCCGTCGCCACGGCGGACGCGACGAACGTCGTCGCCGTGGAGGTGGGCGACCGCCGCTGGTCCCGCGACGACTCGACGTGGAGCCCGCTCGACACCGACGAGCTCGCTCCGCTCGACCCGGGTCTCGTCCGCGTCCACGTCGCCGTCCCCGACGAGTCCTGACCGCGGCGTGCTCGCTCCGGGTCGCGCTCGGAGCACGGTCGCCCGAGGCGGACGCCGGTGCTCGCGCCGGGTGGTCGGGACGACGGAACGCCGCGCCTCTCACCGTGGGGTGAGCGGCGCGGCGTCCGTAGGTGCGGGTGCGTCAGCGGTCGGAGACCGGGACGTAGTCGCGCTCGGTCTCGCCGACGTAGACCTGGCGCGGGCGGCCGATCTTGGTCTGCGGGTCCTTCATCATCTCGCGCCACTGCGCGATCCAGCCGGGCATGCGGCCGAGCGCGAAGAGCGGCGTGAACATCGCGGGCGAGAAGCCCATGGCCTTGTAGATGAGGCCGGTGTAGAAGTCGACGTTCGGGTAGAGCTTGCGCTCGATGAAGTAGTCGTCGTTGAGCGCGATCTCCTCGAGGCCCATGGCGATGTCGAGGAGCTGGTCCTTCTTGCCGAGGGTCGAGAGCACGGCGTCGGCGGACTTCTTGACGATGGCGGCACGCGGGTCGTAGTTCTTGTAGACCCGGTGGCCGAAGCCCATGAGGCGGACGCCGTCCTCCTTGTTCTTCACCTTCTTCATGAAGGTGTCGACGTCGTACTCCGCGCCCGCGATCTTGTCGAGCATCGTGAGGACGGACTCGTTCGCACCACCGTGCAGCGGGCCGGAGAGCGCGTTGACGCCGGCCGCGACGGACGCGTAGAGGTTGGCGTGCGACGAGCCGACGACGCGGACCGTCGAGGTCGAGCAGTTCTGCTCGTGGTCGGCGTGCAGGATGAGCAGCTTGTCGAGAGCGTCGACGACGACCGGGTCGGCCTCGTACTGCTGGTACGGCGTCGCGAACGTCATGCGCAGGAAGTCGTCGACGTAGCCGCGCGAGTAGTCGGGGTACAGCAGCGGCTCGCCGACGCGGCGGCGGTGCAGGTAGGACGTGATGGTGCGTGTCTTCGCGAGGAGCAGGACCGTCGCGAGCTCGACCGTCTCGTCGTCGAACGGGTCGAGCGACTCGGGGTAGAACGTCGACAGCGCGTTGATCGCGGACGAGAGCACGGCCATCGGGTGGGCGCCCCGCGGGAACGTCCCCATGAACGTCCGGAAGTCCTCGTGCACCAGCGTGTGGCGGTTGACGCGCTCGACGAACGCCTCGAGCGTCGGGGTGTCCGGGAGCTCGCCGTGGATGAGCAGGTAGGCCACCTCGAGGAAGCTCGACTGCTCGGCGAGCTGCTCGATGGGGTACCCGCGGTACCGCAGGATGCCGGCGTCGCCGTCGATGTAGGTGATGCTCGACTCGCACGAGGCCGTGTTCATGAAGCCCGGGTCGACGGTCACGAGGCCGGTCGACTTGAGCAAGGAGGACACGACGATGCCGTCGTTGCCGTCGGTCGCCGCGACCACGGGCAGGTCCTGCGCCTGGTCGTCGACGAGGAGGCGGACCTTCGCCTGCTGAGTGGTGGTCATGGTTCCCTTCCTGCTGCTGCTCGCGCCGTTGCCGCGCGGTCGACCGTACCCCGCTTCACCCGCACGTGACCAATCCTGAACCGTCACGAGAACACCACACCTCTGTGAGGCAGGTCACGTCAGCGATCAGGCTCCGGAGAGTCGAGCGGCGGCCTCGTGGACGCGCTCGTCCGTCGCCGTGAGCGCGACGCGCACGTGCCCCGCGCCCTCCGGTCCGTAGAACGCTCCCGGCCCGACCAGTATGCCGAGGTCGGCGAGGTCGGACACGGTGCGCCAGCAGTCCCCGCCGCGGTCCCCGGCGGGCCGCGACCACAGGTACAGGCCCGCCTCGGAGTGGTCGATCTCGAGGCCCGCGGCACCGAGCGCCGCGACGAGCACCTCGCGACGGCGCGCGTACACGTCGCGCTGCGCCGCGACGTGGGCGTCGTCGGACAGCGCCGCGACCATCGCCGCCTGCACCGGCGCGGGCACGATCATGCCGAGGTGCTTGCGGGTCGCGAGGAGGTCCGCGACGAGGGCCGGGTCGCCGGCGACGAACGCGGCCCGGTACCCGGCCATGCTCGACTGCTTCGAGAGCGAGTAGGTGACGAGGGCCCCGTCGTGCGACCCGCCGGAGACCGCCGGGTCGAGCAAGCTCGGCACGCCCCGCGAGGCGTACGGCTCGGCCCACGCGAGCTCCGCGTAGCACTCGTCGCTCGCGACGACCGCGCCGATCTCGCGCGCCGCGGCGACGACGCGCGCGAGGTGGGCGGAGTCGAGCACGCGGCCCGTCGGGTTGCTCGGGGAGTTGACCCAGACGAGGCGCACGTCGGAGCGCCCGGCCCACTCGTCGACGTCGTCGGTCGCGAGCGGCGTCGCGCCGGCGAGGCGTGCGCCGACGTCGTACGTGGGGTAGGCCGTGCGGGGGTGCACGACGACGTCCCCGGGCCCGAGGCGCAGGAGCGCGGGCAGCAGCCCGACGAGCTCCTTGCTGCCGACGGTGGGCAGCACCGCGTCGGGGTCGAGGCCGAGGACGCCGCGACGGCGGGCGAACCAGGCCGAGACGGCCTCGCGCAGCGCCGGGGTGCCGTGCGTCGTCGGGTAGCCGTGCGCGTCGGACGCCGCGGCGAGCGCGTCGCGCACGACGGCCGGCGTCGGGTCGACGGGCGTCCCGATCGAGAGGTCGACGACGCCGCGCGGGTGCGCGCGGGCGCGCTCCGCGTACGGGGTCAGCGTGTCCCAGGGATAGGCGAGACCGGAGAGGTCGGCGAGTCCCACGTGCGGCGGTGCCGGGTGCTCAGGCCTGCGGCGGCAGGGCGGCGATCATCGGGTCGTCCTTCTCGATGAGACCCATCTTCGCGGCGCCGCCGGGCGAGCCGAGGTCGTCGAAGAACTCGACGTTCGCGCGGTAGTAGTCGCTCCACTCCGTCGGGACGTCGTCCTCGTAGTAGATGGCCTCGACCGGGCAGACCGGCTCGCACGCACCGCAGTCGACGCACTCGTCGGGGTGGATGTAGAGCGACCGCTTGCCCTCGTAGATGCAGTCGACAGGACACTCCTCGATGCACGCCTTGTCCTTGACGTCCACGCACGGCTGAGCGATCACGTAAGTCACGACCGAGTACCTTTCTGGATTCGTCCGGACCCCGGCCCGGCGAGGGGCGAGGTCACGACAGGGAGACGCAGGACTAGTATCGCTCAGGTCGGGCGGTGCCCGACGCTTCCTGACCAGCCCGTGGACGAACGTCACAGACCCGAGGAGCAGTGCCGTGCCCGACGCGCCCTGGACCGCGTGGGCCCCGGGCACCCGGGTGGTCGTCCGCCGTCGCCTCACCGCCGACGAGGCGGCCGGCGCGGGCAAGCCCCTCACGGACGTCATCGGCATCGTCGTGCGGACCACGGCGACCGAGCTCGTGCTGCGCGAGGACGCCGGCGGGAGCGCGGCCCCGCCGCACCGCGGTCACGGCGTGCACGACGACGTCCCGCCCCTCGTCGTCGTCCCGCTCGACGCGATCGTGGCCGGGAAGCCCGTCCCGCCGCGTCCACCACGTCGGCCCGCCTGACCAGGCCTCCGGGCCGGCCTCAGGCGACGACGACCGCGTCGTCCTCGACGGCCACGACGACGGCCCCACGGGCCCCCGCCGCGGTGAGCGCCTCGCGCCAGTCCCCCGCGTCGTCGAGCACGACGCGCAGCCGCTCGCCGGTTCCCGCCTCCGCGGTGGGGACACGGACGGGGTCGGGCCGGTCGAAGAACTCCCCCACGGGCGCGTTCGACTCGAGCGCCTCGACGAGCTGCTCGAGGTCGCGCACGACCACGCGCAGCGCCGACGCCACCCAGGCGGCGTTGTCGGTGACCATCGCCTCGGTGCGCCGGGGGTCGGTGCGACCCACCCGCGTCGCGTCCCGGAAGCTGCCCGCCGCGAGCCCGCGCGCGACGTCGCGCACCGGGGCGTCCGCGACCACGCCGAGGAGCTCGGTGGCGAGCACGTGCGGGACGTGGCTGACGAGCGCGGTCGACTCGTCGTGGACGTCGTCGGTGAGGACGTGCACCGTCCCGCCGAGCGGTCCGGTCACGAGGCGCAGCACCGCCACGAGCGCCTCGCGCCGCGTCGTCCCGTCGACCGTGAGGGCCCAGCGTGCGCCGTCGAGCATCGACGGGTCGGACGCCTCGAAGCCGGAGTGCTCGGTGCCCGCCATGGGGTGCGCCCCGACGTAGCGCGCGTCGAGACCTGCCGACCGGACGGCGTCGCGCACCGCGCCCTTCACGCTCCCGACGTCGGTGACGACGGTCGCGCCGCGCACGTGCCGCGCGACCTCGGTCGCGACCGACCGCATGGCCCGCAGCGGGACCGCGAGCACGAGGACGTCGGGCTCCGCCGCGCACACGTCGGCGACGTCGCCGACGACCCGCAGGCCCGCGGCGCGCGCGGCGGCGCGCGTGGAGGCGGACGCGTCGAGCGCGGTCACCTCGACGCCCTGCTCGTGCAGGAGCCGCGCGACCGAGCCGCCGACCAGCCCGAGCCCGACCACCCCGACCCGCAGCTCCGTCCCCGCGGCCGCCGCGTCGTCGGCCGTCACCACAGCAGCCCCGCCGCGAGCGCGGCCGCATCCGCCGAGGAGTCGACGCTGCCCACCGGGACGTGCGCGACGTCCACGTCGGCGTGCACCGACTCGTCCAGCTCGCCGCGCGCGGGCACGACCCCGAGGGTCTTGAGCGAGTCGCCCGCCCGGACCAGGTCGTCGAGCACGGAGCGCACCGGCGCGTCCCACGGGGCGCCGTCGACGGTCAGGACGAACACGTAGGTGCCGGCCACCGCCTTGAGCGGGCGCGTGATGAGGCTCGACAGGTTGACGCCGCGCTCGCCGAAGGACCGGGTGATGCGGGCGAGCACGCCCGGCCCGGTGACGACGGGGGTCACCGCGAGCATCGTGCGCCACGGGCCGTCGCCCCGGGCGCGCGCCGCCTCCAGGGCCGCCGTCGCCTCTGCCCGCGGCGCGAGGACGAGGAACCGGGTCCGGGCGCCGGCGAAGTCCTCGACAGCGCGCTCGAACGTGTCGAGGCTGTAGAGCTCGCCGCAGATCGTCGGCCCCAGCGCGACCTGGTGCGGACCGGCGTCCCGGCACGCCGCCGCGTTCGACGACGCGGCGAGCGGAGCGAGACCGGTCCGGCGGACGAACTCCTGGCACTGCGCGAGGCCGTGCGGGTGGGCGGTGACCTCGGTCAGCTCTGCGTGGCCGGGCCGCACGAACGCGTCGAACGAGATGTCGAGCACGACCTCGTCCACCGCGACGACCGTCGCGCTCCCGACGATCGCGTCGAGCGACGGCACCACGTAGCCCTCGACCGTGTTCTCGATCGCGACGACTCCGCGCGCGAGCTCTCCGGCGGCGACCCCGGCGAACACGTCCGCCACCGTCGTGCGCGCGGAGAGGCGCGCGGACCGGTCGGCCTGGCCGTCCGCGTGGTCGGCGCACCACCGGGCCGCGGCCTGGTGCGTGAACGACCCCTCCGGGCCGAGGTAGCCGACGACGCTCACGCGCGCACGGGGTCCGGCGCCGACGCCCAGCGCGGCGCGAGCGCGTCCGGGCCGGGCACGAACTCCTGCCCGGGCAGGACGGCCAGCAGGCGGTGCGCGACGCCCCGCTCCGCGAAGCCCGCGAGGAGACCGTCGAGCGCCCCCGCGTCGGGGCAGGAGAACGCGCAGAAGAAGATGTGGGGTCCGGCCTGGGAGCCGTGGCTGCGCAGGTGCTGGAGGTCGATGCCCGCCTGGGCGACGAGCGCGAGCGTCTCCTGGAGCGAGCCGCGGTGGTCGTCCCGCGGCCCGAACGCGAGCCAGACCTGGGCGACGCCCTCGGCCCGCGGCACGGCGACCCGGCTCTCCAGGAGCCCGTACCAGACGGGCGCGCCGTCGCCGAGGACCTCGCTCCCGGAGAGCTCGGCGTACCCGAGCGCGGCGAGCGGTCCCGCGGCGACGGAGCGCTCGACGACGAGGCTGCCGTCGGGGCCGGCGAGCGCGATGCGCTCCTCCAGGCTCGTCCGCGTCGGGACGAGGGACGGGCTCACGCCCATCGTGCGCAGCACGTGGCGGCGGTCGCGCATGCCCGCCTCGTCCACGACGACGTGCCCCGTCAGGTCCCGCGCGGCGCCCGAGCGCCCGACCCAGACCCACTGCGCCGGCACGGCAGACGCCCCCGTGAGCACGAGCGAGGGCGGCGCGGCGAGCAGCGCCCGCTCCAGCTCGTGCGACGGCTGCGCCGGGTGCCCCAGGTGCACGACGGCGGACAGTCCGTCGATGCTCGCGACAGTCGACAGCGTGGCGGTCGTCGACCCGAGGTCGAGCAGCGCGTCCGCCTCGGCGGGTTCGCCCTCGACCCAGCCGGCCGCCGTGGCCGCGAGCAGCGCCTGCGCGCCCGACTCCCGTTCGCTCCGTCCGAGCATGGGACCTCCGTGGGTGTGGTGGACCGGGTCGTCTACTCGCAGACGACCGCGTTGTCCGGCTTGTACGTCCACCGGTAGGACTCGTCCTTGATGAGCTCGCCCTCGCGGTAGACCTTGCGGTAGTTGGTGATGGAGAAGCCCGGGCTGCCCGCGGGCGTGGGGGCGCAGTCCGCGCCGGAGTGCGTGACCGACGTGGGCTGGACCACGTTCGACTTGCCGCTCGACGACGTCTCCACGTCGTAGTACTTCGTGCTCCAGATCGCGACGTGCAGCTCGCCGCCGCCGACCCAGGACTGCATGAGGACGCCGTACGGGGTGTCGTTCTTGAACTTCATGTCGATCGACCCGACGAAGATCGTCGCCTCGCGCCCCGCGGGGTAGCGCTCGAACCAGTAGCTGTGCGGTCGGTGCTCGACGTCCTCGAGCCCGGCGAAGAAGCCCGCGTTGTACGTGGTCGTGGCCATCTGCGACAGCCCGCCGCCGACGCCCTCCGTGTGCCGGCCGCTCTCGACGATGCCCGCGGCGAAGTAGCCGCCCTCGAGCGTGATGGGAGACAGCGTGTCGACGAGCGAGAAGGTCTCGCCCGGCTTCACGAGGGTCCCCGTCACCTTCTCCGCGCCGCGCCGCAGGTTCGCGGTGCGGACCGGGACGTTGGGCACGGGCGTCGAGAACTCCGAGACCTTCTCCTTGATCCCGAGCGCCTCGAGCGCGGCGACCGACTGCTCGGGGTCGGACTCGACGAGCTCGACCGTCGCGGTCCGCTCGTCGCCGGAGGCCGCCGTCGTGACGGCCGCCGAGAGGGCCGCAGGGTCGATCGTCGTGCCGGGCTCCCCGCCCTCGATCACCGGGGCCCCGTCCTGGAAGACGAAGTGCGCGTCGTCCGCGGCGGTGAGCAGGTCGTTCGTCCGGTCGACCACCGAGTCCACGAGCGTCGCCCCGTCGAAGGTGAGCGTGAGCACGCCGTCGGTCGCAGGGAACGACGCGGCGGCCGCGAGGGCCTCCGGCGGGAGCTCGGCGTTCTGGCCCCCGACCGACACGACGACGGGCGCGGACACGACCTTCTCCGCCTGTGCGAGCCCGGCGTCCGTCTCCTCCTGCGTGATCGCGGGCTCCACGGGCTCGGTCGGCAGCGCGACCGGGCCGTCCGAGACGAGCCAGCTCGACGTGATGGCTGCCGGGACCTCGTCCGTCACGAGTGCCGAGCCGTCGGCCGCCGGCGTGCTCGTCGGGGCACCGTCCACGAACTGCACCGTGCCGTCCACCGGCTCGATCTCGAGACTTCCCCGCAGCGCCTCGACCTGGGCGTCGAGCGCCGCGTCGTCCACGGAGACCACCGGGGCCTCGTCCTCGCCGCCGAACAGGTGCTGCCACAGGCGGGCCGGGCTCATCGAGAAGGCCGTGAGCTCCTCGGCCGTGGCCGCGGCGTCGAACGTGAGGCCCGCGGCCGCCGGGTCGAGCGTCGTGCTCGCCTCGCCGGCCGTGAGCGTGACCGGCTCGGCGGCACGCGGCCCGAGCTCGGCCTCGAGCGTGTCCTGCGCCGCCGTCCGGGTCATGCCGCCGACGTCCACGCCGGCGACGCTCGTCCCGCTCGGGACCTTGTCCGAGTAGAACCACTGCGCGCCGGTGTACAGGCCGCCGAGGACGAGCACCCCGACGCCGGTCCAGAGCAGACCCCGCACCCAGCCGCGGCGCGGAGCCTCCTCCTCGAAGCCCTCGAAGGGTGAGGTCTCCCGCGAGTCGTCGGGCGGGACCGGGCCGAAGGCGCTCCTCAGGCCTGCCGCCGGTGCTACCGCCGGGGTCGCCGCGGCCTCCGTCGCGGCGGGGTCGGCCGGCCGGACCGACGTGCGGACGACAGGGGCCGGCCGCGACCACGGGTCGACGGGCGGGATCACCTGCGTGGCGTCCACCGGCGTCGTCGGGGTCGGCTCCGTGGCCCCCGGCGCGGCCTCGGCCGTGGACTCCGCGGGCACCAGCGGCACGACCGCCGTCTGCTCGGCGTCGGGCTCCTGCACCACGGGCGCCGCTGCGGCCTGCCCCGTCGCGTCGGGCGCCGCGGCGTCCGGCTCCGCAGCGGGGGTGTCCGGAGGTTCGGCGCCCGGGTCGCTCGCCGCCGCGGCGGGCTGCGCCTCGGAGGCGGGCGGGGGGACGAGCACGGCCGGCACGCTGGGGTCGAACGCGAACACCCGCGGGACGTACGGCTCGTCCTCGTCGTCGTCCGCCGCGGGAGAGCCGTCCCCGTCCGGCCCCGTCGGCGCCTCCGGCGCTGGTGCGGGTTCCGGCGCGGGGGCGTCGGCCTGCTCCTCGATCGTCTCCACCGCGTCCGCGCTCGCGGTCGCCTCGGCAGCGCCGTCCCCGGTCGGGCCGTCCTCGGGGCCTGCGGCCACCACGGCGACGTCCTCGTCAGCGGTGGGCGTCTCGGCCGCCGGTCGCACCTCGACCTCGGGCACGTCCCCCGCGGCGGGCGGGGTCGGCTCGGCGGGCTCCGGCACGGGCTCGTCGGCGACGTCCCCGGGGATCTCCTCCGTCTCGACGCCCGGCTCCTCGACCTGGTCGGTGGTGGTCTCCACCGTCTCGCCCTGGTCGGCCGCCGTCGCCGGCTCCGCGGAGTCCTCGTCCTGACCGACCGGTGCCGCGGGCTCCTCAGGCACGTCGTCCCGCTCCGGCACCACGGGAGCCTCGTCCTTCTCGCCCGGAGCCGGGTCCTCGAGCTCGCCCGGCTCCGCGTCCTCGACCGTCTCGTCGGCGCCGGCCGCATCGGCCTCCGCCCCCGCGGCACCGTCGTCCGTCGCCGGCGCCTCGGCGCGGGTCTCGTCGGTGGGCGACGGCTCCGGCGTCTGACCGGACGTCTGACCAGGCGTCTGACCGGGCTCGGCGGGCTCGGGCACGGCGTCCTGCGGGGAGTCGAGTTCGGCGTCTCGGTCGGTCGGCTGACCCATCCACTGTCTCCGTGACGAAAGGCGCGCGGTCGAGCGCGCGACGACGAGGGGTGTGCGGGGATCCGCACCGCGAATTCTAGCGGGACGCGAGGGGGTCCTCGGGTCCGTCGTGCCTGGTGGGACGCCCGTGGAGCGCCGGTCGGAGAGGTCGGTCGCTGAACCACGAACGTGGCAGGAACGCGACCGCCGCGACGACGAGCAGACCCCCGTAGATCCAGACGTACCCGACGGGCTCGCTGGGCACGAGGACGTCGCCACCGGGGCCCTCGAGCGAGAGCAGCTGGACCACGACGACCCATCCGATGCCGTAGCCGAGCAGGCCGGCCATGCCTCCCCACGCGCGTGCGAGGGTCCCGGCCGCGAAGACGGTCAGCAGCGCGAGCACGATGCCCAGCCCGACGTCTCCGGGAAGGTCGACGCCGAGCAGGTGCGCGCGGTGCGCGACGGTGCCGACGAGCCCGACGATCACACCGACGAGCGCGCACGCCACCCCGCGGCCGACGAGCCGCCCCATACCGGTCTCCACGGGCCCCAGGTTAACGCGTGGGCTCGGGCCGGACCCGGTCGCCCGGGAGAGCAGCGCCGGAGGGAGCGTAGAACTCGTGTGAAGGGACGGGTGCCAGCACGTCGTTGCTGAGCGCGTACCAGCCCAGCACGCCCTCGCGGTCGTCGCCCTCGCTCGACCGCACGCCGTCGGCCGCGGCGGTCACGCGCTGGACCTGCGTCCCGTGCGCCCGCACGGCCGCGAGGACCTCGTCGAGCACGGGCGCCACCGGCACGGTCACGAGCCGGGGCAGCGTGGCGTCGGGGCGCGCGACCGGCGGCAGGTCCTCGTCCGGGTCGGGCAGGACGAGGGCGGCGTCGTCCGCGAGGAGGGCGCGGACCGCGGGGTGCGCCGCGAGGGCGCGCCGCGCGGCGCGCACCGTGCTCGCGGGGGCGACGGCCAGCCAGAGCGCGGGCACGGGCTCGCCGGCGGCGTCGAGCAGCTCCAGCGCCCGGACGGTCACGTCGTGCGCGCGCACGTGGTCGGGATGCCCGTAACCGCCCCCGGGCTCGTACGTCGCGACGACGGCGGGACGGCGGTCGCGCACGACGGCGGCCAGCCGCCCGGCGGCCTCGTCGAGCGGGACGGCGACGAACGCCCGGGGTGGGAGGTCCTCCGCGGAGCTCGCGACGCCGGGCGCGACCCAGGCCATCCCGGAGTCCTCGAACCGGGGCCGCGCGGCACCGTCGGGAAGCGCGCTCGCCCCGGGAGGCGTCACCGTGTCGAGGAAGACGTGGTCCGCGACGCCGAGGGCGGCGAGCGCGCGGGCGAGCTCCCCCTCGCGGTGCGCGGCGAGGGCGGGACCGTCGCCCTCGAGGTGCCCGACGCCGGTCGGGTGCGCGGGCGTGTCGATCACCTCGCCCCGCTCGCCGCGCGTGCACGTCACGACGGTGACGCGCTGCCCGGACCGCGCCCAGGTCGCGAGGAGCGCACCCGTGGCGAGCGTCTCGTCGTCGGGGTGGGCGTGCACGGCCAGCAGGCCGCCGTCGGGCACGACGGCGGCCTGCTGGTACGACGGGACGGTCACCCGCGGGGCGACGTCAGGCGCGCTTGGCGCGCGAGACCGCGCGAGCGCGCTCGGTCTGGTCGAGCAGCACCTTGCGGATGCGGACGACCTCGGGCGTGACCTCGACGCACTCGTCCTCGCGCGCGAACTCGAGCGACTCCTCGAGCGTGAGGTGGCGCGGCGGGATGAGGTTCTCGAAGTTGTCGGCCGTCGAGGACCGCATGTTCGTGAGCTTCTTCTCCTTGGTGATGTTCACGTCCATGTCCTCGTTGCGCGAGTTCTCGCCGACGATCATGCCCTCGTAGACCTCCTGGGTGGGGTCGACGAAGAACGAGCCGCGCTCCTGGAGGTTGATCATGGCGAACGGGGTCACCTTGCCGGCGCGGTCGGCCACGAGCGAGCCGGTCGTGCGGGTCTCGATGTGCCCGGCCCACGGCTCGTAGCCCTCGGAGATCGAGGCCGCGATGCCCGTGCCGCGCGTCTCCGTGAGGAAGCGCGTGCGGAAGCCGATGAGGCCGCGCGCCGGGACCATGAACTCCATGCGGATCCAGCCCGTGCCGTGGTTGGACATGGTCTCCATGCGGCCCTTGCGCTGCGCGAGGAGCTGCGTGACGTTGCCGAGGTACTCCTCGGGGACGTCGATGGTCATGCGCTCCATCGGCTCGTGCGTCTTGCCGTCGATCGTGCGCGTGACGACCTGCGGCTTGCCGACCGTGAGCTCGAAGCCCTCGCGGCGCATCTGCTCGACGAGGATCGCGAGCGCGAGCTCGCCGCGGCCCTGGACCTCCCACGCGTCGGGGCGCTCGGTCGGCAGGACGCGCAGCGACACGTTGCCGACGAGCTCGGAGTCGAGGCGGTCCTTGACCTGGCGCGCCGTGACCTTGTGGCCCTTGCCGCCCTTGCCTGCGAGCGGCGACGTGTTGATCCCGATGGTCATGGAGATCGCCGGGTCGTCGACGGTGATGAGCGGGAGCGGGCGCGGGTCCTCGGGGTCGGTGAGCGTCTCGCCGATCGTGATGTCCGCGATGCCGGCCACGGCGACGATGTCGCCGGGCGCGGCCGACTCCGTGGGGACGCGGTCGAGCGCCTTGGTCTCGAGGAGCTCGGTGATCTTGACGTTCTGGAGCGTGCCGTCGTGGCGCGCCCAGGCGACGACCTGGCCCTTGCGGAGCTCGCCGTTGAAGATGCGCAGCAGCGCGAGGCGGCCGAGGAACGGCGACGCGTCGAGGTTCGTGACGTGCGCCTGGAGCGGCGCGCCCTCGTCGTACGTCGGCGCGGGGATCTTCTCGAGGATGGTCGTGAAGAGCGGCTCGAGGTCCTCGTTCGACGGGAGCTGGCCGTCCACGGGCTGGTCGAGCGACGCGCGCCCGGCCTTGGCCGACGCGTACACGACCGGGACGTCCAGGATGGCGTCGAGGTCGAGGTCGGGCACCTCGTCCGCGAGGTCGGAGGCGAGGCCCAGCAGCAGGTCGGTCGCCTCGGCGACGACCTCGGTGATGCGCGAGTCCGGGCGGTCCACCTTGTTGACGACGATGATGACCGGGAGCTTCGCGGCGAGCGCCTTGCGGAGCACGAACCGGGTCTGCGGGAGTGGGCCCTCGCTCGCGTCGACGAGGAGGACGACGCCGTCGACCATGGAGAGGCCGCGCTCGACCTCGCCACCGAAGTCGGCGTGGCCGGGGGTGTCGATCACGTTGATCGTGATGCCGTCGGGCTCCCCCACCGCGGCGGCGGCCGGGCCGGCGTAGCGGACCGCGGTGTTCTTCGCGAGGATGGTGATGCCCTTCTCGCGCTCGAGGTCACCGGAGTCCATGACGCGGTCGTCCACGTGCTGGTGCGCGGAGAAGGCGCCGGACTGGCGCAGCATCGCGTCGACGAGCGTGGTCTTGCCGTGGTCGACGTGGGCGACGATCGCCACGTTGCGCAGGTCGGAGCGCACAGACATCTACGGTTCTCATTTCGTGGGGTTCGAGGGGCGACGACGGCCGGCCACCTCTGCGCGCACGGCGCGGGAGCAGCCCGCCGCGGCATCACGGAGCACGGGCCGTCACCCGGGCACGGCTATCCTACCGGGTCGCGCTTCCCGCCACCATGACCCGCGTCACTCCCCTCCGCGGGCAGCCTCGCGACGCGGCGTCGGGTCGCGCCTCCGGACCGCACGTCGCCGGGCCGGGCGCGTCGGTGTCAGTGCGGCGGCGGTCCCTTGCGCGAGCGCCGGGTCAGGGCGCGAAACCGGTCCGGGCGGTCGGGGTAGAGCTCCTCCCACTGCTCCGAGATGCTCTCCGAGACGTGGGTGGTCACGTGCTCGGTCAGCGCGGCGCGCGCGGCCCGGCGTTCTGCCCGCAGGATCGCGGCGTGCTCCGCGCGCAGGGCGCGGACGGTCGAGACCGCCATCCCGATCATCACGACGGAGAACGGCAGCGCGATGAGGATCGCCGCGGTCTGGAGCGCCTGCAACCCGCCCGCGAGCAGGAGCGCGATCGCCAGGAGCCCCGAGACGCCGGCCCAGAAGATGCGGCTCCACGTCGGCGGGTTCGGGTTGCCCCCGCTCGCCAGCATGTCCACCACGAGCGAGCCCGAGTCCGACGACGTCACGAAGAACACGACGATGAGCAGGATCCCCACGACCGAGAGGACGTTGCCGAGCGGCAGGCCGTCGAAGAGCTGGAACAGCGTGGTGTCCGTGTCGACCTCGCCGTCGACGAGCATGCTCCCCGGCTCGGTCAGCTCGCGGTAGAGGGCCGACCCGCCGAAGATCGAGAACCACAGGGTCGTGACGACGGTCGGGACGAGGAGCGTCCCGAGGACGAACTCGCGCACCGTGCGCCCGCGCGAGATCCGCGCGATGAAGACGCCCACGAACGGCGCCCAGGAGATCCACCAGCCCCAGTAGAAGATCGTCCACGACGACTGCCACTCGAGCCCGGCCTCGCCCTGGAAGGCGGTCGTGTCGAACGACAGCCGGACGATGTTCTGGACGTAGTAGCCGAGCGACTGGACCCACTCGCGCAGGAGGAAGAGGGTCGGCCCCAGGGCCAGCACGAGGACGAGGACGACCCCGGCCAGGATCATGTTGCCGTTGGACAGCCACTTGATCCCCTTGCCCAGCCCCGACACGACCGAGATCGTCGCGAGCGCGGAGATCGCCGCGATGAGCCCGATCTCGAGGGCCGTGCTCGGCTGCACCACGTCGAGGTACCCCAGGCCGGCGGCGATCTGGAGGACGCCGAAGCCGAGCGACGTCGCCACCCCGAACACCGTGCCGATGATCGCGACGACGTCGATGACGTCCCCGAGCCGGCCCTTCACCCGGTCGCCGAACAGCGGCTCGAGCGCCCAACGGATCGACACCGGCCTGCCCTTGCGGTGGATCGCGTACGCGAGCGCGAGGCCTGCCACGACGTAGATCGCCCACGCATGGACGCCCCAGTGGAGGTAGCTCTGCCCCATGGCGGCCTGCGCGAGCGCCGGGTCGCTCCCCTCGACGCCCGGCTTGGGGTCGACATAGTGGGACAGCGGTTCCGCGACACCCCAGTAGACGAGCCCGATCCCCATGCCCGTCGCGAAGAGCATCGCGAACCACACGGGGAGCCGGAACAAGGGCTCGTCCTCGTCCTTGCCGAGCACGATGTCACCGAAGCGGCTCAGGCCCATCCACAGGGAGAAGACGACGAACCCTGCCACGACGACCACGTAGTACCAGCCGAAGGCGCCGATGACGTCCCGCTGGAGCGTGTTCATGAGCGCCGTCACCGTGTCGGTGAAGAGGATGGTCGCGAGCACGAAGAGCAGGATGATCCCGGCGGCCGGGTAGAAGACCCGAGGGTCGGGGCGTCCGGTGCGAGGGCTGTCGAGGTCGTCGGCCGCCGTGGCCCCGCGGGCGGGAGAGCCCGCGTCCGTCGACCCGGCATGGTCCGCGCCGGGCGTCCCCGGAACGTCGTCCTCGGCTCGTGTCATGCCTCCCAGGCTTGTCGCGCAGCCGGTCTCCGGCAACCGGAACGCCCCGGCGCGGGCCACGGTCGTGGCCCGCGCCGGGGCGTCAGGTCAGGGGTCGAGCGCGCGGCCCGCCCTGCCCGGTGGTCCGGAGGCTCAGAACCCCGCGCCCGCGGTGGGCGGCGCGCTCCGCTCGTGGTCGATGTCGTCGCGCGACTCGGCGAGCGACCGCTCCTCGTCCACCAGCGACGACAGCTCGTCGTTCGCGATGTCGCGCGCCGCGGCCTCGAGCAGGGCGTCGCGCGCGGCACGGCGCTCGCGCTGCGCCGCCGGGTCCGGCACCGGCACCGCGGCGAGGAGCCGCTGCGTGTACGGATGCTGGGGGGCGTGCACGATCTGCGACGTCGCGCCCACCTCGACCAGCTTGCCCTTGTGCATCACGGCGATGCGGTCGGACAGCATCTCGACGACCGCGAGGTCGTGCGAGATGAACAGGCACGCGAAACCGTGCTCGCGCTGGAGGTCCGTGAACAGGTCGAGGACCTTCGCCTGCACGGACACGTCGAGCGCCGACGTCGGCTCGTCCGCCACGAGCAGCTTGGGCTCGAGCGAGAGCGCGCGGGCGATGCCGACGCGCTGGCGCTGCCCGCCCGAGAGCTCGTGGGGGTAGCGGTTGCGCATCGCGCGCGGCAGCTCGACCTGGTCGAGCAGACGCTCGACCTCGCGGCTGAGCTCCTTGCCCTTCACGCCCTTGTGCAGCATGAGCGGCTCGCCGATGGACTCGCCGATCGGCAGGCGCGGGTTGAGCGACGACCCCGGGTCCTGGAACACGATGCCGACCTCGGTGCGCAGCGGCTTGAGGTCCTTGGGCGTGGCGCCCACCATGTTCCGGCCGACGATCTCGAGCGAACCCCCGGTGACCGGCAGGAGGCCGACGGCCGCGCGGCCGATCGTCGTCTTGCCAGACCCCGACTCTCCGACGAGCCCGAGGACCTCGCCCTGGCGGATCTGCATCGACACCTCGTCGACCGCGCGGAACGCGGCCTGGCGGCGTCGGCCCGGGTACTCGATGACCATGTCCTGCGCGTCGAGCACGAGCGGACGCTCCTGCACTGCGGCAGCCGGGACGCGGTCCGTGGCCGTGGTCGCCTCGCGCGTGGAGCCCAGGTGCGGCACCGCCTCGAGGAGACGGACCGTGTACGGGTGCTGGGGGTTGCCGAAGATCTCGGTCGACGTGCCGCGCTCGACGACCTGGCCGTCCTTCATGACCATGATCGAGTCGGCCATGTCCGCCACCACGCCCATGTCGTGCGTGATGAGGATGATCGCCGCGTCGACCCGGTACCGCAGGTCGCGCAGGAGCTTGAGGATCTCGGCCTGGACCGTGACGTCGAGCGCCGTGGTCGGCTCGTCCGCGACGAGGAGCTTGGGGTCGCACGCGAGGGCCTGGGCGATCATCGCGCGCTGGCGCTGCCCGCCGGAGAGCTGGTGCGGGTACGCGTCGAAGCGACGCTCCGGCTCCGGGATCTCGACGAGCCGCAGGAGCTCGATCGCGCGCTTCTTCGCGTCGGCGGGGCCGACGTTGAAGTGCGTCCGGATGGTCTCGACGATCTGGAAGCCCACCGTGTACACGGGGTTCAGCGCCGTCATCGGCTCCTGGAAGATCATGGAGATCTCCTTGCCGCGGACGTGCCGCAGCGAGCCGTGCGACATGCCGATGAGCTCACGGTCGCCGAGCTTCGCCGAGCCGCTCGCGCGGCCGTTCGGCGGGAGAAGGCCGAGGAGCGCGAGCGACGACTGCGACTTGCCGGAGCCCGACTCGCCGACGATCGCGAGGACCTCACCGGAGTGCAGGTCGTAGCTCACGCCCGTGGCCGCGGGGTACCAGGCCTTGTCGACGTAGAAGTCCACGCCGAGGTTGCGCACGGTCAGCACAGGGCTGCCCTGGCGCGCGGCCGGGGCCGCGGGAGACGTCTCGATGGCCACGCTGATCAGTGTCCTTCCTGCTGGAGCCGGCGCTCGTGGCGCGGCGACTCTGCGAGCATGGGCGCATGGGTCCCACGCTGGTCTTCCGTTCGACGTACGGCCGTGTCCTCACGCTGGCGACGGGTGCCGTCGCCGTCGCGCTCGGTGTGAGCACGGCCCTGACGGGCGACGTCGGCGCGCTGGTGGGCGCTCTGGTGCCCGCCGCGCTCGTGACGTACCTCGTCTGGATGCTGTTCTGGCGACCCGCCGTCGAGGTGTCCGACGGCGGCGTCGAGGTCCGCAACGTGACCCGCACGGTCCACGTGCCGTGGACGGCGTACGAGGGCGTCGAGGCCCGGTACTCGCTCGAGGTGCGCCACACGGGCGGCACGGTCACCGCCTGGGCGGCACCCCGGTCGAGCGGCTCGGCACGCTGGCTGCGCAGCTCGCGCCGGCGACCCGTGGACCGCGACCGCGTGGTCACCGGCGCCAACGCCGAGACCGTGGCCGAGGCCGTCGCGCAGCGGTACGGGCTGCTCGCCGGCGCCGGCCACCTCGACCGCGCGGTGCCGGGGGCTCCCGGAGCGCGCACCACGTGGCACGTCGTGCAGCTCACGGTGCTGGGCGCGCTCGCCGTCGGGACGGTCGTGGTGCTCACCGCCTGACCGCGACCGCGGCGCGCCGCGCCGCCCGGGAGATCGACGACCTCCCGGGCAGGCGGCGACGGGCGCGGTCATCAGCTCGCCCCGGCCTCACCGGTCGTGCCCGACGTCGCGGCGGTCGCCTTCGGACGCGCGACGCGCTGCGCGCGCGCCATCTTGCGCTCCGACGGGATCCGCTTCTGCCGCGGGTCGAACGCGTCGCGCAGTCCGTCACCGATGAAGTTGACGCACAGCGCGATCGCGACGATGAACAGACCGGGCCACCAGAACAGCCACGGACGCGTCGCGAACGCCTCTTGGTAGTCGCTGATGAGCTTGCCGAGCGACGTCGCGGGCGCCTGGATGCCGACACCCAGGTAGCTCAGCGCCGTCTCGAGCAGGATCGCTGAGCTCATGAGCAGCGTGACGTTGACGATGATCACGCCCACCGCGTTGGGCAGCATGTGCTTGAAGATGATCCGCCGGTCGCTCGCGCCGGCGACGCGGGCGGCGTCGACGAACTCCCGCTCGCGCAGCGACAGGAACTCGCCGCGCACGAGGCGCGCGAGCGGCGGCCACAGGACGAGCCCGAGGAACGCACCCAGGATGAGCGCGTTGCTACCCCCGGAGAGCAGCGCGAGCACCGCACCGATGACGATGACCGGCATCGTGATGATGAGGTCGGTGAACCGCATGAGCCACGAGTCGGTCTGGCCGCGGTAGTAGCCCGAGAGAGCGCCGACGAGCACACCCGCGAGCGTCGCGATGACGCCGACGGCGAGCACGACGAGGAGCGAGGTCTGGGTGCCCTGCATGACGCGGGCGAAGACGTCGCGGCCCGCCTCGTCCTGGCCGAAGATGTGCTCCGAGGACGGTCGGCCGCCGTCGACGAGCGGGTACGTGGAGCCCTGGCCGGAGGCCTTGTACTCGTACCACCCGTGCCACCCGCCGATGCCGATCGACGTGATGGCGAGCAGCACGATGCCGATGAGGACGACGAGCGCGACGACCGCGCCCTTGTGGTGGAAGAAGCGTCGGCGGACGATCTGGCCCTGCGACAGACCCTCGACCTCGAGCAGCTCGATCTGGTTCTCGAGCGCGCCGCCCTGCGGCGCGTCGTTCGGTGTGTTGCTCATGCGTTCACCCGGATCCGCGGGTCGAGGGCTGCGTAGATGAGGTCAGCCACAATGTTGGCGATGATGGCGAGGGCCGCGACGATGACGAGGTACGCCATGACGGGGTCGATCTCGCCGCCCGTGAGGGAGTTCAGGAAGAGCAGGCCCATACCGGGTCTGGCGAAGACCTTCTCCGTGATGATCGCGCCGCCCAGGAGGGTGATGACGTCGATCGGGACGATCGTCGCGAGCGGGATGAGCGTGTTGCGGAAGCCGTGCCGCATGACGACCGTCCGCTCCGGCAGGCCCTTGGCCCGGGCCGTGCGGATGTAGTCCTGGCTCATGACCTCGAGCATGCTCGCGCGCGAGTAGCGCGTGTACCCGGCGAACTGGATGAGCACGAGCGCGATCGTCGGCAGGAGCAGGTGGGTGTACTGGTCGAGGACCTGGACCCAGAAGTTACCGCCGAGGTTGGGCGTGCTGTTGCCGATCGTCGGGATGGGCCGGTTGTTGATCGCCGGCGCCCCGAGGTAGGCGGGCCAGAACTGCATGACGCGGTCGACGAACACCATCGAGCCGACGAGGAACGCGGTGATCCCGGCCGCGCGTGCGGACACGCCCTTGTCGGGGCCGCCCCACGCGTACCCGATCCCGATGCCGACGGCGACGGTGACGACGGCGAGGACGAGCACGAGCAGCCAGTTGTCGACCTGGCGGAGCACGGACTGGATCGGGAAGTAGACGACGACGCCGACGACGACGGTCGTCAGGGACGCGTAGAGCGCGCGGCGGTTCTTCAGGCCGGAGACGAGCGCGGTGACCGCGAAGGCGAGCGCGGCACCCGTGACGGCGATGATGACCGGGCCGAGGTTCGGCTCCTCCCACCAGCCGGAGAGCTGCAGGTAGAGCAGCGCGACGGCGGTCGCGGCGAAGCCCATGCCGAAGACGGCGAGCCGGCGACGCAGGGTGCCGCCGAAGGCGAGCGACCACAGCAGGCCGATCACCACGCCGACGACCGCGATCGCGAGGATCGACAGGTTCGGGTCGCGCAGGAAGTCGTTGAAGCCGATCGCGCCCCACTGCTTGAGCAGGACGGCGACCCAGAAGGCCGGGAGGGAGTAGAGCACGAACGAGACGAAGATCGTCAGGTAGTCGAACGTGCTGTACTGCCGCAGCGCGCTGACGATGCCGACCATGACGCCGAAGATCACGGCGAGGACGGTCGCCGCGGCGACGAGCTGGATGGTCGAGATCACGGCGCCCTGGAGCAGGTTCGAGACCGACTGGCCGCTGCGCCAGGCCGTCCCGAGGTCGCCGGTCACGAAGTCGCCGAGCCACTTGAAGTAGCGGATCACGACGTTCGTGTTCAGGTCGAGGTCGAGCGTGCGCTGATCGATGAGCTGCTGCTTGTTGGGACTCGTGCTCGCCTCGAGGTCCATGAAGATGTACGGCCGGATCGCGGCGCTGACGAGCAGGAACATCGCGAACGTGGACACGAGGAGGGTCGCCAACCCTGCCAGCACACGCCGCGAGATGAAGGAGAACATCGGAGGTCTTACCTCGCTGGTCGGTAGGGACCCCGGGTCGGGGCCGGTCGATTCTACGCGTGGGTCTCGCGTGATCGTGAACCGACGGCACGGGACGCCGCGGTGGAGAGGTCGAGAGCGCCGGAGCACGCGAGAACCGGGGGCCTCGGCGGACGGGCCGCCGAGACCCCCGGTCCCACGAGTCCGGACGCGGCCCGTCGCCGTCCGGTGGGACGGCGACGGGCCAGGTCAGACGGTCAGGCCTCTCAGCCCTCGAACGTCCAGTTCCAGAACCCGTGGAAGATCGTCGGGCTGATCGTGATCGACTCGACGCCCTTCAGGTTCTCGTTCCAGCCCTGGATGGCGGGGAACTGGAAGATCGTCACGCCGAAGCCGTCCGCCCAGAGGTTCTTCTCGACCTCAAGCTGGAGCTGGAACTGCTCCTCGGGGTCGGTCGAGACCTGGAGCTTGTCGAGCGCGGCGTCCACGGCCGGGTTGTTGTAGAGGCCGTAGTTGTTGACACCACGATTCGGCGCCCAGCGGAAGTTCGCGTCCGACTCGGTGACGGCCGTCGAGGTCGACTGCCAGCCGAACAGCGACGCGTCGTACTCGGTCTGACCGGTCGCGAGCAGGGTGCCCCACTCGGCGGCCGGACGGCCGGTGTCCTCGATCACGAAGCCGGCCTGCGAGGCGGTGTCCGTGATGAGCGCGAGCTCGTTCACGCGACGCGTGTTCTCGTTGTTGTACGCGAAGCGCACCTTGACGCCCGGCGCGACGCCCGCGTCGGCGAGGAGCTGCTTCGCCTTCTCGATGTTCTCGGCCGCCTTCGAAGCGTCGTAGAACTCCGAGCCGTTCTCCGCGACCATCTGGTCGTAGTTCGGCGAGCCCGGGATGAGGATGTTCGAGTTGCGCACCTCGGCGTCCGGGTTGAGCGGCTTGATGAGGTTGTCGACGATCGTCTGGCGCGGGATCGTCAGGAGGAACGCCTGGCGCACGGCCTTGGCCTTCTCGGCGTCGCCACCGTACGTCGCCGGGTCGAAGGGCCCGCCGTTCTCGAAGACCAGGTCGACGTGCTCGTACGTGCCCTCGATGCCGGAGTGGGTCTCGACGCCGTCGAGCGCCTCGAGCGCGGTACGGACGTCCGCGGACGCCTGCGGGCCGATGAGGTCGACCTCACCGTTCTCGAGCGCCTGGACCTGGGCCATCGGGTCGTCGATGTAGCGGACCGTGATGGTGTCGACCTGGCCCTTGTTGGTGCCCTTGTAGTCAGGGTTCGCCTTGAGCGTGAGGTACTGGTTCTCCTCGTACGCGTCGAGCGTGTACGCGCCGTTGGAGACGTAGAGCGCCGGGTCGTCGGGGAGGGTCGTGAACTCGAAGCCGGAGTTCCAGAACTTTGCGATCTTGGAGAGCGCGGCGGAGTCGTTGTTCGCGATCGCGTCACGGACGGCGGCCTTCGCCTCCTCCGGGTCCTCGATCTCGAGCGCCTTCTGGCCGACGACGTGCGCCGGGACGAACTCGTTCGTCCAGCTCAGCTCCCAGTCACCGAACGGCTTGTCGTAGACCACGGTGATGGACTTGTTGTCGTCCGAGATCTCCGGCGTCTGCGAGATGAGCGCGATGCCCGGGTCCGAACCGTCGAAGTAGACGCCGGCGTCCAGCGCCTCCTGGTTCGTGATGTTGCCCTCTTCGTCGGTCTCGGCCTCGACGTTGTTGAACTTGCCCGACTGGCCGGCCCAGTCCAGCAGGATCTCCGTCGCGTCGACCGGGGTGCCGTCCGACCACTTGGTGTCGTCGCCGAACGTGTACTTCACCGTCAGCGGGTCGTCCGAGAGCTTCTCGTACGTGCCGAACGACTCGTCCTTGACGATGTTCAGGTCGGCGTCGTAGTAGCTGAAGCCCGAGTTGAGCATGTAGTTGATGACGGCGTTCTGGGTCGCGTTGCCGTTCGACGAGCTGAGGTTCAGCTCGTTCAGCGGGGCCTCCCACGCGACGGTGACCGCGGACTCGGTGTTGATGCCCGCGTCCTCGCCGTCGGTCTCGCCGTCACCCGACGTGCCGCTGCACGCCGAGAACAGCAGTGCCCCGGTGACCGTCACCGCGAGGGCGGCACTCGTGCGCCTGATCTTCAATGTTCCTCCTCCAAGGGATGGTGAGCGCGTCCGAGAGAGCGTCGTTAGCCCTCCGGCCGCCCCGTCGCCCGCGCGTCCGGTTGGTGTCGGCGCGCGTGGACGGGTATGCCCACCACGGTTTGAGGCAACGCTACCCAGCAAGTTGCGTGGCTTCTCCCCCTTGCCCGGTTGCTGCGGTCGATCGTTACCGAGTTGATACTGGCCGGTACGGGTGCGTTTCCACCCTGCGACGGCCGCGAAACACGCGCGAAACGCCGCCGCCCGGACACGCCGACGCCCGCCGCGTCTCACGATGCGGCGGGCGCCTGAGCCGGTGACCTGCGTCTCAGACGTTGAAGCGGAACTCCACGACGTCGCCGTCGGCCATGACGTAGTCCTTGCCCTCGACGCGCGCCTTGCCCGCGGCGCGCGCGGCGGCGACGGACCCCGTCGCGACGAGGTCCTCGAAGGAGACGACCTCGGCCTTGATGAAGCCGCGCTCGAAGTCGGTGTGGATGACCCCCGCGGCCTGCGGCGCGGTCCAGCCCTTGCGGATGGTCCAGGCGCGCGCCTCCTTGGGGCCCGCGGTGAGGTAGGTCTGGAGCCCGAGGGTGTCGAACCCGACGCGCGCGAGCTGGTCCAGCCCAGCCTCGTCCTGCCCCGACTCGGCGAGCATCTCCTTCGCCTCGTCCGGCTCGAGCTCGACGAGCTCGGACTCGAACTTCGCGTCGAGGAAGATCGCCTGGGCCGGCGCGACGAGCGCGCGCAGGCGGTCCTGCAGGTCGTCGTCCACGAGGCCGGCGTCGTCGGTGTTGAAGACGTAGATGAAGGGCTTGGCCGTGAGGAGCTGGAGGCTCGCGACGTCGGCGAGGTCGAGCCCGGCGGCGGCCGCGCCCTGGAAGAGCGTCGTCCCGGCCTCGAGGATCGCCTGCGCCTTCTGGGCGGCGTCGAGGAGGGCGGCGTCGCCCTTCTTGATCTTCACCTCCTTCTCGAGGCGAGGAACCGTCTTCTCGAGAGTCTGGAGGTCGGCGAGGATCAGCTCGGTGCTGATGGTCTCGATGTCGCCCTCGGCGTCCGTCGAACCCTCGACGCGGACGACGTCCGGGTCGGCGAACGCGCGGGTCACCTGGCAGATCGCGTCGGCCTCGCGGATGTTCGCGAGGAACTTGTTGCCGAGCCCCTCCCCCTCGCTGGCGCCCTTGACGATCCCGGCGATGTCGACGAACGACACGGTCGCGGGCAGGATGCGCTGGCTGCCGAAGATCTCGGCGAGCTTGTCGAGCCGCGGGTCGGGGAGCGAGACGACGCCGACGTTCGGGTCGATCGTCGCGAACGGGTAGTTCGCCGCGAGGACCTGGTTGCGCGTCAGGGCGTTGAACAGGGTGGACTTGCCGACGTTGGGCAGGCCGACGATGCCGATAGTGAGTGCCACGTCGGCCGAGTCTACGGGCCGGGGCCGCGGTGCGCGGACCCGGCCCGGAGGTCAGGCCGAGGCCATCACCTTCTGGAGCAGCTCGGGCGCGCGCCGGTCGTACGCGCGGGCGCCCCAGCGGACGCCCAGGAGCAGGACGACGACCCCGAGGCCGACACCCACGACGAGCGTGACCCAGCCCACGACCGGCAGGTCGGCCAGGATCGCGACGAGCCCGGGTACGAGGAACGGGAGCGACAGCGCGAGGACGAGCAGCATCGCGACCGACTGCGCGACGAGCGTCGCCATCGCGGCGCCCTGCGGCTGCTTGAACGGGCTGTCGCCGGGCTTGGGCACCGGGTACAGCAGCCGCGCCGAGGTCGCGCTCGAGACGCCGGTCGCGACCAGGAGGGTGCCGACCGTCAGGCCGAGCAGGGCCGGCAGCGCGTCCCAGCGCCCCGCCACGGCGACGGAGACCACCGCGAACACGAGCGACACGGCACCCCCGGCGACCAGCACCGGGAGGGCCCGGCCCCATCGGTCCGCGCGGCCGGACACTCCCGTCGACACGTGCAGCGCGAACGCCGTGTGGTCGTACGCGATGTCGGCCGAGATCGAGAAGCCGAGGATCCAGGCGGTGAACGGCGCCAGGGCAAGGAAGATCTCGGATCCTGCACCGCCGCCCACCACGAGCAGCACGACCGGGATGAGCGGGACGACGGCGATCGACCCCGAGTAGCGCGGGTCGCGGAGCCAGTAGGTCGCGGTGCGCGCCGCGACCGCCCCGGTCGGCGTCGCGGGGAACCGGGAGAAGAAGCCCAGCCCCTTGGCCCGGCCCCCGGAGCCCGCCGCGGGCGGTGTCACGAGCGCGCGGGCGAGCGCCTTGTCCCACACGACCCAGGCGAGCGCGAGGGTGGCCAGCGCGACGACGAACCGCGCGAGCGCGAGGCCCCACGCGCCGTCGTGCACCGCGGCGCCCAGGCCCCACGGGGCACCGAAGGGGGTCCAGGCCGCGATCTCCGCGAGACGCGACACCATGCCCCGCACCGCGTCGCCGTCGACGGGGCCACCGCCGAGCTGCGAGCCGACCCAGGCGAAGGCCGGGCCGACGAGGACGAGCGGCACGAACGCGGCGATCGTCACGACCTCGCGGTAGCGGCGCGACTCGAGCAGCGGGGCGAGGGCCGTCGTCGTCGCCCGCGAGCCGACGACGCACAGCGCCACCGCGAGGACCGCACCCACGAGGGCGGCGAGCACCGCGAGAGGTGTACGCCACCAGGCGAAGGAGACGCCGAGCGCGGCGAGGGCCGTGACGATCCCGGGGATCGACACGACTCCCGCGACGGCGAGTCCGGCCAGCAGCCGGCGCTGCGGGATCCCGAACAGGACGAACCGCTGCGGGTCCAGTGTCGCGTCGACGCCGAACGCGAAGAGCGGGATCACCCACCACCCGAGGACGGCGAGCGCCCCGACGAGGATCATGATCGACCCCGCTAGCGCGGGGTCGTCCGTACCGAGGACGATCATCCCGACGACGAGCATGCCGACGACGAAGAGCCCGTAGAGCGCCCCGACGAGGAACCCGATGGTCTGCCACACGCTCCGCCGGAACGTGTTGCCCATGAGGGTGAGCTTGAGCCTTACGAACTGCGCAACCACGCCAGGCCCTCCGTGCTCTGCCGGCCGCCGACGAGGTCGACGAACCGGTCCTCCAGGCTCTGGTCGCCGCGCACCGCGTCGACCGTGCCCGCCGCGAGCACGTGCCCGCCCGCGACGACGGCGACGTGGTCGCACATGCGCTGCACCAGGTCCATGACGTGCGACGACACGACGACCGTCCCGCCGCTCGCCACGTAGCCCGCGAGGATGTCGCGGATGTTGGCGGCCGAGACCGGGTCGACGGCCTCGAACGGCTCGTCGAGGACGAGCGTCCGCGGCGCGTGGATCAGCGCGGTCGCGAGCGCGATCTTCTTGGTCATGCCCGCCGAGTAGTCCACGACGAACGTCGTGGCGTCCTTCGCGAGGTCGAGCGCCGCGAGGAGCTCCGTCGTGCGCTCGGCCACGGTGTCCCGGTCCATGCCACGCAGCAGGCCCGCGTACGTGACGAGCTGCGCACCGGTGAGCCGGTCGAACAGCCGGACGCCGTCGGGCAGGACGCCGAGCTGCCGCTTCCCCGCGACGGGGTCGGCCCAGAGGTCGGTGCCGTGCACGTGCGCGGAGCCCGCGTCGGGGCGCAGCAGCCCGGTCGCCATGGACAGCGTCGTCGTCTTGCCCGCGCCGTTGGGCCCGACGAGCCCGTAGAAGGAGCCCGCGGGGACGTCCAGGTCGATGCCGGCGACCGCGATCTTCTCGCCGAACCGCTTCCACAGGCCGCGGAGCGAGAGCGCGGCCGCGGGGTCGGGCGGCGTCGGGAGGCCCGGCTGCGTGCCGGTGCCGGGCCCTGGTGCGGCGCCGTGCGCCGGGCCCGGCGCGGGGGCGGGCGCGTCGGCGGGCGCGACGGGTGGTACGGGGGTGGGATCGACCATGCGGCCAACGTAGCCGAGCCCTCCGACCTCGTGCCGTGCCTTTTGTCACGACCTGTCCGCCGGAGTGCGCGCGACGTGTCGGAGGCCGTCGTGTCGGTCCCCCGTGGGAGGGTGCCGCCATGGACACCTCGGGATGGTTGCTCTTCGCGGTCGGCCTCGTGCTGGGGCTCGTCGGCGGCGCCGCGCTCGTCCTCACCGTGCGGCGCGCGTCGCCCGACGCCGCCGCTGCGGAGGTCCGCCGGCTCACCCACCTCCTGGGGCAGGCGCAGCAGGAGGCCGCGCGCGGCGCGGGCCTGGCCGAGCGACTCCAGGCCGAGCGCGAGGGCTTCGCGCGCCAGCTCGGCGCGGCGCAGCGCAGCGCCGACGAGCGCCTCGACCTCGCGCGGGCGACCCACGAGCAGCAGCTCGCCGAGCTGCGGGCGGCGGCCGAGCGCCGCGTCGAGGAGGTCCAGGGCGACCACCGTCGCCTCGAGGGGCAGTTCGAGGCGCTCTCGCGCAAGGTGCTGGCCGCGGGCACGGAGCAGTTCCTCATCCAGGCGGAAGAGCGCCTGCGCCGCAGCCAGGAGCAGGGCGCGGCGGAGCTCGAGCGCCGCGAGGAGGCCGTGCGGCACCTCGTGGAACCGCTCGCGGGCGCGCTCGAGAAGGTGCGCACCGAGGTCGCCGAGGCTGAGCGCGCGCGGCTCGCGGCGCACGGCAGCCTCGCCGAGCAGGTGCGCGGGGTGCGCGACGCGTCGGAGCTGCTGCGGGTCGAGACGTCTCAGCTCGTCACCGCGCTGCGGTCGTCGCAGGTGCGCGGCGCGTGGGGCGAGCTCCAGCTCCGGCGCGTGGTCGAGGCGGCCGGCATGCTCCCCCACGTCGACTTCGTGGAGCAGGACCAGGTCGCCACGGACGACGGCGCGCTGCGCCCCGACATGGTGGTCCGCCTCGCCGGGGGCAAGCAGGTCGTCGTCGACGCCAAGGTCGCGTTCCTCGGCTACCTCGACGCGCAGGGCGCGACCGACCCCGCGGTGCGCGCCGACCGGCTCGCCGCCCACGCCCGCCACATGCGCAAGCACGTCGACGACCTCGGCGCCAAGCGCTACTGGGACCAGTTCGGCCCCGCGCCGGAGTTCGTCGTCATGTTCGTGCCCGCGGAGTCGTTCCTCTCGGCAGCCGTCGAGCAGGACCCGTCGCTCCTCGAGCACGCCGTCGCGAAGAACGTCGTCATCGCGACGCCCATGACGATGGTCGCGATGCTGCGGACCGTCGCGTACGCGTGGCGGCAGGACGCGCTCGCCACGAACGCGCAGCAGGTGCTCACGCTCGGCAAGGAGCTGCACGGCCGCCTCGCGGTCATGGGGTCGCACCTGGCCAAGCTCGGGCGGCAGCTCCAGAACGCCTCCGACGCCTACAACCGCACGGTCGGGTCGCTCGAGACCCGCGTGCTCGTCAGCGCCCGGAGGTTCGCCGACCTGCACGTGGTGGACGAGGAGCTCGCGACGCCCGCGACCGTGAACCCGCAGCTCAGCGCCATCAGCGCGCCCGAGCTCCTCGCCTCGGTCAACGAGTCCGTGGTCGCGATCGACGAGCGCCCCGAGGACCGTGAGGGATCCCGTCGGGAGCCGTCGGCCGGCGGGGCGAGCGCCTGACCACCCGCCCGGAGACGGCGGCTGCGGCCGACTCCGGCGCGACCGTCAGACGGGCTGGACGGAGAGCGTGGTGCGGCCACCGCGGGCCGGACGACCGCCGTCGGACCCGGACGCCTTGAGGTCCGTGCGCAGCTCGCGCGGCAGCGAGAACATGAGGTCCTCCGTCGCGGTCCGCACCTCCTCGACCTCGCCGAACCCGCGCTCGGCGAGGTAGGCGATCACGTCGTCCACGAGGATCTCGGGCACCGACGCGCCCGACGTCACCCCGACCGTCGTCGCGCCGTCGAGCCAGGCCGGGTCGATCTCCTTCGCCCGGTCGACGCGGTACGACGCCCCGGCACCCGCCTGGAGCGCGACCTCGACGAGGCGCACCGAGTTCGAGGAGTTCGCCGAGCCCACGACGATGACGACGTCCGCGTCGGGCGCTAGCTTCTTCACCGCGACCTGACGGTTCTGCGTCGCGTAGCAGATGTCGTCGCTCGGCGGGTCCTGCAGCGTCGGGAACTTCTCCCGCAGCCGGCGGACGGTCTCCATGGTCTCGTCGACGGAGAGCGTGGTCTGCGAGATCCACACGACCTTGTCGGGGTCGCGGACCACGACCTTGTCGACGTGGTCCGGCGAGTCGACGACCTGGACGTGGTCGGGCGCCTCGCCCGCCGTGCCCTCGACCTCCTCGTGCCCCGTGTGGCCGATGAGCAGGATGTCGTAGTCGTCCTTGGCGAAGCGCACGGCCTCCTTGTGCACCTTGGTGACGAGCGGGCACGTGGCGTCGATGGTGTCGAGGTTGCGCGCCGCCGCGGCGGCCTTGACCGCCGGTGAGACGCCGTGCGCCGAGAACACGACGCGGGCGCCCTCGGGCACCTCGTCGGTCTCGTCGACGAAGACCGCCCCGCGCTCGCTCAGCGTCTCGACGACGAACTTGTTGTGCACGATCTCCTTGCGCACGTACACCGGCGCGCCGTAGTGCTCGAGCGCCTTCTCGACCGCGACGACGGCCCGGTCCACACCGGCGCAGTAGCCACGCGGCGCGGCCAGCAGGACGCGCTTGCGGGGCGCGGCGTCCAGCGGTGCCGCCTCCGGCGGGACGGCGGGGCGGTCGGACGGGTGCGCGGACGAGCCGGCGGGGAGGTCGCTCACGCCACCGAGTCTAGGCGAGCGCCCGCGCGCCGACCCCGGTGAGGCCCGTCACCACGGGCCGCGCCCGTGCTCCTCCCGCCCTCCTCACAGCACCGACTCCGGTGCTCCACCGTCCCTCCGCGACTCGCTCGCAGGAGGGGCACGGGCGCCGGACCAGGAGACGGATCTCACCCCGGCGGGACGGCGCTCCGGGTCGCCGGACGTCCGACGTCCCCGGAGGATCGAGTGATGGCCGACGACCTCGACCCGACCGACCCGACGACCCCTGAAGCGTCCGGCCACCGCGTGTCCGGGGGACCCGTCGACCCCGACGAGCCGACACGACGACGGCGCCGCGTGTGGCCCTGGCTCGTCCCCGGGGTCGCCGTCGTGGTGGCGGGGGCGCTGGTCCTCGCGGCGTCGCTGGAGCACGACCGGTGGGTCGCTTCCGTCGAGCGGTACCACGCCGACGTCGCCCAGGCCGAGCACGACGCCGTGACCGCCCGTGCCGAGGCGGAGGCGGCCTACCTGCCCCGCCTCGCGACGCTCGCCGTGGCGGAGGTGATCGGCAGCGCCGTGCTGACGCAGAGCGAGGGCCAGGTCGAGGACCCCGCCGTGCGCGACCCGCTGGCGGCGGCGCTGCCGGAGGCCGCGACGCTCGTCGGGGCGCCCGTCGAGTACCCGGTCGAGGACCGCACGGTCGACGAGCTCACGCGTCCGAACCCGTTCTTCGCTCGTTCGTTGCCGGAGCGCCGGTTCGAGGTCGTCACGGGGTCCACGCCGCCGCCCGAGGCGCTCGACGCCGCGACCGCGGCGGTCTCCGCCGCGACCCAGGACGTCGCGACGGCGTGGCAGCGGTGGGCGTACGACGGGCTCGAGGGCGCCGTCGCGGAGGGGCGCCCGGTGCTCGCCGAGTCGGCAGGGCTCGTCTCGGACGAGGGCCACCGCACGGCGCTGGACGCCGCGCTCGCCGCCGCCGGCCCCACGCTCGACGCCGGCGCGGGCGGTGCCCCCGTCGCCGCGACCGTGGCGCAGCGGGACGCCGTGCTCGGCGCCACCGAGGCGGTGTGGACCGACCGGCTGGCGCTGACGCTCCAGCAGCGCCGCGAGCTGGGGCGGGCGCAGGGCGTGGACTGCACGGTCGACCGGTGCGTCGCTCTGACGTTCGACGACGGGCCCGGCGCGGACACCGAGCGCCTGCTGAAGACGCTCGCGGAGAAGCACGTCAGCGCGACGTTCTTCCTCGTCGGGACCAACGTCGAGAAGCGACCCGACGTGGTGCGGGACACCGCCGCCGCGGGCCACCTGCTCGCGAACCACACGTGGGACCACCCGCAGCTCACGACGCTCGACGACGACGAGGTGCGCGCCGAGCTCGAGCGCACCCAGGAGGCGATCACGAAGGCCTCCGGCGAGACGCCCACGTTCCTCCGTCCCCCGTACGGCGACGTCGACGACCGCGTGCGGTCGGTCGCGACGCGCACAGGGCTCCAGGTGATCCTCTGGAACCTGGACACGCTCGACTGGAAGACCAAGGACGCCGCGGAGACCCGGCGGCGCGCCGTCGAGGGCGCCCGGCCGGGCAGCGTCGTCCTCATGCACGACATCCACGCCACCACGGTCGACGCCGTGCCCGGCATCATCGACGACCTGCGCGCCCAGGGGTACCTGCTCGTGACGGTCGACCTGCTCGCCCCGTGAGCGGCCGCCCAGCCACGGTGACGTCCGCTCCGACCGGTGGGCACGCCGGGTGGGCGTGGGTGGGGTGCGGCAGGCTGGTCCCGTGACCGCCTCGCTCCCCCAGCCCGACGACGTCCCGCGGCCGGGCACGCCGTCGACGCGGTCGCCCCGGCCCGGGGACCGCGGCCCGTTGCCGGCGCGCGCGCTCGAGACGAGCGCGGACCACCCGTGGCCCGTGCGGCTCCTCGCCCGCAAGATCGAGCAGTACGTGGACCGGATGGCGCCCGTGTGGGTCGAGGGGCAGGTCGTCCAGCTCAACCGCCGCCCCGGCACGTCGACCGCCTTCCTCACGCTGCGCGACACGGACCTGGACATGTCTCTGCCCGTCTCCGCGGCCACGCGCGTGCTGGACGGCACGCCGCTCACGGAGGGCGCGCACGTCGTCGTGCACGCCAAGCCGGTCTTCTGGACGCGGCGCGGCACGCTCCAGCTCCAGGCGCGCGAGATCCGCCCGGTAGGCGTCGGCGACCTGCTCGCGCGCATCGAGCACCTCAAGCGCGTGCTCGCCGCCGAGGGGTTGTTCGACGCCGACCGCAAGCGGCCGCTGCCGTTCCTGCCGCAGGTCGTCGGGCTGGTGTGCGGCCGGGAGTCCAAGGCCGAGCACGACGTGGTGGTCAACGCGCGCCCCCGCTGGCCCCAGGTCCGGTTCGAGATCCGCGAGGTCGCGGTCCAGGGGGCGCACGCCGTCCAGCAGGTGGGCGACGCGATCCGCGCGCTGGACGCCGACCCGGACGTCGAGGTGATCGTCGTCGCGCGCGGCGGCGGGGCGGTGGAGGACCTGCTGCCCTTCTCGAACGAGGCCCTCGTCCGGGTGGCGGCGGCGTGCCGCACCCCGCTCGTGAGCGCGATCGGGCACGAGACGGACAGCCCGCTCCTCGACCTCGTGGCGGACTACCGCGCCTCGACCCCGACGGCCGCCGCGAAGCGCGTCGTCCCGGACGTCGCGGAGGAACGGGCCCGGGTGGCGCAGGGTCGTCACCGGCTGTGGACGGCGATCGCGGGGCGCGTGGCGCGGGAGCAGGCCCTGCTCGACGGCCTCCGGTCACGCCCGGTGCTGGCCGCGCCCCGCACGATGCTCGCCGACCACGCCGAGCGCGTCGCCGCGCTGCGCGACCGCGCGCGACGCGCTCTCGACACGCGGCTCGTGCGAGCCTCCGGCGAGGTGGGCCGATTGGAGGCCCAGGTCCGGGCCCTGTCCCCGGCGTCGACGCTCGACCGAGGGTACGCCGTCGTGCAGCGGGCGGACGGGCACGTGGTCCGCTCTCCCGACGACGTCGCGACGGGCGACGTGGTCCACGTGCGGCTCGCGCGCGGCGCGCTCGACGCGGCGGTGACCGCCACGCACGACGGCGAGCCCTCGACCGACGCCTCGCGGGGCGCGTCGTGAGGCGCGTCCCGCACCCCGCGGCGCCCGGTTCGCGGACGCCCGGTCCGACCATGACGCACAGATGGGGTTGAATACTGCCGTGACTTCCTTTGACAACGCTGTCACGACCGATGTCGCGACGCTCTCCTACGAACAGGCGCGCGACGAGCTCGTGCAGGTCGTCGCGCGGCTCGAGGCCGGCGGCGAGCCCCTCGAGGCGTCGCTCGCGCTCTGGGAGCGCGGCGAGGCGCTGGCCGCGCGCTGCCAGGAGTGGCTCGACGGGGCGCGGGCCCGGCTCGACGCCGCGCGCTCCCAAGACACGGGAGGTCCGCACGACACGTCCGACGAGACCCCCGACGACACCACCGGAGACGACCGATGAGCACCTCCCCCGCCACCCCCAGGACCGACGGCACCCCTCCGCACGGGCAGCACGTGCTCGTGGTCGGAGAGGCGCTGATCGACGTCGTGCACCGCGCCGACGGCAGCGTCGACGAGCACCCCGGCGGGAGCCTGGCCAACGTCGCCCTCACCCTCGGGCGGCTCGGCCGCGACGCGCGCCTGGCCACGTGGCTCGGCACGGACGAGCGCGGCGCCGCGATCCGGGCCTGGCTCGACGACTCCGCCGTGACCCTCGCCCCCGGCAGCACGGACGCCGACCGGACCAGCGTCGCCACCGCGAACCTCGACGCCGAGGGGGCCGCCACCTACGAGTTCGACCTCGAGTGGCACGTCCCCGCCGGCACCGCCCCCGACGCCGGTACCCTCGCCGTGCACACCGGCTCGATCGCCGCCGTCCTCGAGCCCGGCGCGTCCGCCGTCCGCGCACTGGTCGCCGCCGCGCGCGACACCGCCACGATCACCTACGACCCCAACGCCCGACCCGCCCTCATGGGCGACCCCGCCGACGCCCTCGCCCGGATCGAGGCGCTCGTCGCCCTCGCCGACGTCGTCAAGGTCAGCGACGAGGACGTCGCGTGGCTCGTGCCCGGCGAGGACCCGGTCACCGTCGCGCACCGGTGGCTCGCGCTCGGCCCCGCGCTCGTCGTCGTGACGTTCGGCGGCGAGGGTGCCGTCGCCGTCACCGCCTCGGGCGAGCAGCGAGTCGCCGCGCCGCGCGTGCGCGTCGTCGACACCGTCGGCGCGGGCGACTCCTTCATGGGCGCCCTCGTCGACGGCCTGTGGGGTGCCGACCTGCTCGGTGCGGACCGCCGCGAGGCGCTGCGCACGATCGACGCCCTCACGCTCACCGACCTGCTCGAGCGCTGCGCCGCCGTCGCCGCGGTCACCGTCTCCCGCGCGGGCGCCAACCCGCCGCGCCGGGCCGAGCTCGCGTCGGCCTGAGCAGGCGTCCGGGGACGCCGCGGCCGCCCGGGCAGACCACCCGGGCGGCGGCCGCCCTCAGACCTGGGCGTCCTGCTTCTGCGCACGCTCGAGCGACCGCTTGCGGTCCTCGGCGTTGTCCTCCTCGATCCGGTCGGCCTCGGCGTCGTCGCGCGTGAGGTTCTCGCTCGTCTCCGGGTCGAAGATCATCATCTTCGTCGGGTCGAACCACAGCTCGGTGGTGTCGCCGTCGCGGACCCGCGACGCGGAGTCGAGGGCGACGACGAACTGGGTGCGCAGGCCCTCGCCGTCGAGCTCGCGGTCGAGCTCCTCGAGCTGGCCCTTCACGGACTCGTGCATGTCGAACGGGACGTACGCGTAGAGCTCGGCCCCGAGCCACTCGGTGACGTCGATCTGGATCTCGAAGGTGTGGCCCCGGTCCTTCTTGGACGGGTCCACGAGCCGCGCGTCCTCGAAGTGCTCCGGCCGCAGCCCCACGATGACCAGCCCGCGGTCCCCCACGACCGACGCGACGTTCTCCGGCATGTCGAACTCGCCGAAGGGCAGCGTGATCCGCCCGCCCGACACCTCGCCCGGCAGGAAGTTCATGGGGGGCGTGCCGATGAACCCCGCGACGAACAGGTTGACCGGCTGCTCGTACAGCCCGCGCGGGCTCGCGACCTGCTGGAGGACCCCGCGACGCAGCACCGCGACGCGGTCGCCGAGCGTCATGGCCTCGGTCTGGTCGTGGGTGACGTAGACGGTCGTCGTGCCGAGGCGCCGCTGGAGGCGCGCGATCTCGGTGCGCGTCTGCCCGCGCAGCTTGGCGTCGAGGTTGGACAGCGGCTCGTCGAAGAGGAACGCCTTCGCGTCGCGCACGATCGCGCGCCCCATCGCGACGCGCTGGCGCTGGCCGCCGGACAGGTTCGCGGGCTTGCGGTCCAGGTGCTCGCGCAGGTCGAGCATGTCGGCCGCGCGCTCGACCTTCTCGCGGATCTCCGCCTCGCTGTGCTTGCCCTTGGCGAGGCGGAGCGGGAACGCGATGTTCTCCGCGACCGTGAGGTGCGGGTACAGCGCGTAGTTCTGGAACACCATCGCGAGGTCGCGCTCGCGCGGCGCCTTCTCGTTGACGCGCACGTCGTCGATGTCGAGCTCGCCGGACGTGATGTCCTCGAGCCCGACGATCATGCGCAGCACCGTCGACTTCCCCGAGCCGGACGGTCCGACGAGGATGACGAACTCGCCGTCGGCGATGTCGAGGTTCACGCGGTCCACCGCGAGGAACCCGTCGCCGTAGCGCTTGACGATGTCCTTGAGGGTGATCGACGCCATCAGCTCTCTCCTCGGGTTCGGCGTGCGGCACGGTGCCCGACGGCGCGGGCGGGGCGCGGCGGTGCCGCGGCAGGCTGCGGGGTGGGCGGGCGGGCGGTGGTGCTCATCCCTTCACCGCCCCCTGGGTCAGCCCGGACACGATCTGGCGCTGGAACAGGACGACCAGCACGACGACCGGGATCGTCACGACGACGGCCGCCGCGGAGATCGCGCCGGTCGGCTCCTCGAAGTACGACGCCCCGGTGAAGAACGCGAGCGCCGCCGGGACCGGGCGGGCCGCGCTCGTCGACGTGAGCGAGATGCCGTAGACGAAGTCGTTCCAGGCGATGAAGAACGCGATGAGCGCCGTGGTGAAGACGCCGGGTGCCGCGAGCGGGACGATCGCCTTGCGTAACGCCTGCCACGGCGTCGCGCCGTCGACCTGGGCCGCCTGCTCGAGCTCCCACGGGATCTGCCGGAAGAACGCGGCGAGCGTCCAGATGGAGATCGGGAGCGTGAGCGAGAGGTACGGGATGATGAGGCCGATCCACGTGTCGTACAGGCCGATGTTGCGCCACAGGTTGAACAGCGGCGTGACGATCGAGACGACCGGGAAGATCGAGACGCCGAGCGCCGTCGTGAGGATGAGGCGCTTGCCCGGGAAGTTCAGACGCGCGATCGCGTACGCGCACAGCGTCGCGAGCACGACGGCGATGACCGTCGCGATGAGCGAGATGCCGATGGAGTTGCGCAGCGCGGAGAGGAACAGCTCCTGCGCCGAACCGCCCGTGGCGAGGATCTGCTCGTAGTTGTCGGTGCTCCACTGCGGCGGCAGGAACGTGCCGGAGTTGATGTCGCTGGGACCCTTGAAGCTCGTCATGAAGATCGACACCACGGGGAACAACGACCCGACGAGGACGACGACCGTGATGACGGCCCACCAGATCTTGGCCCGGGTGCTGAGGACGCTGCCCATCACTTCTCCCCCCTCGCGCCGGCGAGATCCACCTTGAAGAGCTTGATCGCGATGAAGCAGATGAGCACGACGCACAGGAACAGCAGCACGGAGATCGCCGAGCCCATGCCGATCTGGAGCTGGCCGATCGAGGTGCGGTACGCGAGCAGCGAGAGCACCTCGGTGCCGTTGGCGCCGTTCGTCATGATGAAGACGTTGTCGAAGATGCGGAACGCGTCGAGCGCGCGGAACAGGACGGCGACCATGATCGCGGCCTTCATGTTCGGCACGATGACCCGCGTGAACCGCTGCCACGCGGTCGCGCCGTCGACCTTCGCGGCCTCCTCGAGGTCGCCCGGCACCTGCGCGAGGCCGGCGAGCAGGAGGAGGGAGATGAACGGCGTCGTCTTCCAGACCTCGGACGCGATGATGACGAACAGGCTCGTGCCCTGCTGCGCGAACCAGTTGAGGTCGGGGCCGATCCCGGGAACCCAGTCGAACCAGTGGTTGACGTACCCGGACGTGATGTCGAACGCGTAGAACCACGCGAACGCCGAGACGACGGTGATGATCCCGTACGGCACGAGGATCGCCGTGCGCAGGAGCCCGCGCAGGCGCTTGATCGCGCGGTGCATGACGAGCGCGAGCGCGAAGCCGAGGACGAGCTCGATGGCGACGGTGATGACGGTGATGAGCAGGGTGACCCAGAGGGCCTTCCACCACACCGGGTCCGTGAGGATCACGACGTAGTTGTTGAGCCCGACGAACGCGCGGTCGTCGGGGGCGGTGAGCTTGTAGTTGAAGAGCGAGTCGTAGACCGCCTGGAGGATCGGGTACAGCGTCACGGCGAGCATGACGACGAACGCCGGCCCGGCGAGGTACCACCCGAGGCGCGCCTCGGCGCGGGCCCGGTCGCTGCGCGCAGCCTTCGCGGCGGCGTCGGGCGCGCCGCGCGAGTCCGTCCGCGCGGCCGAGCCGCGGCGGGTCGGGGCGTCCTCGGTGGCGGTCGAGGGTGTGGAGGCGTGCCGGCCGCGGGGTGCGGGCTCGGCGGGAGGTCCGGCGTTCACAGGAGTCGCTCCCCTCGCAGGACGGCGGTGATGAACTCGGTGGACTCCTGCGGCGTCGTGTCGGGGTCGACGTCGGCCGGCGGGTACCACGTCTGCTGGAGGCCCGTGGAGACCTCGTTGTAGAACGGCGTCTGCGGTCGCGGTGCGGCCTGGTCGAGCGAGTCGCGGATGACGTCGTACATGGGGAACGCCTCCTGCACGTCCGGGTCGTCATAGGCCTTGATGCTCGCCGCCGGGTTCCCGTTCGTCACGAAGTACTCGGCCTGGTTCTCCGGGCTGACGATGCACTGCGCCGCCTCGTACGCGAGGTCGGTGTGCTTGCCGAACGCCCCGATGCCGAGCGAGATGCCGCCATAGGGCGGGCGGGCGTCCTCGCCCTCGGTGGTCTGCGGGTAGAGGGCCCAGCCGATGTCGTCGAGCAGCGACTGGTCGAGCGACCCCGCGTCGACCGCGCCCTGGGTGGAGGACCAGACGAACGGCCAGTTGACCATGAAGGACCCGCGGTCGCCCTGGAACTTCGTGAGCGACGCCGGCTCGTCCTCGCTCGGCAGCCCGGGGCCGCCGACGCCGGACCTGCCGATCTCGCCGATGATGGTCGCGGCCGCCTTGCCTGCGTCGGTGTCGAGGCCGAGCTGCACCTCGTCCGCCGGCGCCTCCGGGTTCTCGAGGATGTGCCCGCCCGCGCCCTCGACGAGCGCGTTGATCCAGACCGTCAGCGACTCGGCCTTGGCGCCCTGGACCGCGAGGAGCTTGTCCTGGTCCTGCGCGGCCTGCATGATCTGGTCCCACGTGACGGGCTGCGACATGTCGAGCCCCGCGGCCTCGGCGACCGACTTGCGGTACCAGAGGAGCTGGGTGTTGGCCCAGAACGGGATGGCGACCAGCTCGTCCTTCCACGTCGACGCGTCGATCGCGCCCTGCACGACGTCCTGCGTCGTCGCGTCGGCGACGTCGTCGGGGACGGGAGCCAGGAAGTCGGCCTCCGCGAACTCGGCGATGAACACCGGGTCGAGGCTCATGATGTCGATCGACGAGTCCTTCGCCGCGAGGCGGCGGGCGAGCTGCTCGCGCTGCGAGGCGGCGTCGCGCGGCAGGAGCTCGGTCTGGATCCGGTACGCGCCCCCGGCGGCCTCCGTGCAGGAGGCGGCGATGTCGGCCTGGCCGCCGTTGTCCGGGTTGATGTACCACGTGAGCACCGGCGTCCCGTCGTCGCCCGGGCCGCACGCGGCGAGCGGTGCCACGAGCCCCACGGCGACCAGGACGGCGAGCGCTCGGGTGCGTCGACGCACGTCAGCTCCCCTCGGTCGCGGCTTCCCCGTCTCCGGGGTGTCACCCTTCATGGATACCGCCCCCCGGCCCGGCCCGCCATGCGAACGGGCACCTCGGGCACGCCGCGACCTGCGCGATGATGGGAGCCATGACCTCTCCCGCCCCCGCACAGCCGGTCCGTTCGCTCACCCCCGCAGAGGCGTGGGCGACGCTGCGAGCCGGCAACGACCGTTTCGTCGCCGACGCCCCGATCCACCCGTCTCAGGGCGCGGACCGACGGCGGGAGACCTCTGCCGCACAGCACCCCCACACCGTGCTGTTCGGGTGCTCCGACTCGCGCGTCGCGGCGGAGATCATCTTCGACCAAGGCCTCGGCGACATGTTCGTCGTGCGCACCGCGGGGCACGTCGTGGACACGACCGTGCTCGGGTCGATCGAGTACGGCGTGGAGATCCTGTCCGCGCCGCTCGTCGTGGTGCTCGGGCACGACTCGTGCGGCGCCGTGGGCGCCGCGGTGGAGACGCTCACGACCGGCGCCCAGGCGGACGGTTTCGTCCGGGCCGTCGTCGACCGGGTCATCCCGTCGATCGCGAAGATCACGGGCGCCGGGAACGGCTCGCTCGAGAACCTCGACCCCGCCGTGCTGCGCCGCGAGCACGTGCGCAACACGGTGGACATGCTCCACTCGTACTCCGCCGGCCTCGCGGCCGCGGTCGCGGAGGGGCGCTGCGCGATCGTCGGCGTCGAGTACGACTTCGCCGAGGGCCGCGCCCACCTGGTCGACGTCGTGGGCGACGTCGGCGAGGCGCCCCTCGCCGACGCCTGAGGCTGCGAGGCGGCGCGGGATCGGCCCGCCCCGCGCCCCGCGTGACCTCGGTCACGCGGGTTGCGGGTGCCCGCGGGCGGTGCGGCAGGATGGCCCCATGACTGCATCTCCCGAGGCCTCCGGCGCCGCCGCCGGCGAGGCCGCACCGACGACCGAGTACCGCATCGAGCACGACACCATGGGCGAGGTGCGCGTCCCCGCGCAGGCTCTCTACCGTGCGCAGACGCAGCGCGCCGTGGAGAACTTCCCGATCTCCGGCACCCCGCTCGAGCGCGGCCACATCGAGGCCCTCGCGCGCGTGAAGAAGGCCGCGGCCCGGGCGAACGCCGAGCTCGGCGTGCTCGACGAGGACGTCGCCGCCGCCATCGTCGCCGCCGCCGACGAGGTCGCCTCGGGCGCGCACGACGCGCACTTCCCGGTGGACGTCTACCAGACCGGGTCCGGGACGTCGTCGAACATGAACACCAACGAGGTCCTCGCGACGCTCGCCACGCGCTCGCTCGGGCGCGACGTGCACCCGAACGACCACGTCAACGCCTCGCAGTCGTCCAACGACGTGTTCCCCACGTCGGTGCACGTCGCGGCGACCGCCGGGGTCGTGCGCGACCTCGTGCCCGCGCTCGGCCACCTGGCCGAGGCGCTCGAGGCGAAGTCGGCGGAGTTCGCGACCGTCGTGAAGTCGGGCCGCACCCACCTCATGGACGCCACGCCCGTGACGCTCGGCCAGGAGTTCGGCGGCTACGCTGCGGCGATCCGCTACGGCGTCGAGCGACTCGAGGCGGCGCTCCCGCGCGCGGCCGAGGTCCCCCTCGGCGGCACCGCCGTCGGCACGGGCATCAACACGCCCGCCGGGTTCCCGCAGCGCGTCATCGCGCTGCTCGTCGAGGACACCGGCCTGCCGCTCACCGAGGCGCGCGACCACTTCGAGGCGCAGTCGTCGCGCGACGGCCTCGTCGAGCTGTCCGGCGCGCTGCGCACCATCGCGGTGTCGCTCACCAAGATCTGCAACGACCTGCGCTGGATGGGGTCCGGCCCCAACACCGGCCTCGGCGAGATCTTCATCCCCGACCTGCAGCCGGGCAGCTCGATCATGCCGGGCAAGGTGAACCCGGTGGTCCCGGAGGCCGTGCTCATGGTCGCCGCGCGCGTGATCGGCAACGACGCGACCGTGGCGTGGGCCGGCGCGTCCGGCTCGTTCGAGCTCAACGTCCAGATCCCCGTCATCGCGCAGGGCGTGCTCGAGTCGATCCGCCTCCTCGCGAACGCGTCCCGCGTGCTCGCCGACAAGACCGTCGCCGGGATCACCGCGAACGTCGAGCGGGCGCTCGCGCTCGCCGAGTCCTCGCCGTCGATCGTCACGCCGCTCAACCGCGTGATCGGCTACGAGGCGGCGGCGAAGGTCGCGAAGCACTCCGTCAAGGAGGGCCTCACCGTCCGCCAGGCCGTGATCGACCTCGGATTCGTCGAGCGCGGCGAGGTCTCCGAGGCGCAGCTCGACGAGGCGCTCGACGTGCTGTCGATGACGCGTCCGCCGCAGGCCTGAGCGTTCTCGCCGGGAGGCCGGGCGCGGTGGGGCGACCCACCCGCCCGGCCTTCGTCGTCCCGCGCCGCGTCCCGACAGCGGCCCGACGGGCACGCCGGCTCGGCTCAGCCGAGGTGGACGGCGACCTGGTCGCCCGCGGGCAGCAGCCGCTCCTTCGGGCCGCGCACCAGCGCGAACGCGAGGACCGCGCCGAGGACCATGGTGACCGCGGCGGCCACGAAGACGGCGGAGTATCCGGCGACGAGGTCCGGGAGACCGGGCTCGCCCGTCGCGGGCAGGGCGCCCGCGTAGACGGTCGTGAAGACCGACAGACCCACCGAGCCGCCCACCTGCATCGCCGCGTTCACCGTCGCGCTCGCCGCCCCGGCGTCGTGCGGGGCGACACCGGCGAGCGCCACGTTCTGCAGCGGGACGAGGACCAGCGCGAGGCCGACGCCGAGGACGACCTGCGACGGGAGGATCTCGGCGACGTACGAACCGCCCACCGTGACGCGGCTCAGGAGCAGGAGTCCTGCCGCCGCGACCACCGGACCGGTGACCATGAGGGGCCGCGGACCGACCCGGGGCAGCAGGGACGTGACCACCGGCGCGAGGACGAGGATGACGAGCGTCATCGGGACCGACCCCAGCCCCGCCCGCAGGGGCGAGAGGCCCATGACGACCTGGAGGTGGAACGACAGGTAGAGGAGCGCGCCGATCATGAGCGTGCCGACGACGGCCTGGAGGAGGAACGCCCCGGCGCGGACGCGATCCCGCACGATGCGCAGCGGGAGCAGCGGCTGCGCCGTGCGCGACTCGACGACGACGAAGAGGGCGAGCAGGATCACGCCCGCCGCGAGGCACGCGAGGGTCCCGGGCGCCGTCCAGCTCTGCTCGGCGAGCGTGAGCCCGTAGACGAGGGCCCCCAGGCCGAGGACGACGAGGACGGTCCCGAGGACGTCGTAGCGGTTGTCGCCCTCGGCACGGCTCTCGCGCAGGAGGAGGCCGCCGGCGACGAGGCCCACGACGACCACCGGGACGTTGACCCACAGGCACCAGCGCCAGTCCGTGAGCTCGGTGAGCAGCCCGCCGAGGACGAGGCCGACCGCCGCGCCGACGCCCGCGATCGACCCGAAGACCGCGAACGCGGTGTTGCGCTCCCTGCCCGCGGGGAAGGTCACGGTGAGCAGCGCGAGCGCGGCCGGCGCGAGGAGCGCCGCGCACGCGCCCTGGAGGCCTCGTGCGGCGACGAGCTCGACGCCGTCGCGCGCGAAGCCGGCGAGCAGCGAGGCGACCCCGAACCCGGCCATCCCGACGAGGAACGTCCGCTTGCGCCCGGCGTAGTCGGCGATCCGCCCGCCGAGCAGCAGGAGCGCGCCGAACGCGAGCGCGTACGCCGTGACGACCCACTGGCGCTGCGCGTCGGAGAGCCCGAGCTCCGCCTGGGCCTGCGGGAGGGCGATGCTCACGATCGTGCCGTCGAGCACCACGAGGAGCTGGGTGAGGGCGAGGACGACGAGGACCCACCAGCGGCGGGCCGACGGCGCGTGCTCGGGAGGGACGACGTGCACGGCGTCGGTCACCGGGGCGGCGACGGGGGGCGCGGCGGCGTGGGAGGGCGGGGAGAGGCGTGCGGGCATGGTGCGACCTTCTGCGCGGGAGGGATCGTGGGGTTTCCAGCCCGGACCCGGTCACGCGCTCAGCGAGACCCGGCCGCTCCAACCGCGGGGTCGGACAGACGGGACACTGTAGCCCGCACGCCGCGCCGCGCACGGTGTGCGGGCGCGGTGACGTCCCTCACCCTCGGTCGGCACGTCCTGCGGGGACCGTCAGTAGTCGACCGGGTCGAGGCGGCGCAGGACGACGCCGAGCAGCCGCGCGAGCTCGGCCCGCTCGGCGTCGTCGAGGTCCGCGAGCGCTGCGCGCTCCCGGTCGAGCTGCTGGGGGAAGACCTCGTCGACGAGCGCGACGCCGTCCGGTGTGAGGGCGACGAGGACGCCGCGGCGGTCCCGCTCGGCGACGGTCCGCTCGACGAGCCCGGCGCGCTCGAGCCGGTCGAGGCGCTTGGTGATCGACGCGCCGGGGGCGCCGGTCATCGTGGTGACCTCGCCCGCGCGCAGCGGCCGGCCCGCACGCCGCAAGGCCGCGAGCACGTCGAACTCCGCGCGCGAGACGTCGTGGCGCGCCGCCGAGCGCTCGAGCGCACCCTCGAGGAGCCCGGCCGCACGGCGCAGCCGCGCCCCGACGGCGGAGGTCGAGGTGTCGAGGTCCGGCCGCTGCTCGGCCCACTCCGCGCGCACGCGGTCCACGTAGTCCACCGACCCAGGATAGGGCGATCGTCACAGTATTTCACCGGTAAAACATCTCTGAATCACCGCTACGCTGGTTCGGTCATGCCACTCCTCTCCTCGATGCCCTCGCCCACGCCGGCCGCTCTCACGCCCGTGCGCGCCGCCGCACGGGACGTCCTCGACCTCGACCACCTGCGCGCCGCACTGCGCGTGAGCCCTGCCGACGCGACGCTCGCCGCCGCGCTGCGGTGCGGTGCGGCAGTGGCCCTCGCGATCGCGGTCCCGGGCCTGCTCGGCCGACCCGGCCTCGCGGCGTTCGCGTCGCTCGGCGCGCTCACGTCGCTCTACGGCCGGTACGACCCCTACCGCCGCCGCGCCAGTCTCCTCGCCGCCGTCGGCGCGCTCATGACCGGCACGATCGCGGCGTTCACGCTCCTCGCCGTCGCCGGGGCGCCCCCGCTCGCCACCACCGCGGCCGTCGCGCTGCTCGCGGCGGGCGCGACGGCCTTCTGCGCCCTCGTCCGGACCGGCCCGCCGGGGGCGACGATCGTCGTCTTCGCCGCCGGAGCCGGCCTCGCCGGCTCCCCCGCGCTCGTGGACCTCGGTCCCCGCGTGCTCGCCGGCGCGTCCGGCGCGCTCCTCGCGTGGCTCGTCTGCATGGCCGGCGCGCTCGTGCGCCCGACGGCGCCCGCGCGCCTCGCCGTTCGGCGCGCCGCCGACGCCGTGGCGGTCGTCGCGCGGGAGTCCTCGCGCAGTGCGGACGCCCCCGGGGCGCGGCCGACCGACGCGGCTCCCCCCGTGCCGGTCCCGCACGGTGCGCACGCCGCGCGATCCGCCGTCGGCCGGGCGCGCGAGGCGCTCGCCGACGACGCGTCGTGGCGCCTGCCCCGGAGCGCCGTCCCGGTGCTCTCCCGCGAGCTCGACGAGATCGAGCGGGCCCTCGACGCCCTGTGCGTCCCGGGCGAGGACGCCGCGGCGCCCGTCCGCACCTCGCTCATCGCCCAGGCGCGGTCCCGCGTCCACGGCCCGTGGCGGCTCGCGACGGCCCGCGTCGGGGTCTCCGGGCTCGTCGCCGGCGGGGTCGCCGCCGTCGCCGGCCTCGGCCACGCCGCCTGGGCGACCATGGGCTCGACCGCCGTCCTCCAGGGCGAGTCGGCGCGCCACGCCGTCGTGCGGGCCATCCAGCGCGGGGCGGGCACCGTCGCGGGCGCGCTGCTCGCGTGGCCGCTGCTCGCGGCGCCGCTCGGCTTCTGGGGGACGGCCGCGGTCGTCGTGGTGCTCCAGACCGTGACCGAGACGATCGTGGGACGCCACTACGGGCTCGCGATGCTCACCATCACGCCCATGGCGCTCCTCATGACCTCGCTCGCGCACCCTGCCGCCCCGGCCACGCTCGCGCTCGACCGCGCGCTCGACACGGTCCTCGGTGCGGTCGTCGGCGTCCTCGCGGTGGTCCTGGTCCACCCGCGGACCCGTCCCCGCGCGAGCGAGGTCCCCGGTCCGCCGGGGTAGAGGCCTGGTACCGCGAGGTAGAGGCCTGGTCATGACCAGGCCTCTACCTCGGCGGCGGGTCAGACCTCGATCGACTCGAGCATCTCCGTGACGAGCGCCGCGACGGGCGAGCGCTCGGAGCGCGTGAGGGTCACGTGCGCGAACAAGGGGTGGCCCTTGAGCGCCTCGATGACGGCCGCGACGCCGTCGTGCCGCCCGACGCGCAGGTTGTCGCGCTGCGCGACGTCGTGCGTGAGGACGACGCGCGACGACTGCCCGATGCGGGACAGCACCGTGAGCAGCACGTTCCGTTCGAGCGACTGGGCCTCGTCGACGATGACGAACGCGTCGTGCAGCGACCGGCCGCGGATGTGGGTGAGGGGCAGCACCTCGAGCATCTCGCGGTCGATCACCTCGTCGAGCACCTGCGGCGAGACGAGCGCGCCGAGCGTGTCGTAGACGGCCTGCGCCCACGGGTTCATCTTCTCGGCCTCGGTCCCCGGCAGGTACCCGAGCTCCTGACCGCCGACCGCGTAGAGCGGGCGGAACACCATGACCTTGCGGTGCTGCCGGCGCTCCATCACCGCCTCGAGCCCCGCGCACAGCGCGAGCGCCGACTTGCCCGTCCCCGCCCGGCCACCGAGCGACACGATGCCGACGGACTCGTCGAGGAGGAGGTCGATCGCGACGCGCTGCTCGGCCGAGCGACCGTGCAGCCCGAAGAGCTCCCGGTCGCCGCGCACGAGCTGGACGTGCTTGTCCGCCGTGACCCGGCCGAGCGCCGACCCGCGCGGGGAGTGCACGACGAGCCCCGTGTGGCAGTGCAGCGGCCCGGCGGCCTCGACGACCTCCGGGTCGAGGCTCGTCAGCTCGACGGACTCGTGCTCCCACAGCGCCGCGGCCTCGGCGTCCGTGAAGGAGATCTCCCCCATGCCCGTCCAGCCCGAGTCGACGGCGAGCTCGTGCCGGTACTCCTCCGCGCGCAGCCCGACCGCCGACGCCTTGACCCGCATCGGCAGGTCCTTGGACACGACCGTCACGTCGTGGCCCTCCGCCGCGAGGTTCGCGGCGACGGAGAGGATGCGCGTGTCGTTGTCGCCCAGCCGGAAGCCCGCGGGCAGCACGTCGGGATCGGTGTGGTTGAGCTCGACGCGCAAGGTCCCGCCGGCGTCGCCGACCGGGATCGGGGCGTCGAGGCGACCGTGCTTGACGCGCAGGTCGTCGAGCATGCGCAGCGCGCTGCGGGCGAAGTACCCGAGCTCGGCGTGGTGACGCTTGGCCTCCAGCTCGGTGATGACGACGACCGGGAGGACGACGTCGTGCTCGGCGAACCGCCCGATCGCGCGGGGGTCGCTCAGCAGGACCGAGGTGTCGACGACGAACGTGCGGCGCGCGTCGTCGCTCGCATCGTCCTGCGGGGTGGGTGAGGTACCGGGGGTGGGTGAGGAATGGACCACGAGGGCTCCCCTCCGGCGCGCGGGCGCCGTTCTCTCTCTGGGCGAGGCAGGCGACCGGCCGTCGGGCCGTGGGTGCCACGGCTCAGCAGCGCCGGTGCCGGCCCTCCTGAGCAGAGCGTGAACCCCATCGGCTGGCCTCCCGGAGGACGGCGGTGGTGCCGTCCGTCCCCTCGAAACTACGCCCGTGTGATTCCGGTCACCACCCCCGACACACCTCCGGGGCGAGGTTTAACCCGCCGTTCACGCGGCGGTCCTCCATGCAGGATGCGCGAGATCGGCCCGAGCGTCCGAGATCGACCCTCGGGAGGTCGACCTCGTGCCGCACGGGCCGATCTCGCGGGGTCAGTGCTCCACGTGCTGGGGTGCCATCGCGACCGCGCACACGAACCCGAGGACGAGCACCACGGCCGTGACGGCGAGCGTCTGCCCGACTGCGGTCGCGAAACCGTCGTGGAACGCGGCCGTGGCGGCGTCGGTCACCTGGCGCGCGACGTCGTCGGGCACCCCGGGCGGGAGGTCGAACGACCCGCCCGCACCGCCTTGCAGGGTGCCCGCGTTCGCGAACCCGTCGACGAACTGCTGGCGGAACCGCTCCGGGAGCGACGACGCCGCGTCCCGCGCGGCGGCCGGGAGGGTGACGGCGAGGCGCGCGGTGAGCGTCGCGACGATCGCCGCCGAGCCGATGACACCGCCCACCTGGCGCGTGGTGTTGAACGCACCGGCGCCGGCGCCCGCGGTGCGGTGGTCGAGGCCGGAGGTCGCGAGGTTGGCGAGCGGCGAGAACACGCACCCGGTGCCGATGCCGAACAGCGTCATCGGTAGCACGATCGTCACGACCGACACCCCGGGACCCACGACCGCGGCGAGCCAGCCGATCGCGACCGCGAGGACGCCGAAGCCCGTCGCGACGACCCACTTGGCCGGGACCCGGTCCGACAGGCGTCCCGCGAGCGGCGCCACGATCCCCGACACGAGCGACCCCGGCAGGTTGACGAGGGCGGCGTGCAGCGGCGACAGCCCGAGGATCGACTGGAGGAAGATCGTCAGGGGGAAGAAGATCCCGATCATCGCGAACGAGACGGACATGCCGGCGACGTTCGCGAGCGAGAAGTTGCGCGAGCGGAAGAGTCGCAGCGGCAGGAGCGCGCCGTCGCCGAGGTGGCGCTGCCACAGGACGAAGCCCACGAGCACGAGCAGCCCGGCGCCGATGACGCCCCAGACCGTGATCGGCCCGGTGATGGTGCCCCAGTCGTACGTCTCCCCCTCCTGGAGGCCGAAGACGACGGCGAACAGGCCGACGACCGAGAGCACGACGCCGAGCACGTCGAACGAGCGCTTGTTCGTCGCGAGCCGCGGCAGCCGGACGAGCGCGAACCACAGCGCCACGACGCCGACCGGCACGTTGACGAAGAAGATCCACTCCCATCCCCACGACTCGACGAACACGCCGCCGAGCAGCGGTCCGGCGATCGTCGCGACACCGGCCGTGGCGCCCCACAGGCCCATGGCCGCGCCGCGCTGCCGCGGCGGGAAGACGCGCGTGATCATCGCCATGGTCTGCGGCGTCATGAGCGCCGCGCCGACGCCCTGGACGACGCGTGCCGCGATGAGCATCTCGATGGAGCCCGAGAACCCGCACCACGCGGACGCGAGCGTGAACACCAGCAGGCCGACGACGAACACCGGCTTGGGGCCGTAGCGGTCGCCGAGGCGCCCGGCGAGCAGGAGCAGCACGGCGTAGGAGAGCAGGTAGGCGCTGTTCACCCAGCCCACCGCGACGAGCGACGCGTCGAGCTCGGTCTGGAGCGTCGGGACGGCGATGTTCACGATCGTCGTGTCGACCATGATCATGAAGAAGCCGAGGATGAGCGGCGGCAGGATGCTCCAGGCGCTGCGGCCGTGGAGGTCGACGAGGGGCACGACGCGCGAGCCGGCGTCGGCGGGCGCCGGGGCCGTGCTCGGGCTGCTGCCCGGGGTGGGAGTGGTCACGAGGTCTCCTGAGGTGAGGCAGTGCGGGGGAAGCGGAAGGCGGCCGCGGGCTCCTCGGTCCAGCTCAGCGCGCCCGACTCGACGTCGGCGATCGTCGCGTCGAGCCACGCGATCTCGGCCTCGGTCTGGTGGAGCTGGAACGACGCGTCGAGCAGGATGCGGCGGGGCAGCCCGCGCGCCACGACGCCGTCGAGGTGCTCGCGCACCCCGTCGGTCGCGGCGGCGAGCGTCGCACGACGCTCGCGCAGGAGGGCGAGGGCGTCGTCGCGCGGGAGGTCGTGCACGAGCGCGAGCCCGACGGGGAAGGCCGGGTACTCGGGCGGCGTCTCCCGCACGAGCTCGCGCGTGCGGTCGTGGTGCGCGGCGACGCCCGCGTCCGTGACGGCGTAGACCGTGCGCTCCGGACGGTTGCCGTCGCGGTCGACGCCCGCGCGCTCGACGAGGCCCTCGCGCTCGAGCCGGTCGACCGCGTGATAGACGGCGCCCGGGTTGAGCCGGACGAGCCGGTCGTCGCGCCGCTTGCGCAGGCGCACGAGCATCTCGTACGGGTGCATGGGCTGGTCGAGCAGCACGGCGAGCACGAGGGTCGCCGTGGGGCTGAGGCGCGGTGCGGGCACGGTCGTCTCCGGGGACGGTTTCACGGACGGGCGCGGCGGACGGTGCGGGCGTACGACCCGGACGGGGAGGTCCGCATGGAATATTCCGCTTGGAATATACGCCGCGGCCGGGCGGGGTGTCGACCCCGGACGGTTCGCGCGGGCGTGGCACGCCGCGTAGGTTCACGAGCCATGAGCGTCACCGACCTGCTCGACCTCGACGCGACCGCCCTCGCCCACGTGCTCCGGACCGGCGACGCCTCCCCCACCGAAGTGCTCGACGCGACGCTCGACGCCGCCGCGGGCGTGGGCACCGACGTCGGCGCCTTCACCGTCCTCACCGCCGACCTCGCGCGCACGCAGGCGCTCGCCGCCGAGTCGGCGCTCGTCGCGGCGCGCCGTGCGGGGAGCACGGTCGGAGGAACCGACGAGCTCCCACCGTTCCTGGGCGTCCCCTGCCCGGTCAAGGACCTCACGATGGTCGAGGGCGTGCCGATCCGCGCCGGGTCCGCCGCGATCGACCCGTTCCCGGCCCCCTACGACGACGGCGTCGTGACGCTCCTGCGGGCGGCGGGCACCGTCATGGTCGGCAAGACGACCACCCCCGAGCTCGGCCTGCCCTGCTACACCGAGCCCGACGTCGGGCCGACCGCCCGCACGCCGTGGAACCTCGCGCGGTCCGCGGGCGGGTCGAGCGGGGGCGCGGCGGCCGCGGTCGCGGCGCGCGTCGTCCCCGTCGCGCACGGGAGCGACGGCGGCGGGTCGCTGCGCATCCCGGCGAGCGCGTGCGGGCTCGTCGGGCTCAAGCCGTCGCGCGGGCTCGTGAGCCCGGGGCCGTACGGGGTCGACGGCGCGGGCCTCGCCACGCACGGCGTCCTCACTCGGTCGGTGCGCGATGCCGCGGCGTTCCTCGACGTGCTCGCGCGCCCGTGGCCGGGCGACACCTTCACGGCGCGCCTCGCGGCCGCACCGGGCGAGCGGCGGCTCCGGGTCGGGCTCCTGCTCGACCCCGTGATCGCCGCCGACGCTCCCGTGCACCCCGCGTGCGCCGACGCCGCCCGCGCGGCCGCGGCGCTCCTCGCCGGGCTCGGGCACGACGTCGTCGAGATCCCCCCGCCGTTCGGCGCCGAGCGCTGGGACGCGTTCGCCGCGCTGTGGTCGGTCGGCGCGCTCCAGGCGCCGGTGCCGCCCGACCGCGAGCACCTGCTCGTGCCCCTCACCCGGTGGCTGCGCGAGCGCGGGCGCAGCGTGAGCGGGCTCGCGTACGCCACCGCCCTCGCCGGGGTGCAGCAGCTCACCCGCGAGGTCGCCACCGCGTGGGCCGGCGTCGACGTCGTGCTCTCCCCCACGCTCGCGCAGCCGCCCGCGCTCGTCGGGAGCCAACGGATCGACGACGACCCCGCCGCCGACTTCGCCGCCCAGACCGCCTTCACGCCGTGGACGAGCGTCTGGAACCTCACCGGCCGGCCCGCGATCTCGCTCCCCCTCGGCGAGGCGCGCGTGACCGACCCCGACGGGTCCTCCGCCACCGTCCCGGTCGGCGTCATGCTCGGCGCGGACCACGGCGACGACGCGCTCCTCCTGGACCTCGCCGCCCGCCTCGAGGAGGCCGCGCCGTGGTCCCACCGGCGGCCGGGGGCGACGTCGTGACCGCCTACGTCGCCCTCCTGTTCGCCGTGAACGTCGGGGGCCGCAAGGTCCCGTCCACCGCGCTGCGCGAGCTCGCGGGCGAGCTCGGGTTCGCGCACGCCCGCACGGTCGTCAACAGCGGCAACCTGGTCGTCGCGCCCGGCACCTCGGGCGTCTCCCGGCCCGACGACGTCGCCCGGCTCCTGCACGACGCCGTCGCCGAGCGCTTCGGCGTCGACGCCGCCGTCGCCGTGCTGACCACCGAGCGCCTGCGCAAGATCGTGCGCGGCAACCCCCTCCCCGACGACGCGCAGGAGCGGCCCGCCGCGCTCCTCGTCCTCGTGGGCGAGACCCCGGTCGACCCGGACGGCGCCGCCACGATCACCGGCCGCGACGGTTCCGAGCGCGCGGCCGTCGCGAACGGCGTCCTCTACGTCGCCTACCCCGACGGCATCGGCCGCTCGAAGCTCACGACGGCGGTCCTCACCAAGGCCGCCGGCACCCCGGTGACCGGACGCAACTGGAACACCATGACCCGCCTCCTCACCCTCGCCGAGGACACCCCCACCTGACCGGCCCCGCAGAGCGAGAACCGTGGCCACGCGAGGCAGAGCCGTGGTCCGGCGAGGTAGAACCGTGGTCCGGCGGGGTAGAGCCGTGGTCCGGCGAGATAGAGCCGTGGTCACGCGACGTAGAGCCGTGGTCCGGCGAGATAGAGCCGTGGTCACGCGACGTAGAGCCGTGGTCCGGCGAGGTGGGCGTGGTCGGGTTTCAAGCCCGCGCGGTCGGGTCCGCGGCGCGGGTGGCCTCGGTGCTCGGGGCTGCGGCGCCGTCACCCCGGCCCTTCGGCCGTGGGTTCTAGGAGCGCCGCTCTGACGCCCCTTCGCATCCGAGCCCACCCCCACCGCTCAGCCGTCGGCCCGCCATGGTCCGGCAACGGACCGACCACGCGATCCAGGTACGTCGAACAGGCCTCTACGGCTCGTCAGACACCCACGACGAACTGGAACCACATGGTTGGCTGGCGTCGCGACGACTCGGCGTGACGTCACTTCGACCCATGTCGAGTCGCGATCGTGGCGCGCCCCTCGGCCCTTGCCCTCCCCCCGCAACGCCGCGGCGCGGCGGCGCAGCGGTGCAGCGGTGCAGCGGTGCAGCGGTGCAGCGGCTTCATCCGGCGGCGGCAGCGGCGGCAGCGGCGGCAGCGGCAGCGGACTGGCGAGACCGACACCGCGGGCGGTCGCCCGGGTGAGCGAAGACCAGGGGGACGACGCCGGGCGGGGTGGGTGGTGGTGCCGCGTCGTGGCGGGCCTGGCGGGAGCCGCGAGGAACGAGCGGCGGATGGTAGACGCGGCACCACC
>NZ_JBHVMH010000017.1:0-83223 GCF_042797035.1 Cellulosimicrobium sp. NPDC057862
GCTCGGATGCGAAGGGGCGTCAGAGCGGCGCTCCTAGAACCCACGGCCGAAGGGCCGGGGTGACGGCGCCGCAGCCCCGAGCACCGAGGCCACCCCCACCGCGGACCCAACCCAGCGGGCCCGATGCTGCACCACGGTTCTACCTCGCGCGACCACGGTTCTTCCTCGGCGGACCGAGGTTCTGCCTCGGCAGGTCAGGCCTCGTCGTCGAGGGGGTCGCCGTGGCGGCGGCCCAGGACGTCGAGCCGCGCCCAGAGGATCGCGAGCGCGGCGCCGCCACCGATCTCGGCCGCGGCGAGCGCGCCGACGACGAGCGCGTCGGCGCCGACGACCTCGAGCCGACCGGGCCCGACCGCTCCGCCCGCGAGCCAGCTCACGAGCCCGACGAGGAGGCCTGCGCCGAGCGCGACCCCGCCCAGGGCGAGGCCGACGTCGAGCCACCGGACGTCGTCGTCCGGGTGGGTGCCGGTCACGTCGCGCAGGCGGCGCCACACGAAGGCCCCGGCCACGACGCCGAGCGCGACGACGACGGCCGGCACCCAGGGCGTCACCGCGTTGGTCCAGTCGTCGCCGGGCAACGCGCCGAGCAGGGGGATCGCCGGCAGCGCGCCGGGCTCGGAGCCGGTCGGGGCGAACGTGCTGCCCTCGCCCACGGCGAAGCCCGGCCCGACGAGCCAGGCACCCGCCCAGGCGACGACGTTCGGCAGGACCGCGAGCTGCGCGAGCGCGAGGACGATCCCACCGACGGTCCCGGGCACGAGCCCGGCGACGATGTCGCCCGACGTCGCGCGACCGGCGACGAGCCACGCCCCGACGACCACGGCGGAGACGCCGGCCAGCAGGCTCGTGCCGAGCAGGCCGCCGCGCAGGCCCAGCCGCACCGACGGCGGGAGCCACCCGTCGAGCCGCTGCGTGAGGTCGCCGACGAAGGGAGCGTCCGGCCGTGCGAGGATCCCGGCCCCGAGGCCGAGCCCGCCGACGAGCGCTCCCCCGACGACGGCGACCGCGAGACCCCAGGGCGGTGTCGACCCCGCGAGGAGCGCGACGCCCAGCGTCGCGAGCGCGTAGGTCACGGTGCCCGTGACCCACGCGGACGTCGTCGTGTGCGCGGAGCGCCGCGCGGACGCGAAGCAGCAGAACAGCGCGAGCGCGGTGAGCCCGAGCGGGACCAGCGTGACGGTCGTCCCGCTCGCGACGAGGGGGACCCCGTGGCCGAGGAGCCAGAAGCCCGCGGCGATCGTCACGGACTGGCCCCACCCCGTGCCCTCGGAGGACCCGGTGGAGGACGCGAGGAAGGCCACGACGCCCGGCAGGACGACGACCGCGAGGGACAGCGCGAGCGCCTGGAGCGCGGCGAGCACGCCCGACGGCCCGCGCCGGACCACGACCGGTGCAGGGGCCGGGCTGCCGTCCACGGTGCGCGTGCGCGCACCACGCGTCGTGCTGGTGGTGCTCATGGTGCCCATCGTCGTCGATCGAGTGGTCGGTACGTGGCATTCGCCCCGGCGCGCCAGCCTACCCGCGCCTACGATCGGTCCATGACGACGGCGCCCGCCCCCACCGCGTTCGTCCTGGGTGGCGGTGGCGTGCGCGGCGCGGTCCAGATCGGCATGCTGCGGGCGCTGCTGGAGCGCGGCATCACGCCCGACCTCGTGGTCGGGACGTCGATCGGCGCGATCAACGGGGCGGCCCTCGCGGCGGACCCGACGCCCGCCGTCGTCCCCCGCCTGGAGTCCGCCTGGTCGTCGCCCGCGGCCGCGCAGGTCTACGGCGAGGCGTGGTACCGGCAGGTGCACCGGCTCGCGACGACGCGCACCCACCTCGCCAGCCCGGCGCCTTTGCGCGCGCTCCTGCGCCAGGTGCTCGGCGAGCGCACGACGTTCGCCGACCTCCCCGTGCCGCTCGTCGTCGCCGCGGCCTCGATCGAGCGGGCGGCCGAGCGCTGGTTCAGCGACGGCCCGCTCGTCGAGGCCGTGCTCGCCTCGGCGTCCGTGCCGGGTGCACTGCCGCCCACGCGCATCGGGGACGAGCACTACGTCGACGGCGGCGTGGTCTCCTCGATCCCGCTGGGCGAGGCCGTGCGCCGCGGCGCGCGGACGGTCTGGGTGCTCCAGGTCGGCCGGATCGAGGAGCCGCTGCGGCCGCCGCGGACCGCGGTCGAGGTCGCGAAGGTGACGTTCGAGATCTCCCGGCGGCACCGGTTCGCGCGCGAGCTCGCCGAGGTCCCCGACGACGTGACGGTCCACGTCCTCCCGAGCGGCGGGCCGCTCCCCGGCGACGACCGGCTCTCGTCGTCGCGCCGGCTCGACACGACCCGAGCGCGCGCCGCCTCGTCGTACGCGGCGTCGCGCCGCTACCTGGACGAGCTGGGCGACGCGTGAACGTCGCGCCCCCGCCCCGCTGGGTCCGCCGGCTGCTCCTCGCACCGGCCGTCGTCGTCCTCGCGGTCCTGCTCGTCCCGACGAGCATCATGCTCGTCCTGCTCGTCGGCGGCATCGTGAGCTGGGCGCTGCCCGGCCGCCTGCGCGCGCCGCGCGTCCTGTGGGTCGCGAGCTTCTACGTCGTGTGGGACGCCGCCGCGATCGTCGCGCTGTTCGGCCTCTGGGTGGGCTCGGGGTTCGGGTGGGCCCTGCACCGCCCGGCGTTCCGGCGCGCGCACGTCCGCCTCGCGGGCGCGATGCTCTCGGTGCTCTTCTGGCAGGTGCGCTGGACGCTGCGGCTGCGGATCGACGTCGACCTCAGCGAGGCCGACGGGCTCGACGGGGCCCCGGTCCTCGTGGTGAGCCGACACGCCGGGCCCGGCGACTCGTTCGTCCTCATGGACCGCATCGTCAACGCAGCGGGGCGTGAGCCGCGCGTCGTGCTCAAGGACACGCTCCAGTGGGACCCCGCGATCGACGTCCTGCTCCACCGAGTCCCGGCGTACTTCGTGGTGCCGCGCTCGCGGCGGCCGCGCGGCGCGCCGTCGGGCAGCGAGGCGGTCGCCACGCTCGCCACCGATCTCGCGCCCGACTCCGCCGTGCTGCTCTTCCCCGAGGGCGGGAACGTCACGCCGCGTCGCCGCGACGCCCGGATCGCGGCGCTGCGCTCCTCCGGCGAGCACGACCTCGCCGCGCTCGCCGAGGGGATGCCGCACGTCATGGCGCCGCACGTCGGCGGCTTCCTCGCCGCGCTCGACGCGACGCCGACGACGGGCGTGGCGGTCGTCGCGCACACGGGCCTCGAGCGCCTGGTCACGGTGCGCGACATCTGGCGCGAGCTGCCGATGGACAAGCGCCTCACGCTCAAGATCTGGGCGACGCCCCGCGAGGCGCTCCCGGCGGGCGACGAGGAGCGCGCCGCGTGGCTCTACGCGCAGTGGGTGCGTCTCGACGCGTGGCTGGCCGCCTCGGGAGCGCCGACGGTCCCGAGCGGCGACCGCGACCCGACCCCCTGACCGGCCGGCATCGGGCACGGGCCCGGACGCACGACGCCCCGCGACCGGCGGAGCGGTCGCGGGGCGTCGGGTGCGTGGACCCGGGTCAGGGGTCCTGCGGTGGAGCCGGGGTCAGGCGAGGACCTCGCGCAGGAGCGCGGCGGTCTCGGACGGCGTCTTGCCGACCTTGACGCCGACGGCCTCGAGGGCCTCCTTCTTGGCCTGCGCGGTGCCCGCGGAGCCCGAGACGATGGCGCCGGCGTGGCCCATCGTCTTGCCCTCCGGAGCGGTGAAGCCCGCGACGTAGCCGACGACCGGCTTGGTCACGTGCTCCTTGATGTACGCCGCGGCACGCTCCTCGGCGTCGCCGCCGATCTCGCCGATCATGACGATCGCCTGAGTCTCGGGGTCGTTCTCGAACGCCTCGAGCGCGTCGATGTGCGTGGTGCCGACGATCGGGTCGCCGCCGATGCCGATGGCGGTCGAGAACCCGAGGTCCTTGAGCTCGTACATCATCTGGTAGGTCAGCGTGCCCGACTTCGACACGAGACCGACGGGGCCCTTGCCCGTGATGGTGTGCGGGGTGATGCCGGCGAGCGACTCGCCCGGCGTGATGATGCCGGGGCAGTTGGGGCCGATCATGCGCGTCTTCTTGCCCTGGAGGTAGGCCCAGACCTCGGCCGTGTCCTGGACGGGGACGCCCTCGGTGATGACGACGATGAGCGGCATCTCGGCGTCGACGGCCTCGATCGCGGCGTCCTTGGTGAACGCCGGCGGGACGAAGAGGACGGACACGTTCGCACCGGTCTCGGCCATGGCCTCGGCCACGGTGCCGAACACGGGGAGCGTGACGTCGTTGCCCTCGTGGTCCTTGTGCGTGACGGTCGTGCCGGCCTTGCGGGCGTTGACGCCGCCGACGATCTGCGCGCCCGAGTCGAGCATGAGGGCGGTGTGCTTGGCACCCATCCCGCCGGTGATGCCCTGGACGATGATCTTGGAGTCGGAGTTCAGGTAGATCGACATGGTGTTCTCTGTCTCAGCTTTCCGCGTCTTCGGGCGATCAGGCGTTGGCCAGCTCGGCAGCCTTGTCGGCCCCGCCGTCCATGGTCTCGGCGAGGGTCACGAGAGGGTGGTTCGCCTCGCGCAGGATCGCGCGGCCGAGGTCCACGTTGTTGCCGTCGAGGCGCACGACGAGCGGCTTGGAAGCCTCGTCGCCGAGGATCTCGAGCGCACCCACGATGCCCTTGGCGACCTCGTCGCACGCGGTGATGCCGCCGAAGACGTTGACGAACACCGACTTGACCTGCGGGTCGTTGAGGATCACGTCGAGGCCGTTGGCCATGACCTGCGCGTTGGCGCCGCCGCCGATGTCGAGGAAGTTGGCCGGCTTCACGCCGCCGTGGGCCTCGCCCGCGTACGCGACCACGTCGAGCGTGCTCATGACGAGCCCTGCGCCGTTGCCGATGATGCCGACCTCGCCGTCGAGCTTGACGTAGTTGAGGCCGTTCGCCTTGGCCTTGGCCTCGAGCGGGTCGGTCGACTCCTTGTCCTCCAGCGCCTCGTGGTCCGGGTGGCGGACCTCCGACGCGTTGTCGTCGAGCGTGACCTTGCCGTCGAGGGCGATGATCGAGCCGTCCTCGGTGCGGACGAGCGGGTTCACCTCGACGAGGGTCGCGTCCTCGGCCGTGAAGACGGTCCAGAGCTTCTGGATGACCGCCGCGACCGGGGCCTTGAGCTCCTCGGCGAAGCCGGCGGCGTCGACGATCTCGCGCGCCTTGGCCTCGTCGATGCCCACGATCGGGTCGACCGCGACCTTGGCGAGCGCCTCGGGGCGCTCGACCGCGAGCTGCTCGATCTCCATGCCGCCCTCGACGGAGCACATGGCGAGGTAGTTGCGGTTCGACCGGTCGAGGAGCACCGAGAAGTAGAACTCCTCGGCGATCTTGGCGCCCTGGGCGACCATGACCCGGTGGACCGTGTGGCCCTTGATGTCCATGCCGAGGATCTCCGACGCCTTCTCGGCGGTCTCCTCGGGCGAGTGGGCGAGCTTGACGCCGCCGGCCTTGCCGCGGCCGCCGGTCTTCACCTGGGCCTTGACGACCACGGTGCCGCCGCCGAGCTTCTCAGCGCCTGCGCGGGCCTCCTCGGGCGTCGTCGCGACGACCCCGCCCAGCACGGGCACGCCGTGCTTCTCGAAGATGTCGCGCGCCTGGTATTCGAACAGGTCCACCCTGCTGCGTCCTTCCGTCTGATGCGCCGTGTGCGGCATGACCGATGTCTCGACATCAAGACATCCCCGTACAGGGTAGCCCGGGAAGGCGTCGGCTCCTATCGCGCGGTGGCACCCGACGGTGGCCGCCGCGTGTTCCGTTCGTCACGCGGCGTCCCGGGCGGTGCGCGGTCAGTCCGCGACCGGCACGCCCACGAACCGCACCGGCGTGCTGCCGTCCGAGACGGTCGTCGAGCCGTCGGGCACGTCGACGACGACGGAGTCGGAACCCGTGTCCGGCCAGACGACGGTCACGCGGGACGTGACGCCCGGGTTCAGGGAGCCGACCTGCAGGTCCGCGAGCACGTTGCGCTCGTTGAGGTCGTAGAACGTGGGCTCCACGAGGTAGTCGACCGGGTAGACGCGCACGCCGCCGTCGAGCAGGGTGACGTTGCTCGCGCCCAGGAGCCCGCTGCCGAGGTCGCCGCGGCCGTCGCGGACGGACCCGAGCACGCTCACGAACGTCGCGTAGTCCGCCCCGTCGTTGCGCACGTCGAGGGTGCCGACGAGGTAGCCGCCCGCGCGTCGCACCTCGACGAGCTCGACGTGCAGGCTCTGGACGTCACCCACCGTGTCGCGGTGCTCGAGCGTGACGCCCCCCAGACCGTCGACCGTCGGCCCCTCGGCTGCGGCGACGTCGCCGGTCGGTCCCTCGACGACGACCGGCTCGTCGGCGGCGGTGAACTCGACCGTGACCCGGCGGTTCAGGGAGCGCGCCTCGTCCGTGAGCTCGGTCGTGACCGGCTCCCGCTCGCCGCGGCCCTCGACGCGCACGTCGAACCGGCCGAGGTCGGCGACCTGGCCGAGCCGGTCAGCCACGGCCTGCGCCCGGCGCTCGGACAGGTCCTGGTTCGCGGCGTCCTCGCCCACGTCGTCCGTGTGCCCGACGACCACGAGCTCGCCGTCGGCCGCGAGCGCGAGCTCGCCCGCCACGGCCTCGAGCGCGGTGTCCGCCTCCGGGCCCAGGTCGGCGGAGTCGACGCCGAACAGCACGTCGGAGCTCACGTTGACGCTCACCTTCTCGCCCGTGTCGCGCGTGCGGACGGCGTCGTCGGCCGTGGCGCTGTACGTCTCGAGGACGGCGGTCGGCGCCACGACGTCGTCGACGCCGGCCGGGGCGAGGTCGGCCACCGGCACCGTGAGACCGTCGGCGTCGGCGGCGGCCACCACGGGGACGTCCTCGACGAGGCCGAGGGACGGCACGAGGACCGCGATGCTCGGCGTGGTCGGCGCGTCGAACGCGACGAAGCCCACGACCGGCTCACGGCCCGGCGCGATCATGTACTGCTCGCCGAGCGCGGCGAGCGCCTTCCCGGAGCCCGATCGCGCCGCCTCGCGGACGACACCGGCGTCGAGGTCGACCAGCCGCACCCCGTCGAACGAGTCCTCCTGGTCCGAGATCGCCCGGTTCCCGAACACACCGCCGGTCAGCAGCGACCCCTCGCCGCCGCTCGCCCCGACCTCGATGCGCAGGACCGCGAGGTCGCCGTCGACGACGAGGGGACCGACGGTGCCCTCGAGGTCGAGCCCGAGGACGTCGCCCCGGACCGCAACGGGTGTCGGGTCGGTGGAGAACGCGGTCGCCTCCGTCGTGCTCGCCGCCGGACCGGGGTCCGGGGCATCGGCGCCGCAGCCCGTGAGGGCCAGGGCGACGACCGCCGCGACCGGAGCGACACGCGCTGCCCTCCGCGTTCCGTACCGGTGCTGCATCGCGAGATCTCCCCTGTGGCTCGACGTCCCGCGCGCTCGTGCCGCGCGGCGGCACGACAGTAGCCGACCGGTCCCGACCCCCGGATCGGCGTCCGCCGTTGTCAACGCGAGTTGACAACATGGCTGCGTCAACCTAGATTGACAGCCATGGAACCCGTCGACATGGACGCCGCGAGCAGCACCGACCCCGACACGGGGCTGCGGGCCGTGCGGTCGCTGCGCGTGCTCGCCGAGCGCCTCGAGGCGCTGCAGGTCGAGCACGCCCGTGCGCTCGGCTGGTCGTGGCAGGAGATCGCCGACCGGCTCGGCGTCTCCCGTCAGGCCGTGCACAAGAAGTACGGGGCGTCCCGCACCACCAGGAGGTCATGACATGTTCGAACGCTTCGCCGCCGACGCTCGCGAGACGGTGGTCGGCGCCCAGGAGGTGGCACGCTCGCGCGGCGACGATGCCATCGACGCCGTGCACCTGCTCCTCTCCCTCGCCGGCCAGGACGGCGGCACGGGCGCCACCGCGCTCGCCGCCGTCGGTGTCGCGACCGACGACCTCGAACGCCACGTCGACTCCGCGAGTCGTCACGACACGCTCGACGGTCCGGCGCTCGCCGCCCTCGGGATCGACCTCGACGAGATCCGTGCGCGCACGGACGCGGCCTTCGGGCCGGGGGCGCTCGACCGGGCGGGCGACGACGAGCGCCGTCGCGGGCGACGCAACCGGCGCTCGCACATCCCGTTCACGCCCGAGGCGAAGAAGGCGCTCGAGCTCTCGCTGCGCGAGGCGGTGCACGAGGGGTCGCGAACCATCGACTCGGGCCACGTCCTCGCCGCGGTCGCGCGCGCGAAGGGCTCGACGGCGCACCGCGCGCTGGTCGACGCGCTCGCGGAGGCAGGGTCGGACGTCGCAGGCCTGCGCGCCGCGCTCACCACGCAGCACCGCCAGGCCTCCTGAGGGTCCGCCGGCCCTGCGGCTCCCGTCAGCCGCAGGCCCGGTCCCGTCAGCCCGACGGGACCGGGCCGGTGAACGCGTCGAGGTCCCACCCCGCGGCCGTCGCCAGCTCGCGGTAGGAGCGCTCGAAGAACGCGAGCAGGACGGCGTCGGGGTCGGCCGCGTCGCGCAGCACCCCGCACGGGAGCACCGCCTCGCGCAGGCCCGGGTCCCAGTACCCCGGGGTGAGGTCGAGGTCGGCCGCCCCCGGCGGCTGCGGGTACGCGTACGCGTAGACCTGGTCGGCGTGCGTCGTCGGGTCGCCGGGCCAGTAGCCGACGGCGAGGTTCTCGGCGTTCTCCGCGTAGCGGTAGATGGGCTCGACGTCGTCCGGCTGGTGGAAGGGCCGCCCGTTGAACAGCGTGAGTCCCAGGTCGAACGCACCCCAGTAGAAGCGCGGCCCGCTCGACTTGCCGTAGAACCCGGAGCGGAACCGCTCCATCACCGCGACGACCCGCTGGACGGTCACGAGCCACGTGCGCGTGAGCTCGCCGTCCCACTCCCCGACCTCGGTGTCCTCCTCGAAGGGCACGGGGTCGGGGATCTCGCGCGGGGTCGACCACACGCGCACGGGCACGGTGAGGCGGTCGAGGCACGCGAGGGTGCGGGCGTAGAAGTCGGCGACGGACATCGGCCCCAGTCCGATGGTCTCGGTGCGTCCGTCGGACGTGCGGAACGCGACGCGCTCCGCCACCAGGTCGATCTCGACGTCGAGCGCGCGGTCACCGACCTGCATCACGGGCGTGACGAAGCCGCGCGACGTGACGTGGAAGGCGACGTTCCACCAGTGGTTGACGAACGGCGTCAGGCCGAGCACGACCTTGCCGATCACCTGCGTGAACAGGTGGAGCGGTCGCCGGGTCGGCTCCCAGCGCCGCACGTCGAGGTCGGGCCACGGGGCGGGACGGGCGGCCGGCTGGGTCACGGGAGGCTCCTCGGGGCTCGGTCGTCCTGCCACGGTAGGACGCCCCGCGCGCACGTGCCCGACGACGGGGTGACGCCCGGCCACGACCGCGCACCTACCGTCGAGGGGTGCCTGACGTGACCTCGCTCCACGACCGCCCCGACGACCGCTCGCCCTCCACACCATCCCTCCGCGCCGGGAGTGCGGCGCGCGACGGGCAGCCCTGGTCGAGGGGAGCCGTCGTGCTCGTCGCGAGCGTCCTGCTCGGCGGCCTGACCTCGTACGCCCAGGGGTTCCTGCCCGACGCCGTGGCCCCCTTCGCGAACTCGGCGAGCGGCTGGACGCTGCTCACCGCTCTCCTGGTCGCCTGGTCGGCACGCGACCCGCGGGTCCGGACCGGGCACGCCGCCACGCTCGGTGCCGCGAGCTTCGTGCTGCTCACCCTGGGTTACACCGTGGCCGCCGACCTCCGCGGGTACTTCTACGACCCGACGATGTTCGGGGTCGTCGGTCTCGTCGTCGGCCCGTTCGTCGGGGTCGCGGCGGCGTGGCTGTGGCGCACCGGAGTCCGCGCCGCCCTCGGCACCGCGGTGCTCGTGGGCGTCGGCCTCGGCGAGTCGGTGTACGGGCTCACGACGGTCGTCGAGACGACGGGCGCCACCTACTGGGTCGCGATCGGCGTCGTCGCGCTCGTCCTTCTCGGCGGCATGCTCGCACGTCGGCTCCGCGGAGGCCTGCCGGTCACGATCGCCGTCGCAGGCACCGCCGTCGTCGCCGCAGCGTTCGTCCTCGCCTACCGCGCGCTCGGCACGATCGGCTGACCCGCGCAAGGCGTCCACGTGTCGGCGGGCGCGACCGGCCGGTCGACCGCCGCGCTCGTCAGAGCTTGGTGACGGGCGAGTACCGCAGCAGCAGCCGCTTGGTCCCGTCCGCGCCGAAGTCGATCTTCGCGACGGCGTTCGGCCCCGCCCCCTCGAGCGCGACGACCGTCCCGAGCCCGTACGCGTCGTGCGTGACCTTGTCTCCCACGGAGAGGTTCGGCACGTCCCCGTCGGCGCGCGGCGTCGCCGACCCGAACTTCGCACCTCCGGACGGCGAGCCGAACGCGGCGCGGGCAGGGGCCGACGACGACGGGTCGTGGCGGGTCTGGCGGGAGCGGCCCGAGGAACGAGGGCCGCGGACGGTAGACCCGTCGTCGTCGGCCCCTGACCGCGCCCCCGACCCGAACCCGGACCGCGAACCGGACCACGAGCCCGAGCCCGAGCCGCGACCCCAGACCGACCCGCCCGCGCGCAGGGTCGCCATCGACGACTCGCGCCGCCGCCAGTCCCACAGCTCCTCGGGGATCTCCTCGAGGAACCGGCTCGGCGGGAACTCGTTCGCCATGCCCCACGCCGACCGCACCGCGGACCGCGAGACGTAGAGCCGCTCGCGCGCACGGGTGATGCCCACGTAGGCGAGGCGGCGCTCCTCGGCGAGCTCGGCGTCGTCGTGCAGGGACCGCATGTGCGGGAACGTCCCGTCCTCCATGCCGGTGAGGAACACGACGGGGAACTCGAGGCCCTTGGCCGTGTGGAGCGTCATGAGCGTGACGACGCCCGGGTCCTCCTTCTCCTCGCCCTCGGCGTCCTCGTCGGCGCCGTCGTCCGCGGGGATCTGGTCGGCGTCCGCGACGAGCGAGACGCGCTCGAGGAAGTCGGACAGCGTGCCCTCGGGGTCGAGCTCCGTGAACTCCGTCGCGACGGCGTGCAGCTCGGCGAGGTTCTCGACGCGCGTCGCGTCCTGCGGGTCGTCGCTCGCGCGCAGCTCGGCGAGGTACCCGGTCCGGTCGAGGACGGCGCCGAGGATGTCCGACGGCGTCGCGCCGGAGTCCGCGAGCTCGCGCAGCCCCGTCATGAGGTCGACGAACGCGCGCAGCGGGTTGAGCGTGCGGTTGGTGAGGCCGGGGATCTCGTCGATGCGGGCCAGCGCCGCGCCGAACGAGATGCGCTCGCGGTCCGCGAGCGCCGCGACCGCGCCCTCGGCCCGGTCGCCCAGCCCGCGCTTGGGCGTGTTGAGCACGCGGCGCAGGTTGACGTCGTCGTCGAGGTTGTCGATCGCGCGCAGGTACGCCACGGCGTCCTTGACCTCGCGACGCTCGTAGAAGCGCGTGCCGCCGACGACCTTGTACGGCAGGCCGACGCGGATGAGCACCTCCTCCAGCGCGCGGGACTGCGCGTTGGTCCGGTAGAACACCGCGACGTCGCCGGGGCGCACGCCGTCGGAGTCGCCGAGGCGGTCGATCTCCTCGGCGACGAACCGCGCCTCCTCGTGCTCGTTGTCCGCGACGTAGCCGATGACCTTGGCGCCCGCGCCCGAGTCCGTCCACAGGCGCTTGGGCTTGCGGTCGGGGTTGCGCGAGATGACGGCGTTGGCGGCCGAGAGGATGTTCTGCGTCGAGCGGTAGTTCTGCTCGAGCAGGATGGTGCGGGCGTCCGGGTAGTCGGCCTCGAACTCGAGGATGTTGCGGATCGTGGCGCCGCGGAACGCGTAGATCGACTGGTCGGCGTCGCCGACGACGGTGAGCTCGGCGGGGTCGAGCGCGGGGACCTGCGCCTCGCCCGTCCCGCTCGTCGCGGCGTCGGTCGCCGCCGAGTCCTCGCCGACGCCCGCGAGCTCGCGCACGAGCACGTACTGCGCGTGGTTGGTGTCCTGGTACTCGTCGACGAGCACGTGCCGGAACCGGCGGCGGTAGTGCTCCGCGACGGCCGGGAACGCCTGCAGCAGGTTGACCGTCGTCATGATGATGTCGTCGAAGTCGAGCGCGCTCGCCGCGACGAGCCGCGCCTGGTAGCGCGTGTAGACGTCGGCGAGCACCTGGTCGAACTCGGGCACGCTCGCGCCGTGCTGGCCGCCGCGCGCCGCGAGACCGTCGTCGGTCGCGTGCGCGCCCGAGTCGCGCGCGTACGTCTCGGGGTCGATGAGCTCGTTCTTGAGGTCCGAGATCTTGTTGGCGAGCGAGCGGGCCGGGTACTTCTTGGGGTCGAGGTCCAGCTCGCGCGTGACGAGCGTGATCAGGCGCTGCGAGTCCGCGGCGTCGTAGATCGAGAAGCTCGACCGCAGCCCGAGCGTCTTGGCCTCGCGCCGCAGGATGCGCACGCACGCCGAGTGGAACGTCGAAACCCACATGTTCCGCGCACCCGGCCCCACGAGCGTCTCGACGCGCTCGCGCATCTCCGCCGCGGCCTTGTTGGTGAACGTGATAGCGAGGATCTGCCCGGCGTTGGACCGGCGCGTCGCGAGCAGGTACGCGATGCGGTGCGTCAGCACACGTGTCTTGCCCGACCCCGCGCCAGCCACGATGAGCAGCGGGCCACCCGCGTGCACGACGGCCTCGCGCTGCTGCGGGTTGAGCCCGTCGAGCAGCGCCTCGGGGTCGAGGTGGGCGTACCGGCCGCGGCGCTCGCCCGGTGCGGAGCCCGACGGCGCGCCGTCGCCTCGCGTCTCTGCCCCGCCCGCGGTGCCGTCCCCGGCGGGCGACCCGGCGCCGTCGGGCACGGCCGGGTCGTCGGTCCAGCGCGGGGCGGTCCGCGGGAGGCGGGACTCGCCGCCGTGGTCGACGCGCGGGCCGTCGAACAGCGTGTCGAGGCCGGGCAGCGGGAGGTTCTCGAAGAGCGAAGCCATAGCCCCTCCAGCCTAGGCGCCCGCGCCCACACCCGGTGCCGCCCCGCCGATGAGTCCTGTCGTCCGCGACGGTCTCCCCGTTCGTCCGCACCACCTACCGCACCACCTGCCGCACACGAAGGAGCCCACCATGGCGACGACCCACCTCACGGGCGTGCACACCGTCGCGGTCCCGGTCACCGACCAGGACCGCGCGCTCGCCTACTACACCGGGACGCTCGGCTTCGAGGTCCGCATGGACGGCGAGCTCCAGGAGGGGTTCCGCTGGATCGAGGTCGCTCCCCCGGGCTCCGCGACGTCCGTCGCGCTCGTCGCGGCCGGGGACGGCCTCCCCGCGGGCGTCGACACCGGCATCCGCCTCACGACCTCCGACGCGGCCGCCGACCACGCGGCGCTCACCGGCGCCGGGGCGAGCACCGGCGAGCTCCTGCTCTGGGAGGGTGTCCCGCCCATGTTCTCGCTGCGCGACGTCGACGGGAACACGCTCTACGTGATGGAGATCCCCGGCTGATCAGGGACTCCACCACCGGTCAGGTGATCGCGAGCCCGACGCCCCACGTCGCCGCCGCGAGGAGGCCACCCAGGAGCTGGACGAGGATCGTGATGCCGGTGGCCTGCATGGCGGCGACGGTCGCGCGCCACGCGGCGCGACGGTCGCGGCGGCGAAGCAGCTCGGCGACGAACACCGCGAGCACGAAGCCGATGAACAGGCCGATCACCGGGATGACGAAGAACCCGACGACGCCCGCGATCCCGCCCCACACGAGGGTCGACCACGGGACGTCCGCGCGGCGCATGTGGCGGCCCGCGAGCACGTACTGCGACACCTCGGCGGCGACCACGAGCACCGCGGCGACCGCGAAGACGACCCACGCGGCGGTGCCGCCGGTGACGATCGCCCACACGAGGATCGCGCCGAGCACGAGCACGTTCCCGGGCAGGATCTGCACGACGATCCCGATCAGGCCGACCAGGATCGCCAGCCCGACGAGGACCTCTCCACCGATGCTCACGGGGGAAACCCTCGCACGTCGGTCGCGCTACGCACTCCCCGCGAGCGGCACCAGCCGCGGGTGCGCGACGCCGTCGACCACCCAGGACCTGATCATCGCGCTGAACAGGTCCGGGTCCTCCGCGCTCCACTGGTGGTGCATCCCGGGCGCGAGGCGCACGACGGCGTCCGGGACCCGGCGGGCGATCGTCCCGAGCGCGGAGCGGGCGGCGCGCAGGTCTCGCGAGCCGGCGACGGCGAGGACGCGCGCACCGGATACCTCGAGACCGGCCGGCCAGCACCCGTCGTAGACCTCGCGCACCGTCCGGGCCATGTTGTCGCGGCGGATCGCGAGGCCGGACCTGACGAACAGGTCGCGCGCGTCCGCGGGGAGGCCGAAGGAGCGCGCTTGCGCCGCCCAGTACCAGCGCCGGTCCCACACCCGGAGCTGCGCCCGCCCGAACGCCCCGGTGAGCCCGCGCACGCCGTCGACCGCCGCGCCGGACGCGACGACCGAGCGGACCAGCCCGGGGTGCCGGGCCGCAGCGTGCAGGGCGACGACCCCGCCGTACGACAGCCCGACGAGGTGGACGGCACGGCCCGTGGGCAGCGTCGCGACGAGGGCGGCCACGTCGTCGGCGGTGGCGTCGAGCGACACCACGTCCTCGGCCGCACGGGACCCGAAGCCCGGCAGGTCGGGCGTCCACAGGTCGAGGTCGGCGAGGTGCTCGACCTGCGGCTCCCACATCCATGACGCCACGTTGCCCCCGTGCAGCAGGACGACGGAGGCGGCGTCCCTGCCCGGGGCGCCCGGGCGTCTCGGCGGGTGGTGCACGACGGCGTCCGGCACGGTCACGCGAGCACCTCCCGCTCGGTCTCGTCGAGCCACGTAAGCTCGGTCCGGGCGTGGGCGAGCCCGTGGCGCAGGGTCGCGAGCCGGAGCGCGAGCCCTCGGGTGTCGCGGACGCGGTCCGCGTCCGGCCCGCCGTCCGCGAGGACCGCCGCGACCCGCTCCTCCTCCGCGGCGAGCGCGGCGATCGTCTCCTCCGCCAGCGCGCGACGGGACGCGAGGAGCGTCGCGACCCCGTCGTCGTCGAGCTGGTCCGCGAAGAAGACGCGGCCGAGGAAGGGCTCGCGGGAGTCCTCCGGCTCCAGCGGCGAGGCGAGCCAGTCGCGCAGCGCCGCGCGGCCGGCGTCGGTGATCGTGTGGACCTTCCGGTCGGGGTAGCTCTCCTGGGGCACGACCTCGACCTCCGCGAGCCCGGCGTCGACGATCGCGGCGAGCGTGCGGTAGAGCTGCGAGCGGTCGGCCGCCCAGAAGTGGCGCACGGAGGAGTCGAACGCGCGCTTGAGGTCGTAGCCGGTCATGGGCCGGACGGTGAGGAGCCCGAGGACGAGATATCGAAGGACCATGCGACTAGTGGACCATGCACCTATTCGAAGGTCAACGCCTCGGGGACGACGAAGGCCCGCCGACGGACGATCCGTCGACGAGCCCCGCCGGGTCGCTGCGGTCAGTTCCAGAAGACCGCGACGAGGATGTTCACGAGGGTCAGGCCACCGATGGCGTGCTTCACGCCCGGCGCGACGGCGCCGTCGGCCGCCTTGGCCCCCTGGCGCTTGGCGACGAACGCGAGCACGGCGATGACGAGGGCGATGACCAGCTTGACGCCGATCTTGGCCATGTCCGGGCCGCCGCTGGCCCAGTCCTTCCAGACCGACGCCTCGCCGATGCCCACCATGGCGACCCCCGCGACGAGCGCGGTGAGCGCGCCGTGGAAGACGCCCTTGTACAGGCCCGGCGAGCGCAGGGACGCGAGGTAGCCGCCGAGGACGATGGCCCACCCGATGAAGTGCAGCGCGACGAAGACGTTGTAGAGGAACTCCATGGCGCCATCCTATTTGCTGACGACCCTGTCGTGAAAGTTTGCACAAAGTGAGATGCGTCCGGGTCGCGCGCGGTGCGCACCGCCCGGGCCACGGCGAGCGCCACGGGCTCGACAAACCAGACTAGAACGGTCTAGTATTTCCGGTTTCCCACCATGCGGACCGGGGCTGTCCACGCCGCTGGACCCCCGCTATCGTTCAGGGCATGACCACGGCAGCCCGCACCCTCCTCGTGACCTCGCGTCACGGGATGCCGGCGTGCGCGCACACGTGTCTCAGCTGTTGTCGCTGAACCGCGCCCGACTCAGCGCGAGCCCTGGCTCGCCTCTCTCCCCGAGAACCCCTGAGAACCGGCGCGCGCCGTCGGTCCTCAGCCACTCGCACCCTCGCTGAGCGCTCGCCGTCGCGCGTCCCCGCCCCCGCACGAGGACACGAGGAACCCCGATGACGCAGGTCACGACGGTGCCGGACGCCACCCCGGCCCGACCTGAGCGCCCGGCCCGCACCGGTGAGCGGCCCGCCCGCCCGGCGCGCGCCGCCCGGCCGAACGGGCAGTGGAAGGTCGACGGCACCGAGCCGCTCAACGGCAACGAGAAGTGGAAGCAGGAGGACGGCGGGCTGTCCGTCCGCGAGCGGATCGAGACGATCTACGCGCGGGAGGGCTTCGACTCCATCACCGGCGACGACCTGCACGGGCGGTTCCGCTGGTGGGGTCTGTACACCCAGCGCAAGCCCGGGATCGACGGCGGCAAGACGGCCACGCTCGAGCCGCACGAGCTCGAGGACCGGTACTTCATGCTCCGGGTCCGCATCGACGGCGGCGCCCTGACGACCGAGCAGCTCCGCGTCATCGCGGACATCTCGAAGGACTTCGGCCGCGACAGCGCCGACATCACCGACCGCCAGAACATCCAGCTCCACTGGGTCGAGGTCGAGAACGTCCCGGAGATCTGGCGCCGCCTGGAGGCCGTCGGCCTCCAGACCACGGAGGCGTGCGGCGACGTCCCGCGCGTCGTGCTCGGCAGCCCGGTCGCGGGGATCGCCGCCGACGAGCTCATCGACATCGGCCCGGCCGTCGCGGGGATCACCGAGAAGTACATCGGCGTCCCGGAGCTGGCGAACCTCCCCCGCAAGTTCAAGACCGCGCTCACGGGTCACCCGAGCCAGGACGTCGTGCACGAGATCAACGACGTCGCGTTCGTCGCGCTCCGCCACCCCGAGCTCGGCATCGGGTTCGACCTGTGGGTCGGCGGCGGTCTGTCCGCGAACCCGCGCCTCGGCGAGCGCCTCGGGGCGTTCGTCGCCGAGGAGCAGGTGCCCGACGTCTGGCACGGCGTCGTGCAGATCTTCCGCGACTACGGCTACCGCCGCCTGCGCAACAAGGCGCGGCTGAAGTTCCTGCTCGCCGACTGGGGACCGGAGAAGTTCCGCGAGGTCCTCGAGACCGAGTACCTCGGGTACGCGCTGCCCGACGGCCCGCCCGCCCCCAAGCCGCCGGTGCCCGGCGACCACGTGGGCGTGCACAAGCAGAAGGACGGTCTCAACTACATCGGCGCGGCACCCTACGTGGGGCGCGTGTCCGGGACGATCCTCGCGAACGTCGCCGACCTGGCCGAGTCCGTCGGGTCCCACCGCGTGCGCCTCACGCCGCACCAGAAGCTGCTCGTGCTCGACGTCCCGGACGAGCACGTCGAGCACGTCGTCTCGACGCTCAAGGCCAACGGGCTCGACGCCGCCCCGAGCCCGTTCCGCCGCAGCACCATCGCGTGCACCGGCATCGAGTACTGCAAGCTCGCCATCGTCGACACCAAGGACACCGCCAGCGCCACGATCGACGAGCTCGAGAAGCGGCTCGGCGACCTGTCGCACATGAAGCCGCTCTCGCTGCACGTCAACGGCTGCCCCAACTCGTGCGCGCGCATCCAGACGGCGGACATCGGCCTCAAGGGCCAGCTCGTGATGGACGACGACGGCGAGCAGGTCCCGGGCTTCCAGGTCCACCTGGGCGGCGGGCTGGCGTCGGACGACCGCGAGGTCGCCGGGATGGGCCGCACCGTCCGCGGGCTCAAGGTCACCGCGACCGACCTGCCCGACTACGTCGAGCGGGTCGTGCGGCGGTACGAGGCCGACAAGGACGGGACCGAGACCTTCGCCGAGTGGGCGCACCGAGCCGACGAGGAGGCGCTCCAGTGAGCGAGGACCAGGGCGCGACGACCACCACCGCCGGCGCCCCGCCGTCGGGCACCGCCGACCCGCTGGCCGCGCTGCGCGCCGCGGCGAGGGCGAAGGCCGAGCAGCGCGAGAGCGCGAAGGCGGCGCACCACGCGGAGCGCGAGCGCAACGGCCGGCCCAAGCGGTCGATCGACGAGCTGCGCGAGATCGCGCGGCGGGGCGCGGAGCTGCTGCACGGCGCGGGCACGCCCGGCGTCGAGGGTGCCACGCGTCCGGAGGCGACGGCCGAGGAGGTCATCGCCTGGGCGGCACGCGAGTTCGGGACGTCCGTCGCGGTCGCGTGCTCCATGGCCGACGCCGTGCTCCCCCACGTCGTGGCGGCGCAGGTCCCCTGGGTCGACGTCCTGTTCCTCGACACGGGCTACCACTTCGCCGAGACGGTCGGGACGCGCGACGCCGTCGAGCAGCAGATGGACGTGACGATCGTCGACGTCCGTCCCGAGCTCACGGTCGCCCAGCAGGACGCGGCGCACGGCAAGGACCTGTTCGGGCGAGACCCGGCGCTGTGCTGCCAGATGCGCAAGGTCGAGCCGCTGCACCGCACGCTCGCGGGCTACGAGGTGTGGGTCACGGGCGTGCGCCGCGACGAGGCGCCGACCCGGACGAGCACCCCGCTCGTGACGTTCGACGAGAAGAACGGGCTCGTGAAGATCAACCCGCTCGCGGCCTGGTCGTTGGACGACCTGCTCGCGTACGCCGCGCGGCACCAGGTGATCCTCAACCCCCTGCTGAACGACGGCTACCCGTCGATCGGCTGCCAGCCGTGCACCCGGCGCGTCGCGCCGGGCGAGGACCCGAGGGCCGGCCGCTGGGCGGGGCTCGACAAGACAGAGTGCGGACTCCACGTATGAGGACGGGCATGACGACCATCGACCTGACGACCGACGCACCGGGCTCCCCCGCCGGTGCTCCCGCCGGCGCCTCCGTAGAGGCTGCGCCGGTCCCCGCCACGGCGCTGCCCGGCGGGCGCCGCCTCGCGCAGCTCGACGCGCTCGAGAGCGAGGGCATCCACATCATCCGCGAGGTCGTCGCCGAGTTCGAGCGGCCCGTGCTGCTGTTCAGCGGCGGCAAGGACTCGGTGGTGATGCTGCACCTCGCGGTCAAGGCGTTCGCGCCCGGCCCGGTGCCGTTCCCCGTGCTCCACGTGGACACCGGCCACAACTTCCCCGAGGTGCTCGCCTACCGCGACGCGACCGCGCAGCGCCTCGGCCTGCGCCTCGAGGTCGCGAGCGTGCAGGACTACCTCGACGACGGACGCCTGCGCGAGCGCGCCGACGGGACGCGCAACCCCCTCCAGACGCAGCCGCTGCTCGACGCGATCTCGGGCCACCGGTTCGACGCCGTGTTCGGCGGCGGCCGTCGCGACGAGGAGAAGGCGCGCGCCAAGGAGCGCGTGTTCTCGCTGCGCGACGAGTTCGGCCAGTGGGACCCGCGCAACCAGCGCCCGGAGCTGTGGAACCTTTACAACGGGCGCCACCGGCCGGGCGAGCACGTGCGCGTGTTCCCGTTGTCGAACTGGACCGAGCTCGACGTCTGGCGCTACATCGCGCGCGAGCGGATCGAGCTCCCCGAGCTCTACTACGCGCACGAGCGCGAGGTGTTCGACCGCGACGGGATGCTGCTCGCCGTCGGGCCGTACTCGGAGCCCCGCACGGACGCCGAGACCGCGTCCCTGCGGACGGAGACCGTGCGCTACCGGACCGTCGGCGACATGTCGTGCACCGGCGCCGTGCGCTCGGACGCGACGGGCGTCGAGGACGTCATCGCGGAGGTCGCCGCGACGCGCATCACCGAGCGCGGCGCGACCCGCGCCGACGACCGCCTCTCCGAGGCCGCCATGGAGGACCGCAAGAAGGAGGGGTACTTCTGATGGGCACCCAGACCAGCACCGGCGCCATCGCCGACGACGCGGCGCTGCCGCTCGACGACGCGCGCCGCGGGACGCTGCTGCGCCTCGCGACGGCGGGTTCCGTCGACGACGGCAAGTCCACGCTCGTGGGCCGCCTGCTCTTCGACTCGAAGTCCGTGCTCGCCGACCAGCTCGACGCCGTCGAGCGCGTCTCGCGCGACCGCGGCCTCGAGTCGGCCGACCTCGCGCTGCTCACCGACGGGCTGCGCGCCGAGCGCGAGCAGGGCATCACGATCGACGTGGCGTACCGGTACTTCGCCACGGCGCGCCGGTCGTTCATCCTCGCCGACTGCCCCGGGCACGTGCAGTACACGCGCAACACCGTCACGGGCGCGTCGACCGCGGACGTCGTCGTGCTGCTCATCGACGCGCGCAAGGGGCTGCTCGAGCAGACACGCCGCCACCTCGCGGTCGCGAGCCTCCTGCGCGTGCCGCACGTGGTCGTCGCGGTCAACAAGATCGACCTCGTCGACTACAGCGAGGCCCGGTACGAGGAGCTCGCGGCGGACATCCGCGCGGCCGCGACGTCGCTCGGCGTCGGCGACGTGCACACGCTCCCCGTGTCCGCGCTGGTGGGCGACAACGTGGTGGACCGGGCGAGCGCCAACACGCCCTGGTACGACGGCCCGAGCCTGCTCGAGCTGCTCGAGGAGCTCCCGACGGGCGACGACCCGGAGACCGAGGCGTTCCGCTTCCCCGTCCAGGTCGTCATCCGCCCGCAGGCCGCGGCCGACGAGCGCTACCGCGACTACCGCGGCTACGCCGGCCAGGTGGCGTCGGGCGTCGTGACGGTCGGCGACGAGGTCGTGGTGCTGCCGTCCGGTCGCCGCACGACCGTCGTCGGGATCGACACGGCCGACTCGCTCGCGTCCGGCGAGGAGCTCACGGAGGCGTTCGCGCCGCAGTCCGTGACGATCCGCCTCGCGGACGACGTCGACGTCGCGCGCGGCGACCTCATCGCGTCGGCCGCGGAGGCCCCCGAGGTCACGCAGGACGTCGAGGGCACCGTCGCGTGGCTCAGCGACCGCCCGCTCCTGCCCGGCGCGCGCGTGCTGCTCAAGCACACGACGCGCACGGTGCAGGCCGTGGTGCGCGACGTCGTCGGGCGGCTCGACCTCGACACCGCCGAGCTCGAGCCCGCCGAGCGCCTCGACCTCAACGACATCGGTCGCGTGACGCTGCGGCTCGCGTCGCCCGTCGCCGCCGAGGAGTACGTCGTCGCCCGGCGCACGGGCGCGTTCCTGCTCGTCGACGGCCAGGACGGCGGCACGCTCGCCGCCGGCATGGTCGGCGACGCGCTCGCCGCCGCCCGCCGCCCGGCGTCCCGGCCCGGCTCGTACGCGATCTAGGCTGGCGACCGTGACCGCACCCGAGCACGAGACGTACCCCCTGGGCCTGCGTCTCGACGGCCGCCGGACCGTCGTGGTCGGCGGCGGTCCCGTCGCCGCCCGCCGCACGCGCGGCCTCCTCGACGCGGGCGCCGTCGTGACGGTCGTCGCGCCGTTCGTGTGCGAGGACCTCGCGGAACTGCTCGCGGTCCACGGGACCGAGGACGCGGGGGGCGCCCACGGGCACGCGGCCGCGCCCCGGGACCGCGGCGCGCGGCTGTCGTGGGTGCGGCGCGACTACCTCACGGGCGACCTCGACGGCGCGTGGCTCGTCCACACCGCGACCGGCGACCCGCACGTGGACGCCGAGGTCGCGGCCGACGCCGAGGCCGACCGGGTCTTCTGCGTCGCCGCGGGTGACGCAGACCTCGCGACCGCGTGGGTGCCCGCCGTGGCGCGCACGCGCGTCCCGAGCACGGCTCCGGGTGACGTTGCGGGCGGTCCGGCTCGCGACGACTCGCTCGGCCAGACCGCAGAGGTCACGGTGTCGGTCAACGCGGGCCGGGACCCACGGCGCGCCCAGCGCGTGCGCGACGCCGTCGCCGCGCTGCTCGAGGCGGGCGAGCTCCCGCTCCGCGCCGTGCGCCCGGCGCGGGTGCGTTCAGCAGCCGACGACGACGCCCACCTCGCCGGCGCCGTCTCCGGACCGCTCGTACGGCCGCTCGGGACGGTCGCGCTCGTCGGGGGCGGCCCCGGCGACACCGGACTGATCTCGGTGCGGGGACGCCGCCTCCTCGCCGAGGCGGACCTCGTCGTGGTCGACCGGCTCGGGCCACGCGGCCTGCTCGCCGAGCTCGGCGACGACGTCGAGGTCGTGGACGTCGGCAAGACGCCGGGGCACCACCCGGTGCCGCAGGCGGAGATCAACCGGATCCTCGTGCACCACGCCCTCGTCGGGCGGCGGGTCGTGCGGCTCAAGGGCGGCGACCCGTACGTGTTCGGGCGCGGCGGCGAGGAGCTCGACGCGTGCCGCGAGCACGGCATCCCGGTGGAGGTCGTGCCGGGCGTGACGAGCGCCGTCTCCGTCCCCGCCGCCGCGGGCATCCCGGTGACGCACCGCGGCCTGTCGCGCGGGTTCACCGTGCTCACCGGGCACGAGGACGTCGGCAAGGTCCCCGCCGCGAGCGACCACACGGTCGTCCTGCTCATGGGCGTCTCGCGGCTCGCGGAGACGGCGGCCGCGCTCGTCGCGCAGGGCCGCTCGCCGCAGACGCCCGTCGCGGTCGTCGAGGACGGCTACGGCCCGCGCCAGCGGACCACCGTCGGCACCCTCGCGACCATCGCCGACCGCGCCCGCGACGCGGGCGTCCGCCCCCCGGCGGTCACGGTCGTGGGCGACGTCGTCACCCTCTCCCCCGCCTGGCCACCCACCCCCTGAAGCTGTGGGCATGAGATGGGCCCGGTTCTCGGTCGAGAACCGGGCCCATCTCATGCCCACAACGCTTCGGGGCTACAGGAGGCGGCGCTGGGCCGCCCAGCGGGTGAGCTCGTGGCGGGACGAGAGCTGGAGCTTGCGCAGCACGGCGGAGACGTGGGTCTCGACCGTCTTGATCGAGATGAACAGCTCGGACGCGACCTCGCGATAGGTGTACCCGCGCGCGATGAGGCGCATGACCTCCTGCTCGCGGGCCGAGAGCCGGTCGAGCTCGTCGTCGCGCACCGCGACGTCGCCCGCGCCCGTCCCGAACGCGTCGAGCACGAAGCCCGCGAGCCGCGGGGAGAAGACCGCGTCGCCGCCCGCGACCTGCCCGACGGCGGCAGACAGGTCCGGGCCGGAGATCGCCTTGGTCACGTACCCGCGTGCCCCGGCGCGGATGACCGCGACGACGTCCTCCGCGGCGTCCGACACGGACAACGCGAGGAACCGCACGTCGCCGAGCACGTCCGCGCAGCGCTGGATGACCTCCGCGCCGCCGCCCCCGTTCCCACCGGGCAGGTGCACGTCGAGCAGCACGACCGGGGGACGGAGCTCGTGCACGCGCGCGACCGCCGACCCGACGTCGTCCGCCTCCCCCACGACCGTGACGAGCGCGGGGTCGAGGCTCGCGCGCACGCCCGCCCGGAACATGTGATGGTCGTCGACGAGCACCACCGGGACAGGACCGGTCGCGGGGTCGCCGGCGGCCGGTGTGCTGGGGATGGTCGTCACGGGGTCTCCTGGTTCGACGGTGAGTTCGACGGTGAGCTCGCCGGGGTCCCCGACGGCGGGCGGGCGGGCTCGGGCTCCGCCACGGCGCGCGGCACGCGCAACCGTACCTCCGTGCCCCATCCCGGCCTGCTGATGATCTCGGCCTTCCCGCCGCGACGCTGGACCCGTCCGAGGATCGACTCCCGCACGCCGAACCGGTCGGGCGCGACGTCGTCCATGTCGAAGCCGTCCCCGCGGTCGCGCACGAAGACCTCGACGGCCGCGTCGCTCACCTCGAGGTAGACCGAGTAGGGCGGCCCGCCGTGGGCGACGGCGTTGACGAGCGCCTCCCGCGTCGCCTGGAGCAGCGCCGCGGTCTCCTGGGTGGGGGTGCAGTCGCCCACCACGACGACGTCCACCACGACGGGCCCGGGGTCGGTCTCTCCGGCCGTCCCGCCGGACGCGCCGACGGGCGCTCCGATGGGCTCGGCGCGGCGGCCCACGCGCCCGTCCTCGACCTCGGCGACCAGCCCGCGCAGCTCGGCGGCGAGCGACGTCCCGGGCGAGGGCCGGTCGTCGTAGAGCCACTCGCGCAGCTCACGCTCCTGGGCGCGGGCGAGGCGCGCGACGGTGTCGGCGTCGGACGACCGCGCGCGGATGAGCGCGAGCGTCTGGAGCACGGAGTCGTGCAGGTGCGCCGCGATGTCGGCGCGCTCCGCCTCGCGGGCGCGCGCGGCGCGCTCGTCGCCGAGCTCGCGCACGAGCTTGAGCCACCACGGGGCGAGCACGATCGCGACGCCGCCGAGCACGGCGACCGCCGCGACCGCCGCGCGGACGATCTGGGTGGGTCGCGCGTCCTGCCCCACGAGGAGGACGATGCCCACGAGCACGAGCACGACGCCGCCCGCGATGCGGAGGACCCCGGCGGGCGTGCGCCCGCCGGCCCGCGTGAGCAGCCGACCGCGCTCGACGGCGTCGAGCTGGCTCCACGCGAGCGCCGCGCCCGCGAGCGCGATGAGGACCGGGATCACCCACGACACCTCGACGTCGATGCCCGTGCGCAGCGCCACGAGCAGCGCGGCGCCGCCCAGCAGGACGACGCCGATCGCGACGTCGCGCACGGGGAGCCGACGCACGCTGCCCTGGAGCCGCGGCGCGAGGCGTGACAGGGACGCCGGGCGCAGCTCGTCGCGCGCCGCGGCCGGGTCGCCGGACGGCACCGTGAGCCACCAGAACACGTAGAGCGCGACGCCGGCGCCGCCCGCGAGCCCGAGGAACGCCATCACGAGGCGCACGACCCCGACGCTCACGCCCAGGTGCGCCGCGAGCCCCGCGCACACGCCGGCCACCCACCGGCCGCGCTCGGGGCGGCGCAGCGGCAGGTCACGCGGCCGGGCGCCGTTCGGCGCGCCGGGCCGCGGGCCGGGGCGGGCAGGAGTCGTCACCCCCCGATCGTCACACGTCCCGGGCGCCCGGAGCGCCCCCGGACGGGGAAACCAGGGTCGCGCGGCGGCCGGTTCAGGGTCGGGTCAGGGTGGCACCCGATACCGGCGGCGGCACTCCGGGACCAGCATGGTGGTCATGAGCACTCCCGACCTTCCCGGACCCGGCCCCCAGCCCGGGCCCTCCGGCGCCGCCGCCGACGCGTCCGGCGCGCAGCCGGGCACCGTCCCTCCCGGGGCGAGCGGTCCCGACCCGGCGGGCTCCGGCCCCTCCGGCCCGACCGCCCCCGGACAGAGCCCGCCGCAGGGCCCCCCGCAAGGCCCGCCGTACGGCACCGGTCAGGGCACGGCCCGGCCGAACGGCACCGACGGGTTCTTCGACGCCGTCCGCCGCGTGGGCATCTACCGGTCGGACGACCGGTGGATCGGCGGTGTCGCGTCGGGCGTCGCCGAGCGGTTCGGGATCGACCCGCTCATCGTGCGCGGGCTCCTCTTCGTGACGTTCTTCCTGTCGGGCGCCGGGCTCGTGCTCTACGGCGCGGCCTGGGCCCTGCTCCCGGAGCGCCGCGACGGGCGCATCCACCTCCAGGAGGCGTTCCGCGGCAACGTGGACGTCGCGCTGCTCGGCGCGGCCGCGTTCGTCGTCGTCGGGTTCTCCTGGGGCGGCGGCTGGTGGTCGTGGTGGGACGCGCTCCACCTGGGATGGCTGACCGGCCTGTTCTGGGTCGCGGCGTTCGTCACCGTGGCGGTCGTCGTGGTCTCCGCGCTCACGCAGCGCGGTCCGCGGGGGCCTCAGGGCGCGCCGTCGCAGGCGCCCCCGTGGGCGGGCGGCCCGGCGGCTCCCGGCACCGGTGGCCCCGGTACCCCCGGGTACGGCCCCGGCGGACCGGGCAAGGGTCCTGCCGGGCCTGGCTACGGTCCCGGCGGACCTGGCTACGGCCCTGGCGGAACGGGTTACGGTCCGGGCGCAGCCGGTGGCGGCCCCGCGCCGACCGACGCCCCGTGGGGCTCCCCCGGGACGCCGTCGGGCGCCGCGCCGTCAGGGCCCCAGGACCGGGTGACCTGGTCCGCCGAGGCGAGCCCGTACGCCTCGACCACGCCGGGCATCACCGCGCCACTCCCCCCGTACGCCCCGGGCGCACCGCTCGGCGCGACCGCCGCTCCGCCGCGGGCGCACCAAGGCCCACGGAACCCGTCCGCGCAGCAGCCCCCGAGGCCTCCGCGCGCGCCCCAGCCGCCGAAGCCCCCGCGCCCGCGTGGGCCAGGGGCGACCACGACGGGCATCGTGGTCGGCCTGAGCCTCCTGCTCGGCGCGTTCCTCCTGGTCGTCGAGCGCCAGGGCGAGCTGCCCTGGCCCGTGTTCCTCACCTGGGCGGGGCTGTCCGGGATCCTCGCGGGCCTCGCGATCGTCGTGAGCGGCCTGCGTGGGCGCACGAGCGGCGGCCTCGGATGGCTCGCGGTGCTCCTGCTGGTCGTCGCGCTCCCCGCGTCGGCGTGGCGGTCCGCACCGTTCACGTTCTTCCTCGACGACTCGGTGCGCACCGTCACGGACGGCACGCACCGTGTGACCGACCCGGACGTGGCCGAGGAGGGGTTCGGCGTGACGTTCGGCGACCCGACGATCGACCTCTCCGGGCTCGACCTGTCCGACGCGACCGGCGCCTCCCCCGTCGAGGTCCCGGTCCAGCTCGGCGCCGGGGACGCGACCGTCGTCGTGCCCGACGGCGTCCCGGTGCGCGCGGAGGTCCAGGTGCTCGCGGGGAACGCCCGGTGGCACGTCGACGGCGACCGGCAGGAGATCGGCGGCGTCAGCACGCGGCCGGTCACGTTCGACAACGACGAGGTCCAGTCCGGCGACGACCCGCTGCTCGTGCTGCGGGTCGAGGTCGGGGCCGGTCAGATCACGATCGAGGAGGACTGATGAACGACTCTGCACGCCGCGACGACGACACGCGGCCGCTCGGCGACGAGCTGTTCGACACCCCGCAGGTCGGCGCCGCGGAGGCGGCCGCCCACCCGACGGTGCCGCTGTCCACCGAGCCTGCGGCCACGGAGCCGCTCGCCGCGCCGTCGGTGTCCGAGCCGCGTCCCACGGAGCCCCTGCCCGCCGCGCGGGTGCGGGGCGGCGAGACCTCCGTCCTGGACGTGCCCGGACCAGCAGCCCCCGCGCACCCGCTCGCCGCCCCCGGTGGCCCGACGACGACCGGCCCGACCTCCGGCGCGGTCCCGTCCGCGGGACCGTCCCTGCCGGCGACGCCCACCTCGCCTGCCGCTCCCGCCGAACCCCCCTCGCCTGCCCGGCGCGGCCCCCGCGTCTCCACGATCGTGTGGGGCTTCGTCATCGTCGCGTTCGGCGTCGTCGTCCTCGCCGCCGCGCTCGGCGCGCGGGTCGACCTCGGGCTGGCCACGATCGTCGTGCTCGCCGCGGCGGGGCTCACGCTCGTGGTCGGGTCCATCGTCTCGGGGGCCCGGCGCCGACGAGGCTGAGAGCGGTCCGGTCCTCCTCCGCGGGGGCGACGACGAGCAGGTCCGCAGCGGGCCGAGACACGGCGAGGGGCCGTGGCACGTGTGCCACGGCCCCTCGTCGTGTCCGAGCGACGCCGCCCCGCACGCTCTCCCCGGTGCGACCCGGCGGGAACGGGTCCTCGGCGTCCGGACGGACGGCCGGGACGATCAGGGGGTGGGCTCGTCACCCCGACGCTCGGGCGGGGTGCCCGTGGGGCCGGTCGTGGGCGTCGTGGTGTCGGGCGACGCGGCCGGGGACGCGCCCGGGGCGGACGGGGTGCCCGTCCCCGGCGCGCCGGTCGGCTCGACCGGCGTCGCGGCCGCGCGGGCCTCCGCACCGGGAGTCGAGAGCGCGGACGTGCGACCCGGCGCCTCGACCGGGCGTGCCGGCTCCGGACGGACGGGCGGAGCCGTCGGCGAGGGTTCCGCGTGCGCGGGCGCGACGTGGCGCCCGGCGTCCGACAGGTCGCCTGACGACGTGTACGCCCCCGGCGTCTCGACGGCCACGCTCGGACCGCCCGCGAGCCGCCGCAGCGCGATGCCGACGAGGATGAACAGGATGCCGAGCCCCATGACCAGGGCGCACACCCCGAACGCGACGACGGACGTGAACAGCGACGCCCGCAGGAACGACGCCGTCATGACGGTCTGGCGGGTCGGGTCGTCCTGGTCGAGCTCGGCGTACGTCTGGCCGCCGCTCGCCTCGAGCGCGTGCTTGTTGATGACCTCGGCCTGCGCGTACGCGGTGAGCGGCCCGTTGACGTGGCGGCCCGCCAGGAACGACGCGTCGTCCGAGACGGTGATCTCCTCGGCGGAGAGCTGGTTCGCCACCACGATCCAGGTGCCGATGCCCGCGAGGAGGAGGACGATGCCGGCGACGATCGACACGAGGCCGATGCCCCGCGCCCCCTTGGCCGGAGTGACGGTGACGGTGCTCGACATGGCGCGTTCTCCCCTTCGTCAGGACCCACCTGCTGCCGCTCCGCGGGCGGTGACCCGCGGGCGCGGGACCGCCGCAGGGCGGTCGAACCACCCATACGGGACCCACGGTAGCGACGACGAGGACGGACCGCGCGGCGAACGCCCACCTCAGGGCGCCGCGCCGCGACCCGGGTCCGGGCGCGGGACAGGTGCGCGATCGGACCGGCCGCCGTCCGCCCACGCCGGGATGGGAGGATGCCGTCCGTGCGCATCACCCACCTGACCGACTGCTACCTGCCCCTGCTCGGCGGTATCGAGACCCAGGTCGCGCGCCTCGCGCAGCAGCAGGCGGCTGCCGGGCACGACGTCTCGGTGGTCTGCACGACCCCGGCTCGCCCCGGAACGCACGGCGTCTCGACCGAGCACGACGGGGACGTCACCGTCCACCGCCTCGCCGCGCGGTTCCCGGGCGGCTACCCCGTGCACCCGCGCGCGCCGCACCACGTGGCGCGGATCCTGCGCGCGGACCGGCCCGACGTCGTGCACCTCCACATGGGTGTCCTCACGCCCTCGACGCAGGCGTCGCTGCGCGCGGTGGTCCGGGCGGGGCTGCCCGCGGTGCTCACCGTGCACAGCGTCTGGGGCGGGGCGGAGAAGGCGTTTGCCGGGCTCGACCGCGTCGTGCGGTGGTCGCGCTGGCCCGTGCTGTGGTCGGCCGTGAGCGAGCTGACGGCGGCTCCCCTGCGCCGCATCGTCGGCGACCACGGCGAGGTCGTGGTGCTGCACAACGGCCTCGACCTCGACGCGTGGCGCGTGCCGCGCACCGAGCGCGCCGAGCGCATGGAGGGCTCCGCCGTCCACGTCGTGGCGGCGACGCGGTTCGCGCCGCGCAAGCGCGTGCTGCCGCTCCTCGAGGTCGTGCGCGACGCCGTCGCGCGCCTCCCCGAGGGCGCGCTCCACGTGACGCTCGCGGGGGACGGCCCCGAGCTGGCCGACGCACGGCGCTTCGTCGCCGAGCACGGGCTGGGGTCGGTCGTGTCGCTCCCCGGCCGCCTCGACGCGACGGGGCTCAAGCGGCTCTACGCGCGCGCCGACGTGTTCGCCGCGCCCGCCGTCGAGGAGGCGTTCGGGATCGCCGCGCTCGAGGGCCAGGCCGCCGGGCTCGCCGTCCTGACGCGCTCGCAGTCGGGCGTCGCGGAACGCCTCACGGACGGCGTCGACGCGCTCCTCGCGGACGACGACGACGGGCTCACCGACGCGCTCGTGCGGCTCGCGACCGAGGACGGTCTGCTCGACCAGATCGTCGCGCACAACCGCGACGTGCCGTCGTCCGCCGGCTGGCCGCGCGTGCTCGCCGACGTGGAGGCGGCATACGAACGGGCCGCGACGATCGCCGTGGATCGTCGGGCCCGTCCGTCCCGCTAGCGGGTCACTCCCACTCGATGGTGCCCGGGGGCTTGCTCGTCACGTCGAGGACGACCCGGTTGACCTCCGCGACCTCGTTGGTGATGCGCGTCGAGATGACGGACAGCACGTCGTAGGGCAGGCGCGTCCAGTCGGCCGTCATCGCGTCCTCGGACGATACGGGGCGCAGCACGATCGGGTGGCCGTAGGTGCGGCCGTCGCCCTGGACGCCGACCGAGCGCACGTCGGCGAGCAGCACGACCGGGCACTGCCAGATCTCGTTGTCGAGACCCGCCTTGGTCAGCTCCTCGCGCGCGATCGCGTCCGCGGCGCGCAGCGTCTCCAGGCGGTCCGCCGTGACCTCGCCGACGATGCGGATGCCGAGGCCCGGGCCGGGGAACGGCTGCCGCGCGACGATCTCCTCGGGCACGCCGAGCTCGCGGCCGACGGCGCGGACCTCGTCCTTGAACAGCGTCCGCAGCGGCTCGACGAGCGAGAACTGCAGGTCGTCGGGCAGGCCGCCGACGTTGTGGTGGCTCTTGATGTTCGCCGCGCCCTCGCCGCCGCCGGACTCGACGACGTCCGGGTACAGCGTGCCCTGGACGAGGAACTTGACCTCGGCACCGTGCTCGCCCGCGTCCTCGACGATCTGGCGCGCGGAGTCCTCGAACACGCGGATGAACTCGCGGCCGATGATCTTGCGCTTGGTCTCGGGGTCGCTGTGCCCGGCGAGCGCGGTGAGGAACCGCTCCTTCTCGTCCCGGATCACGAGCTTGACGCCCGTCGCCGCGACGAAGTCGCGCTCGATCTGCTCCACCTCGCCCGCGCGCATGAGCCCGTGGTCGACGTGCACGCACGTGAGCTGGTCGCCCACCGCGCGCTGGACGAGCGCCGCCGCGACCGCGGAGTCGACGCCGCCGGAGAGCGCGCAGATGACGCGCGCGTCGCCGACCTGGGCGCGGATCGCCGCGACCTGGTCCGCGATGACGTTGCCGGGCGTCCAGTCCGGGGCGAGCCCGGCGCCGTCGTACAGGAAGTGCTCCAGCACGGTCTGGCCGTGCGCGGAGTGCTTGACCTCGGGGTGCCACTGCACGCCGTAGAGGCGGCGCGTGGTGTCCTCGAACGCGGCGACGGGTGAGCCGGCCGATGTCGCGAGGACCTCGAAGCCCTCGGGCGCACGGTGCACCGCGTCGCCGTGGCTCATCCACGTGGTCTGGTTCTCGGGGGTCCCGTCGAGCAGCACGCCCGCGGCGCACACCTCGACCTCGGTGCCGCCGTACTCGCGCAGGCCCGTCTGGGCGACCTCGCCACCCAGCGCCTTGGCCATGGCCTGGAAGCCGTAGCAGATGCCCATGACGGGCACGCCGGCCGCGAACAGGGCCGGGTCGACGAACGGGGCGCCGGTCGCGTACACCGACGACGGCCCGCCGGAGAGGATGATCGCCACCGGGTCCTTGGCGAGCATCTGCTCGACCGTGAAGGTGTGCGGCACGATCTCGGAGTAGACCTTGGCCTCGCGCACGCGGCGCGCGATGAGCTGCGCGTACTGGGCGCCGAAGTCGACGACGAGCACGGGCCGCGGGGTCGCGGCGACCTCGGCGGTGGTGGGGGTTTCGGGAGCGGTGGCGGGTGACGTCACCGGTCCAGGATAGTCGCCGCCCGGCGCGGTCCCGTCCCGCGTCTCAGGCGTCGGTGCGCTCGGTGGCACGCTCAGCGGCTCGCTCGGCGACCCGCCCGCGCAGCGACCGGGCCGCGGCTTCCGGGTCCGGCGCCTGCGTGATCGCCCGCACGACGACGACGCGGGTCGCCCCGGCGTCGAGGACGGCGTCCAGCCGCTCCGCGTCGATCCCGCCGATCGCGAACCACGGGGTGCTGGGCCGCGTCGCGGCGACCGCGCGCAGCAGGTCGAGCCCGACGGCGGCACGCCCCGGCTTGGTCGGCGTCGCCCACAGCGGCCCGACGCAGAAGTAGTCGACGTCCGGGTCGGCCTCGGCGGCGGCCGCCTGGTCGGCCGAGTGCGTGGACCGGCCGACCACCGGTGCCGCGCCGAGCAGGGAGCGCACCGCGGGGACGGGCAGGTCGCCCTGGCCCATGTGCACCACGGGCGCGGCGGTCAGTCGTGCGACATCCGCCCGGTCGTTGACCGCCCACAGCGCACCGTGCTCCGTCGCGACCCGCGCGACGATCTCCTGGAGCTCGAGCTCGCGCGCCACGTCGAGCGTCTTGTCGCGGAGCTGGACCACGTCGACCCCGCCCGCGAGCGCCGCCCGCAGGAAGTCCTCGAGGTCGCCGCGCTCCTCGCGCGCGTCGGTACACAGGTAGAGGCGCGCGTCGGCGAGGCGGGCGCGCGCGACGTCCGGAGCCGCAGGCGCGGGAGCGGCGGGGGTGGCGAAGGTCTCGGGGCTCACCTGCCGGAGCCTAGCCGCGGCGTGCCCGGAGCAGGCGGTACTGTGGCCGACAGCACGGGAGCCCCGCACGGGGCTGAGAGGGCGTCGGAGCCGACCGTCGAACCTGATCTGGGTCATGCCAGCGAAGGGAGCGCGCATGCACACCCCTGTCCGTCCGGGGTCCCGCCCGCCGGGAGCCGGTCCTGTCGTGCCCGACGGCGCGCGTGACGTCGTCGTCGTGGGCGGCGGGATCGTGGGGCTCGCCGTCGCGTGGCGCGCGGCGCGCGCCGGGCTGACCGTCACGGTGCTCGACCCGACGCCGGGCGACGGCGCGACGCACGCCGCCGCCGGGATGCTCGCCCCGGTCACCGAGGCCGACTTCGGCGAGGACGACGCGCTGCGACTGCACCTCGCGGCCGCCGCGGCGTGGCCCGCGTTCGCCGCCGACCTGCGTGCCGCGACGGAGGCCGACGTCGGGCTGCGCACCGCGGGCACCCTCACCCTCGCGTACGACGCCGACGACCTCGCGCTGCTCCGGCGCGTCCTCGCCCTCCACGCGGCGCACGGCCTCGCGTCGCACGAGCTCACCGTCGCCGACGCGCGCCGGCGCGAGCCCTACCTCGGTCCGCGGGTCGCGGGCGCCGCCTGGGCCCCGGCCGACCACGCGGTCGACCCGCGCGCGACGCACGCCGCGCTGCTCGGCGCGCTCGGCGGCACCGGTGCGGGCTCCGGGCCGGGGACACTCGCGGGGGCGAACAGGGGTCCCGAGGTGCGCGCCGTCGTCGTGCGGGCATCGGCGACGCGGCTCGCGCTCGACCCGGCCGGGCGCGTCGTGGGCGTGCACGACGACGCGGGCCGGCTCCACGCGGCGGGTGCGGTCGTCGTCGCGGCGGGCTGGGAGTCGGGCGCGCTGCTCGCCGAGGTGCCGGGCGTCGTCGTGCCCACGCGGCCGGTCAAGGGGCAGACCCTGCGCCTCGACGCCGGGCCGGACCTCGCGCTCGAGCACGTGGTGCGCGGGGTCGTGCAGGGGCGGCCGGTGTACGTCGTGCCGCGCGACCCCGTCCCGGACGGGCAGGGTCACGGCTGCACGGGGCACCGCGAGGTGGTCGTCGGGGCGACCACCGAGGAGAACCCCGACGACCGCCGCGCGACCGCCGGCGGCGTCTTCGCCCTGCTGCGCGACGCGCGCGCCCTGCTGCCGGGGATCGACGAGGCCGCGCTCGTCGACGTCACGCCCCGGGCGCGCCCCGCGACCCCGGACAACCTGCCGCTCGTCGGTCCGACCGCCGTCCCCGGGCTGCACCTCGCAACCGGGCACGGGCGCAACGGCATCCTGCTCGCACCGCTCACCGCCGACGCGGTGGTCGCCGGCCTCACCGGCACCGCGCTCCCCGCCGACGCCGCCGCCGCCCTCTCCCCGACCCGCACCGACCGCTTCGCCGAACCCAGGGTTGTCCCCGGGTTCGCGTCAGATCCGGGGAACAACCCCGGGTTCGACGCCGGCCGGTCGGCCGCCTTCGCCACGACGACACCGAGGTGACCCGTGACCCCACACCCTCCGACCGCGCTCGTCAACGGCGAGCCGTACCCGCTCGACGCGCCCGTGCACCTCGAGCAGCTCGTCGCGGCGCTCGTCCCGGCGTACGTCGCCGACGGGACGCCGCAGGGCGTCGCCGTCGCCGTGGACGACGCCGTCGTGCCGCGCGGCTCCTGGGCGACGACCGTCGTCGCGCCCGGCGACCGCATCGAGATCGTGACCGCCGTCCAGGGCGGCTGAGGAGGACCCGTGACCACGACCGACAGCTCCCCCGCGACCGCGAACCGACCGACGGAGGGCGACGACCCGCTCGTCGTCGCCGGGACGACCATCGGGTCGCGCCTCGTCATGGGGACCGGCGGGGCGGCGAACCTGCTCACGCTCGAGGACGCGCTCGTCGCGTCCGGCACCGCGCTGACGACCGTCGCGATGCGCCGCGTCGCCGTGCGCGCCGGCGGCGACGCGAGCCCGGACGCCGGGATCTGGGCGCTCCTCGCGCGCCTCGGCATCCGGGCGCTGCCCAACACGGCCGGGTGCTTCTCCGTGCGCGAGGCCGTGCTCACGGCGCACCTCGCGCGGGAGGCGTGCGGCACCGAGTGGGTCAAGCTCGAGGTGATCGCCGACGACGTCACGCTCCTGCCCGACCCCGTCGGCCTCGTCGAGGCGGCCGACACGCTCGTGCGGGACGGGTTCGTCGTCCTGCCCTACACGAACGACGACCCGATCCTCGCGCGCCGGCTCGAGGACGTGGGGTGCGCCACCGTCATGCCCCTCGGCGCGCCGATCGGCACCGGGCTCGGCATCCTCAACCCCCGCAACATCGAGGCGATCGCGGCCGCCGCTCGCGTGCCGGTGATCCTCGACGCGGGGATCGGGACGTCGTCCGACGCCGCGCAGGCGATGGAGCTCGGGTGCGACGGCGTGCTGCTCGCCACGGCCGTCACGCGCGCCGCCGACCCTGTCCGCATGGCGCACGCGATGCGCCTTGCCGTCGAGTCGGGCCGCCTCGCCGCCGGTGCCGGTCGCATCCCCCGCCGCGAGGGCGCTCTCGCGAGCTCGTCACCGGACGGGCGCCTCGACCTCGCCCTCTGACGCCGGCCACCAGGCCGTCCCCGGGCCGGACGGGCCGCCCTGGCTCGTCCGCCGAGCCGGACGCGCGACGACCGTCCGGTCGGCACGCGGGCCGGCGCGCGCGAGCCCTCACGGCACCGGGCGCGGCCTAGGTGGCCGGGGAGGTCGCCGCGACGGCGTCGAGCAGGGCGGGGACCCCGCCGACCACGGAGCGGGCGTCGATCCCCGCGGCGCGCGCGACGTCGGCGACGCGGGCCGAGCGGGCGCCGACCGCGCACAGGACGAGCACCGTCCGGTCCGTCGGGAGGTCCGCGAGCGCCGCGGCGGGGTCGCCTCCGAGGAACGCGCCGCTCGGCACGAGCGTCGAGCCCGCGAGGGGTCGCACGCGCGCCTCCCAGTCCTCGCGCACGTCGAGCAGGAAGGGCGCAGCGTCGTCGTCGCCCAGCAGGGCCGCGGCGTCGTGCGCGGTGACGTCGCGCTCCCCCGCGACCGGCTTCGCGCCCGACGCCGCCGGGGCGAGCCCGCAGAACGCGGCGTAGGCGTCGTCGCCCGGCAGGAGCGCGGTGACGGGCTCGCGCGTCGGGTCGGCGCGCACGGTGAGCTGGCGCCACGAGAGGTCGAGCGCGTCGTAGACGGCGAGGCGGCCCAGCAGCGTGGTGCCGGCGCCGGTGACGAGCTTGATTGCCTCGGTCGCCATGACCGAGCCGAGGGTCCCGCACATCGCGCCGAACACCCCGCCGGTCGCGCAGTCGGGCGCGGCGCCGGGCGGCGGCGGCACGGGGAACACGTCGCGGTACGTGACACCGCGCGCCTCGCCGTCCCCGGGACCGGCGGGAGCCGCGCCGCCCGGGATCGGGACGTCGTCGGGCACCGCGAACCGCGGCGCGCCCCAGAAGACGCTCACCTGGCCCTGGAAGCGGTAGATCGAGCCCCAGACCACGGGCAGGCCGAGGACCTCGGCCGCGTCGGAGACGAGGTAGCGCGTAGGGAAGTTGTCGGAGCCGTCGAGCACGACGTCGTAGCCGCGCAGCACGTCGAGCGCGGTGTCGGCGTCGAGGCGCAGGGCGTGCTCGACGACGCGCACGTGCGGGTTGACGTCCGCGATGGCGTCGCGCGCGGAGTCGACCTTGCGGCGCCCGACGTCGGGCCCCCCGTGGATCACCTGGCGCTGGAGGTTGGACGTGTCGACGACGTCGTCGTCGACGATGCCGATCGTGCCGACGCCCGCGGCGGCGAGGTAGAGCAGCGCGGGGCTGCCGAGGCCGCCCGCGCCGACGACGAGCACGCGCGCGGCCGCGAGGCGACGCTGGCCCTCGGGCCCGACGCCGGGCAGCGCGAGGTGGCGCGCGTACCGCTCGAGCTCGGCGGTGGTCAGCTCGGGACCGGGCGCGACGAGGGGCGCGAGCGGGGGCGTCGTCATGACGCGTACTGCTCCTCCAGGACCGCGAGCTTGGCCTCGGCCTCGGCGTGCACCTTCTTCTCGAGGATGAACGACATGACCGGTACCACACCCGCGAACACCATCGTCGCGAGGCGGCCCCAGCCCCATCGCATCTTGGTCCACAGGTCGAGGACCGTGACGAGGTAGACGACGTAGATCCAGCCGTGCGCGAACGGGATCCAGGAGACGTACCGCATGATCCCGTCGACGTCGACGAACTGACCGACCCCGTACTTCACGAGCATCTCGACGCACAGGATGAGGAGCATCACACCGGTGATGATCGCGAGGACCCGGTAGCGGGCGAGCGCGCCGCGCGCCTTGCGGATCGCGGTGCGCGCCGCCTCCGTGCTCGGCGTCGCCACGTCGGCGGGCGCGTCGGTCGGGGTGGGCGTGGCCGGGTCCTGCGTGGTCATGGGAGTGGTCCTCGTTCCGGGCGAGACGGCCGCCGCGGTCCCTGCCGCGCGCGGTGGCGTGCGACGCGGTCGCAGCGGTTAAAGCGTCGCCGCGTGTCGGACGCCGAACCTAGGGTAGAACACCGTGCGACCCCTCCCTCTCCCCGACCCGGGGACCCCCGACCTGCGCGGACCGACGCGCTACCTGCTCTGGCTGGCCCGGCGCCAGTGGACCGTCCTGACCGCCTCGGTGCTGCTCGGGCTGGCGAACTTCGCGTGCCAGGCGTTCCAGCCGTACATGCTCGGCCGCGCGCTCGACGAGGGGCTCGCGGAGGGGTTCGGACCGGAGCTGTGGCGCTGGGCAGGGCTCTTGCTCGCGCTGGGCCTGGGGATCGTCGTCACGGGCGTGACGCAGCACCGGTTCGACATCGCGAACTGGCTCCGCTCCGCGCTCACCACGTCACAGCTCGTGGGCGACGTCACCGCGCGCTCCGGCGACGCGATCACGGAGGAGCTGCCCACGGGCGAGGTCGTGTCGACGGTCGCGAGCGACGCCATGCGCGTCGGCCAGCTCTTCTCGATGATGGGTCAGTTCCTCGGCGCGCTCGGCGCGTACGTCGTGGTGGCCGTCATCATGCTCTCGACGTCGCTCCAGCTCGGGCTCGTCGTCGTGCTGGGCCTGCCCGTGGTCGCGGCGGTGCTCGCGCTCCTCGTCAAGCCGCTGCAGCAGCGCCAGGCCGCGCAGCGCGAGGCGCAGGGCCGCCTCACGACGCTGGGCGCCGACACCGTCTCCGGCCTGCGCATCCTGCGCGGCATCGGTGGCGAGGGGGTGTTCGTCGGCCGGTACGCGCGGCAGTCGCAGAAGGTGCGCGAGACCGGCGTGAAGGTCGCGCACACGCAGGCCACGCTCGACGCCCTGCAGGTGCTCCTGCCGGGTCTCCTCGTCGTGCTCGTCGTCTACCTCGGCGCGACGGCGGCGCTGGCGGGCGACATCACGCCCGGGCAGCTCGTCGCGTTCTACGGGTACGCAGCGTTCCTCGGGTGGCCGCTCCAGGTCGCGACGCAGATGCTCAACATCGCCACGCGCGCCCACGTCGCGTCGCGCAAGATCGTGCGCGTCCTCGCGGTCGAGCCCGCCGCGGGCGCGACCCCGGCGACCGCGCCCATGCCGCCCGAGGGCAGCCCCCTCGTCGACGAGACGAGCGGCCTCGTCCTCGAGCCGGGCCGCGTCGTCGCGCTCGTCTCGGCGGACCCCGACGCGTCGGCGGCCGTCGCGACCCGCCTGGGCCGGTTCGACGACGCCGCGGAGGCCGCCACGCCCGTGCGGCTCGGCGGGACGCTCCTCGCCGACCTGGACAAGCACGCGCTCCGGCACCGGGTCGTGGTCGCCGAGGCGACGCCCCAGCTCTTCTCGGGCGTGCTGCGCGACGAGCTCGACCCGCGGGGCGCCGCGACGGAGGCGGACGTGCTCGCCGCCGTGCGGACCGCCGACGCCCACGACGTGCTCGACTCCGTCCCCGACGGCCTCGCGGGCGAGCTGCCCGAGAAGGGCCGCTCGCTCTCGGGCGGCCAGCGCCAGCGCGTCGCGCTCGCGCGCGCCCTGCTCACCGAGCCCGAGGTCCTCGTGCTCGTCGAGCCGACGAGCGCGGTGGACGCCCACACCGAGGCGCGGATCGCCGCGAGCCTCGCCGACGCCCGCCGCGGGCGCACGACGCTCGTCGTCACCGCGTCGCCGCTCGTGCTCGAGCACGTCGACGAGGTGCTGCTCCTCGAGAGCGGTCGCGTCACCGCGCGCGGCACGCACCGCGACCTCGTCGACCGCGCCCACGCCTCCGGCGCCGCGCCGGACGACGACGCGGCCCGCTACCTGCGCGTCGTCGGGCGCTCGCTCGACGAGTCGCCCGTCCTCGCCCGCACCGCACCTGAAGGAGGAGAGTCGTGAAGCTCCCCGTCGCCGACGGCCCTGCCGTCCGCGCCGCCGCCGGGCGGCTCTTCGCCCGCCACCGCGGCACGTTCGTGCTCATCGCCGTCCTCCACACCCTGGCCGCCGTCGCCGGGCTCGTCGGCCCGTGGCTGCTCGGCCGCCTCGTCGACGCCGTCACCGAGGGCACGACCTCGTCCTACGTGACGACCGTCGTCGCCGTCGGCGCCGGGGCCGTCGTCGCGCAGGCCGTGCTGCGCCGCTACGCGCAGCGGCTGTCCATGGTGTTCGGCGAGACGGTGTTCGCCGAGCTCCGCGAGGACCTCGTCGAGACGGTGACGTCGCTCCCCTTGTCGACCGTCGAGCGCGCGGGCACGGGCGACCTCGTCGCGCGCACGACCAACGACGTCGACCGGATCCAGCACGCGGTGCGCTTCGGCGTGCCGCAGCTCCTCGTAGCGGTCGTGACGCTCGTCCTCACGGTCGTGGCGTCGGTCGTCGTCGCGCCGCTCGTCGCGATCGCGCTGTTCGTCGGCGTCCCGCTGCTCGTCGTCGTCTCGCGCTGGTACCTCAAGCGCGCGTCGGCGGGCTACCAGCGCGAGGCCGCCGCGTACGCGACGCTCAACGGGACCATCACGGAGAACGTCGAGGGCGCTCGCACCGTCGACGCGCTCTCGCTCACCGAGCGGCGCAAGGCCCGCGTGCGCGCCGACCTCACGGAGGCGTTCGAGTCCGAGAAGTACACGCTCGGGCTGCGCACCGTGCTGTTCCCGGGCATCGACCTCGCGATCGCGATCGCACCGGTCGCGGCGCTCGTGTGGGGCGCGTGGCTGCTGTCGCAGGGCCAGACGACGCTCGGCGCGGTCGCCACGGTGACGACGTACGCGTTCCAGCTCGCCGGGCCGGTGTGGAACCTCATCTTCTGGCTCGACGAGATCCAGGTCGCCGCCGCGAGCTACGCGCGCATCGTCGGCGTCGCGCAGGTCCCCGGCGACCGCACCGCGACGGGCGACGTGCCCGACGGCGACCGGCTCGTCGCACGCGACGTCGAGTACGCCTACCGCGAGGGCCACCCCGTGCTGCACGGCGTCTCGCTCGACCTCGAGCCGGGCGAGCGGCTCGCGGTCGTCGGCCCGTCGGGCGCGGGCAAGTCCACGCTCGGGCGCATGCTCGCGGGCATCCACCCGCCGACGGCGGGGTCGGTCCGCTCCGGCGGGGTGCGGCTCGTCGACCTGCCGCTCGAGGACCTGCGCCGCGAGGTCGCGCTCGTCACCCAGGAGCACCACGTGTTCGTGGGCACGCTCGCGGACAACCTGCGGCTCGCGAAGGTCGACGCGAGCGAGGCCGAGCTCCACGACGCCCTCGACGCCGTGGACGCGCGCGGCTGGGCCGAGTCGCTGCCGGACAGGCTGGAGACGACCGTCGGGTCGGGCGGGCACGTGCTCACGCCCGCGCAGGCGCAGCAGGTCGCGCTCGCGCGGCTCGTGCTCCTCGACCCGCACACGCTCGTGCTCGACGAGGCGACGTCGCTCCTCGACCCGCGCGCGGCCCGGCACCTCGAGCGCTCGCTCGACGCCGTGCTCGCGGGCCGGACCGTCGTCGCGATCGCGCACCGCCTGCACACCGCCCACGACGCCGACCGCGTCGCGGTGGTCGACGGCGGCCGCATCAGCGAGATCGGCCCGCACGACGAGCTCGTCGCGGCGGGCGGCGACTACGCGCGCCTCTGGCACTCCTGGCAGCAGGAGTAGTGGCCGGACGCACCGGTGCCCGGCCGTCGCGGAGGCGACGACCGGGCACCGGTGCCGTGCGGGGTCAGACGACCCGACGGGACGACCGCGTCAGGGTCAGAAGCACGTGACGTGGATCGACACCGAGGCGTTGCTCGACGACGCGTACGCGGTGCCCTGGCCGTCGTAGTCGTACAGGGTGACCGACGCGCCCGCGCTGTTGGTGGCGCTCCGCGTCGTCCCGCTCACGGTGAGCGTCACGTTCGTCGGCGCGCTCGCGGTGACCTTCGCGTCGCGGGTCCCGCAGTTGTACGGCGTGGTCCGGGTCGCGGCGCTCGCGGCAGCCGCCGGGACCAGGACGAGGCCCAGCGTGACGGCTGCTGCCAGCGGTGCAAGACGCTTCTTCATGGAGTACCCCCGTGTCTCTCGGACCGCCGGGCGACCTCGACCGGCGGACGATCCGGACACACTGCCCGGATCGCGATAAGACTGCAGTCCGTACATACTCCCGGCAAGGCCCGTGTCATCTGCTGAGACGGACCACCTCTCGCGAGATCGACCCGCGCGTCCGCAGGTCGACCCTCCGAGGGCCGATCTCAGACGCTCGGGTCGATCTCGCGGGGCCGGTTGTCCACAGACCTCGGCAGCGCGCTCCAACCCACGTCCGCGTCGAGCACGATCGGCACCATGCCCAGCGACCTCACTCCGCAGGCCGGCCTGCCCCGTACGACCTCGGTGCACCCTGAGACGCCGGCCCGAGAGTCCCCCGTCCGCGACACCGTCCCGGCGCGCACGCCGTCGCACCACCCTGCGGCCGCCTCGTCCCCCGACGCGGCACCCCGGCGTCCCGGCGACGAACGGCGGACCGAGCGCCCCGCCCCGCCGACAGCGATCCGCTTCACCGAGGAGCGACGCACGGAGCTCGCGCGCCGGACCCGGGCCGGCACGCTCGACCGCGTCCGGCGCGGCGTGTACCTCCCTCCGGCCGCTGCCGACCTGAGTCCCGCCCAGCTCCGCAGCGAGCTCGTGCTCCGCCGCGTCAGCGCCGTCGCCGAGCGGTTGTCGAGCACGTACTGGTTCAGCCACACGAGCGCCGCGCTGCTGCACGGCTGCTGGACCTGGCGGCTGGCCGACGTCGTCCACGTCACCCAGCTCCGCCCACCCAAGGCGGCGCAGACCCGCGAGCCGGCGCTCCGCCGACACTGGACCCCGCTCCCGGTCCGTGACCGCACCCTCGTCGGGGGGCTCCCGGTCACGACGCTGGAGCGCACGGTCGTGGACTGCGCCCGCTCCCTGCCGGGCGCGCAGGGCCTGGTCGTCGCCGACTCGGCCCTGCGTGCGGGCGCCGACCCGGCGGTGCTCGCCGTCCTGCTGGCGGAGGCGGCGGGAGGGCGCGGTGTCCGGGGCGCACGGGCCGTCGTCGGGCTCGCGGACGCGCGCGCGGAGTCTCCGGGCGAGTCTGTCGTGCGCTGGATCCTGCACGAGGCCGGGCTGCCCGCTCCCGTGCCCGGGCTCGAGGTCCCGACGTGGCGCGGGATCCTGTGGGTGGACCTCGGATGGCCGGAGCACCGGGTCGCGGTCGAGTTCGACGGCGCGGTCAAGTACTCGGGCGGCGACTTCGTGGACCCTCGGTCACGACTGGTGCAGGAGAAGGCGCGGCACGACGCGCTCGTGGAGGCGGGATGGGTCGTGCTGCGTGTGGTGTGGGCGGACCTGGCCGACCCGGCGACGATCGCACGTCGCATCGAGCGGGCTCTTCGTCGGTGACGACTCCCGCGCGGGGCGGAGTCGGCGGGTCGAGGCCCGGTGCGACATCGACCCGTACGTCCGAGATCGACCTTCAGGAGGTCGACGTCGAGCCGGACGGGTCGATCTCGGTGGGGCCGGGGAGGCCGGCGATGCCGGCGTCGTCGCTCCGGCTTCGGCGCTTGCCGCCCGTCGCCTCGTCGCGGACGAGCCGGATCCAGAGCAGCACGGCGAAGCCGCCGAACACCCACCACTGCAGCGCGTAGAAGAGGTTCTGCAGGTTCAGGCCCGTCCCACCCTCGATCGTCGGGCGCGGGAGCTGCGACGGACCGCCCTCGGCCGCCGACGGCTGCTCCGGGTCGGACGACAGCAGCACGAGGTAGCCCGAGTACATCGGTCCGCCCCACTCGTTGACGAGCGCCCCGGTCGAGATCGCGTCCGTGAGTCCGGGTGCGCTCCCGCCCTGGCCCGCGGCCTCCGAGGCCTGCAGGTACCCGGTGAGCCGCACGACGCCGTCCGGCGGGTCGAGCGCGGCGCTCTCCTCGGGCGTCTCGACCCAGCCGCGGACCACGGGCAGCACGGGCGCGCCGGAGAGGTCGGCCCACGACGCGCCCTGCGTCCCGTCGTCGGTCACGTGCAGCGGCGTGAGGACCAGGTAGCCCACCCGGCCGTCGAGGGCACGGTTCTCCACGAGGAGCTGGCCCTCGGGGTCGTACTCCCCCTCGACCCACGCCTGCCGGCCGACGAGCTCGCCCGGGAAGGAAGACTGCGGCGGGAGCAGCACCCCCACGCCCTCGGGTCCCGCGGCCTCGAGCTCCGCGGCCTCCTGCTGCGCGGCGAGCTCGGCGCGCTGCTGCGCGCGGTCGAGCTGCCAGACGCCGAGCCGTGCGCACACCGCCGCGGCCAGGAGGAAGAGCACGAGCAGGCCGACCACGCGGGGCTGGCGGGCGACCGCCCAGAACGAACGCGGGGCGGTGGGCTCGGGCACGCCCCCACGGTAGCCGGGCCTCGCGCGAGAACCCGCATCGCGGGCGTCGTACCGGGCGAACCTCACACCGGTGTGGTCCGATGGGGAGGCCCGGGGACGAGACGGGGACGACACGTCGGCGACGGGGCCGGCGCACGAGAGGAGCATCTGTGACGCACCGCGCCCGACGCCACCGCCTGCGGTTCGCCGCGACCGCCGTCCTCGTGCTCGCGGCGGGCGCGGTCGCTGCGCCCGCCGCCGCGGCGGACTTCCCGATCGAGGAGCCCTTCGGGGACACGACGCCGAACGACCCGGCCTGGGTCCCGTTCGGCGAGGCGACGCTGACGGGCGAGGGCGACGGGTGGCTCCGGCTCACCGACCTCGACCAGACCAACGGGGGGTTCGGCGGCTACGTGCTCGACAGCGCGTTCCCGACGGACCTCGGCGTGGTGGTCGAGTTCGAGTACGCGACGTGGGGCGGCCAGGAGCTCGGCGGCAACCGCGGCGACGGGTTCTCGTTCTTCCTCATGGACGGGTCGTTCCCCGCCGCGGTCGGCGGGGACGGCGGGTCGCTCGGGTACACGTTCCTCCAGGGCGGGTACGCGGGCGTCGGGTTCGACGAGTTCGGCAACTTCTCGGCCGGCGTCGGCGGCCCCGGCCCGCAGCCCGGGTTCGTGTCCGTGCGCGGCTCCTACGCCGCGGACACCCCGTGGGGCTACCTCACGGGAGTCCCCGGCCCCGGTGGGACCGTCGAGACCGTGCCGCCGGGCGGCGGCGACCCGAGCCGCGCGTTCGTCCGCACCGTCCGCGCGGTCGTCACCCCGGCGCCGAGCACCGACCTCCTGTCCGTCTGGAGCGACAGCGGACCCGGCACCCCGCTCGAGCCGCTCATCAGCCAGTTCGACCTCGGCGGCGCCGCGGGGCAGCCCGCGCTCCCGGCCACGTTCAAGCTCGGCTTCGGCGCGTCCACCGGTGGCGCGACGAACTACCACGAGATCCGGAACCTGCGCGTCGTGGTCCCGACCGTCCTCACCGTCGAGAAGACGACGACCACGCCGGTCGTCGAGTCCGGCGGCCGGGTGTCCTACCAGCTCGAGGTGACGAACGGGTACGTCAACGACGTGGTCGGCGCCCGCGTGGTCGACACCGTCCCGGCCGAGCTCACCGACGTCACGTGGACGTGCACGGCGACGGGCGGCGCGGCCTGCGGCACGGCCTCGGGGTCGGGCAACGCGATCGACACGACCGTCGACCTGCCGCGGCTCACCGGCGCGACGCCCACGGCGTCGGCGGTCCTCACCGTGACCGGGACCGCGCCGTTCGTCGATGCCGAGACGGTCCTGACGAACACGGCCGAGGTGGTCGCCCCGCCCGACCGCGAGGACCTCACCGACAACACCTCGTCGGTGGACGTCACCGTCCTTCCCGCCGCCGACCTCGCGGTCACGAAGGAGCTCACCAGCCCGGCGCCGCTCGTGCTCGGAGAGCCCGTCGAGTACGTCGTCGACGTGACGAACGAGGGTCCGGGGAGCGCTCGCGGCGTCATCGTCGCGGACGCCCTCCCGCCCGCCCTCGACCCGGCGAGCGTCGTCGCCGACGGCTGCACGCTGGAGGGCACGACCCTCGTGTGCCCGGTCGGCCCCCTCGCCCCCGGCGCGGGAGCGTCGTTCACGATCACGGGCACCGTGGGACCCGACCCCGCGGCCTGCTCGGCGGGTGACGTCGTGCAGCGCGCCCGCGTGACCTCGACGTCCGGGGACCCGGACCCGTCGAACGACGTCGCCGAGGTCACGACCCCGTGCGTCGTCCCGGTCGCGCTGTCCGTCACGAAGACCGGCCCCGCGCAGGTGACCGGGGGCGAGTCGCTCCGGTGGGAGGTCGTCGTGACCAACGACGGCCCGGCCGCGGCGCCCGGCACGATCGTCCAGGACGCCGTGCCCGACGCCGTCACGAGCGTCTCGTGGACGTGCAGCGTCTCGGACGGGTCGGCGTGCGACGCGCCCTCGGGCACCGGGAACGACGTGTCCACCACGGCGACCGTCCCCGCGGGCGGGACGGCGACCGTCGTCGTGACGGGCACCGCACCCCCGGCGGGGGGCACGGTCACCAACACCGCGACGGTCGAGCCCTGCGCGGCCTGCGTCGACGACGGCGACGGCCCGTCCGAGGCGACCGCGACGACCACGGTCGTCCCCACCCCGGGCCCGGGGCCCGGCCCCGGTCCGCAGCAGCCCGGTACGTCCGGGCCCGGCCTCGCGACGACCGGCGTGGACCTCGTCGCGGCGAGCGCCGCGGCGCTGCTCGCCGTCGCGCTCGGTGCGGGGCTCCTGCTCCAGGGCACCCGGGCACGCCGCCGGACCTGAGTCCCGGGACCTAGGACCTTTTCTGCGGTCCCGGGCGGACGTCACACCGCCCGGGGCCGTCACGGACCGTGCAGGGCCTCGGTCGATGCGGTTGTATGAAGCCGTAGTCGTTCACGAACCCTTCCCCCTGCAGGAGCGTGAGATGAGCACGACCACCGCCACCGAGTCCACCGCCTGGCGACCCGCCGAGGTCGCACCGCTCGACGACGACACCCTGCGTCGCGTCGACGCGTGGTGGCGTGCGGCGAACTACCTGTCCGTCGGCCAGATCTACCTCCTGGCCAACCCGCTGCTGCGCACCCCGCTGGTGCGCGACGACGTCAAGCCGCGCCTGCTGGGCCACTGGGGCACGACCCCCGGCCTGAACTTCCTCTACGCGCACCTCAACCGCGCGATCGCCGAGCGGCGCCAGTCGACGATCTACGTCGCGGGTCCCGGTCACGGCGGCCCCGGGCTCGTCGCGAACGCCTACCTCGAGGGCACGTACTCCGAGACGTACACGGACATCACGCAGGACACCGAGGGCCTGCGCCGCCTGTTCCGCCAGTTCTCCTTCCCGGGCGGCATCCCGAGCCACGTCGCGCCGGAGACCCCCGGGTCGATCCACGAGGGCGGCGAGCTCGGCTACGCGCTCTCCCACGCGTACGGCGCGGCGTTCGACAACCCCGACCTGCTGGTCGCGGCGGTCGTCGGCGACGGCGAGGCGGAGACGGGCCCGCTCGCGACGAGCTGGCACTCGAACAAGTTCGTCAACGCGCGCAACGACGGCGTCGTGCTGCCGATCCTGCACCTCAACGGGTACAAGATCGCCAACCCCACGGTGCTCGCGCGCATCAGCGACGACGAGCTGCGCGACCTCATGATCGGCTACGGCCACACGCCCTACTTCTTCACCGGCGGGTTCGACGGCGAGGACCACTTCGAGGTGCACCAGCGCTTCGCGAAGCTCCTCGACGAGGTGCTCAACCACATCGCGCAGATCAAGGCCGACGCCGCGGCAGGGAACGACGAGCGGCCCGCGTGGCCCATGATCGTCTTCCGCACGCCCAAGGGCTGGACGTGCCCGCCCGTCATCGACGGCAAGAAGACCGAGGACTCGTGGCGCGCGCACCAGGTGCCGCTCGCGAGCGCGCGGGACACCCCGGAGCACCTCGACGTGCTGAAGGGCTGGCTCGAGTCGTACCGGGCCGACGAGCTGTTCGACGAGGACGGCCGCCTGCGCGAGGACATCGCCGCGCTCGCCCCCGAGGGCACGCTGCGCATGAGCGACAACCCGCACGCCAACGGCGGGCTCCTCCTCAAGGACCTGCGGCTCCCGGACTTCCGCGACTACGCGGTCGACGTCTCGGGCCCGGGCGGCAACGTCGCCGAGTCGACGCGCGTCCTCGGGCAGTGGCTCACCGACGTCGTGCGGCTGAACCCGGACAACTTCCGGATCTTCGGTCCCGACGAGACCGCGTCGAACCGGCTCCAGGCGGTCTACGAGGTCACGGACAAGCAGTGGAACGCCGACTTCTTCGGCCCCGACGTCGACGAGCACCTCGCCCGCGCGGGCCGGGTCATGGAGATGCTCTCGGAGCACCAGTGCCAGGGCTGGCTCGAGGGCTACCTGCTCACGGGGCGCCACGGCCTGTTCACGAGCTACGAGGCCTTCATCCACATCGTCGACTCGATGTTCAACCAGCACGCGAAGTGGCTGAAGGTCACCAACCACATCCCGTGGCGCCGACCGGTCGCGAGCCTCAACTACCTGCTGTCGAGCCACGTGTGGCGCCAGGACCACAACGGCTTCAGCCACCAGGACCCGGGCTTCATCGACCACGTCGTGAACAAGAAGGCCGAGATCGTCCGCGTGTACCTGCCGCCGGACGCCAACACGCTGCTCTCGACCTACGACCACTGCCTGCGCTCGCGCCAGTACGTGAACGTCGTCGTGGCGGGCAAGCAGCCGGCGCCGCAGTTCCTGTCCATGGAGCAGGCGATCGCGCACTGCACGCGCGGGCTCGGCATCTGGGAGTGGGCCGGCACCGAGGTCGAGGGCGAGGACCCGGACGTCGTGCTCGGGGCCGCCGGGGACGTCCCGACGCTCGAGGTGCTCGCCGCGGCGGACATCCTGCGTCGCCGCATCCCCGACCTCAAGGTCCGGGTCGTCAACGTCGTGGACCTCATGCGGCTCCAGGACGAGAACGAGCACCCGCACGGGCTGTCGGACAAGGACTTCGACACGCTCTTCACGTCGGACAAGCCCGTCATCTTCAACTACCACGGCTACCCGTGGCTCATCCACCGCCTCACGTACCGCCGCACCAACCACGCGAACATCCACGTGCGCGGCTACAAGGAGGAGGGCACCACCACCACCCCGTTCGACATGGCCATGCTCAACGACATCGACCGCTTCCACCTCGTCATCGACGTCATCGACCGCGTGCCGTCCCTGCGCTCGACCTACGCGGGCCTGCGCCAGGAGATGGTCGACGCACGCCTGACGGCCCGGCAGTACACCCGCGCGCACGGGGAGGACATCCCCGAGGTCCGTGACTGGGTGTGGCCGGACGCGGGCGACACCGCGACGGGCGAGGGCGGCCCGCAGTACGACGGCGCGCGCGCCGTGCAGGACACCGGAGGAGACAACGAGTGAGCGACACCGCTCGCAGCATCTACATCACCTCGCCCGAGGGCGAGACGGGCAAGTCCACGATCGCGCTGGGGGTCCTCGACCTGCTGGTCCGCAAGGTCCAGCGGGTCGGGGTCTTCCGGCCGGTCACCCGGGCCGCCGGCCCGGACGTGCAGGACTACGTGCTCGAGCTCCTGCTCGCGCACGACGGCGTGGACGTCACCGCCGAGCAGGCGATCGGCGTCACGTACGAGGACGTCCACGCCGACCCCGAGGGCGCGCTGTCGCAGATCGTGGCGCGCTACCACGAGGTCGCGCGCCAGTGCGACTTCGTCGTGGTCGTCGGGACGGACTACACCGACGTCGCGGGGCCGACCGAGCTGTCGTTCAACGCGCGCGTCGCCGCGAACCTCGGCGCACCGGTCCTCCTCGTCGTCTCCGGCAAGGGCCGTACGCCCGACGCCGTGGGCAACCTCATCGAGGTGAGCGTCGCCGAGCTGCGCTCCCAGCACGCGCAGCCCATCGGCGTCGTCGCGAACCGCGTGCAGCCGGACGACCTCGACGCGGTGCGCGCGCTGCTCGGAGCGCTCGGCCCGGACGGCGAGCCGCTCGCGGGGGCGGGGGCGCCGTCGGGCACGACGGCGGAGCCCGGCGCGAACCTGCCCGGCTGGGCGGTGCCCGAGGACCCGTTCCTCGACGCCCCGACGGTGCGCATCCTCATGGAGGCCGTCGGCGGGACGCTCGCGTTCGGCGAGGAGGAGCTCCTCGCTCGCGAGGCGACGGACCTGCTCGTGGGTGCCATGTCGTTCGAGCACCTGCTCGACCGGTTGACCGACGGCGCGGTCGTCATCACGCCCGGCGACCGCGTCGACATCCTCATCGGGCTGCTCGCCGCGCACTCGGCGTCGGGCTTCCCGTCGCTCGCCGGCGTCATCCTCAACGGCGGGTTCTTCCCGCCCGAGTCGACCGCGCGCCTCGTGGCCGACCTGGACCCGAGCCTGCCGATCATCCGCACCGACCTCGGGACGTTCCGCTCGGCGAGCGCCGCCGCGAGCGCCCGGGGCCGAGTGACCAAGGAGTCGCAGCGCAAGGTCGACACGGCGCTCGCGCTGTTCGAGCAGAGCGTCGACGGCGCGGCGCTCCTCGCGGGACTGGACGTGCCCCGGCCCGAGGTCGTCACGCCGCTCATGTTCGAGTACGAGCTGCTCTCGCGCGCCCGTGCGGACCGCAAGCACGTCGTGCTTCCCGAGGGCGACGACGACCGCATCCTGCGCGCCGCGTCCACGCTGCTCGGCCGCCAGGTCGCGGAGCTGACGATCCTCGGCGAGGAGCAGAAGGTCCGCGCCCGCGCGGCCGAGCTCGGCCTCGACATCGACGCGGCGCACGTCGTCAGCCCGCACGACCCGGAGCTCGTCGAGCGGTTCGCCGCGGAGTACCAGCGGCTGCGCGCGCACAAGGGCATGACGCTCGAAGAGGCGCGCGAGCGCGTCCAGGACGTGTCGTACTTCGGCACGCTGATGGTCCACCTCGGCCTCGCGGACGGCATGGTCTCGGGCGCGAAGCACACGACGGCGCACACCATCAAGCCGTCGTTCGAGATCATCAAGACGCAGCCGGGCGTGTCCGTGGTGTCGTCGGTGTTCCTCATGTGCCTCGACGACCGGGTGCTCGTGTACGGCGACTGCGCGGTCATCCCCGACCCGACGGCGGAGCAGCTCGCGGACATCGCGATCTCCTCGGCGGCGACGGCGCAGCAGTTCGGCGTCGACCAGCGGGTCGCGATGCTCTCCTACTCGACGGGCGAGTCCGGCTCGGGTGCCGACGTGGACAAGGTGCGCCGGGGCACGGCGCTCGTCCGTGAGCGCCGCCCCGACCTGTTCGTCGAGGGCCCGATCCAGTACGACGCCGCCGTGGACGCGTCCGTCGCGGCGTCGAAGATGCCGGGCTCGGACGTGGCAGGTCGCGCGACGGTGTTCATCTTCCCGGACCTCAACACGGGCAACAACACCTACAAGGCCGTGCAGCGCTCCGCGGGCGCCGTCGCGGTCGGCCCCGTGCTCCAGGGTCTCAACAAGCCGGTGAACGACCTGTCGCGCGGCGCGCTCGTGCAGGACATCGTCAACACCGTCGCCATCACCGCGATCCAGGCGCAGGCCCCGGCCGGCGCCGCCGACCTCACGCCCGCCGACACCGGCCACGCCTCCCAGGGAGCCACCTCATGACGATCCTGCCCGAGGGCGAGCGCCCCAACCCCTACAGCGCCTACGGGGCGCACGGGTCCGTGCTCGTCATGAACTCGGGGTCGTCCTCGCTCAAGTACCAGCTCGTCAACCCGGTCGGCGGCGAGGCCATCGCCGCGGGCACGATCGAGCGCATCGGCGAGGACTCCGGGATCATCAAGCACCGGTTCGCGGGGAACACGACGACGCGCGAGGAGCCGGTCGCCGACCACGGCGTCGCCCTGCGCATCGCGCTGAGCCTCTTCGACGAGGTCGGCCCGAGGCTCGCCGAGGCGGACGTCTACGCGGTCGGCCACCGCGTCGTCCAGGGCGGTTCGTTGTTCGCCGACCCCGTCCTCGTCGACGACGGCGTCCTGGAGCGGATACGGTCGCTCTCCCCGCTCGCGCCCCTGCACAACCCCGCGAACGTCAAGGGCATCGAAGTCGCCCGGTCGCTGCTCGGGGACGTCCCGCACGTGGCCGTGTTCGACACCGCCTTCTTCCAGCGCCTCCCCCAGCACGTCGCCACGTACGCCCTGGACGCCGAGGTCGCGCAGCAGTACGCGGTCCGGCGCTACGGCGCCCACGGGACGAGCCACCAGTACGTCTCGGGCAAGGTCGCGCGCGTCCTCGGCCGGCGGATCGAGGGGCTCAACACGATCGTGCTGCACCTCGGGAACGGCGCCTCGGCCTCGGCCGTGAAGGGCGGGGTCCCGGTCGAGACGTCGATGGGCCTCACCCCGCTCGAGGGCCTCGTCATGGGCACCCGCACGGGCGACATCGACGCGGCCGTGGTGTTCCACCTCGCGCGCAACGCCGGGATGACCATCGACGAGATCGACGACCTGTTCAACAAGCGGTCCGGGGTCAAGGGCCTCTCCGGGGTCAACGACTTCCGGGAGCTGCACCGGCTCATGGACGAGGGCCACGAGGGCGCCCGGCTGGCGTTCGACGTCTACATCCACCGGCTGCGCAAGTACATCGGCGCCTACGCGGCGGTCCTGGGCCGCGTCGACGTCGTCGCCTTCACCGCGGGCGTCGGCGAGCACGACGCCGAGGTCCGCGCCGCGGTCGTCGAGGGCCTCGAACCCCTCGGCCTCGCCGTCGACCCGGACCGCAACGCCGTCGACTCCGGCGAGCCGCGCGTCATCTCGCCGGACTGGACGAGCACGCTCGTCATGGTGGTCCCGACGATGGAGGAGCTCGCGATCGCGCGCCAGTCCGTCGAGGTCGTCGAGGCCGCCTCGCGCGCGGGCTGAGCATCCTCCGCGCGACCGGCGAGCCGACGCACGCGCCCGCTCGCCGGTCGGTGGGATGCTCGGGCGGTGACCGTTCTCATCGACCCGCCCGCGTGGCCCGCGCACGGGACGCTGTTCAGCCATCTCGTGTCCGACACGTCGCTCGCGGAGCTGCACGCGTTCGCGACCTCGATCGGCGTGAGCCGTCGCGCCTTCGACCTCGACCACTACGACGTCGCCGCCGAGCGGTACGACGTCGCGGTCGCGGCCGGCGCGGTGCCCGTCGACGGGCGCGAGCTCGCGCGACGGCTCGGGGCGTCGGGGTTGCGCGTGCCCGGCCGGGCGCGGCGCGCGGCGAAGGCCGACGCGCTCCTCGCCCGGTGGGACGCACTCCTGCCCGGGGCCCGCGACGTCGGCGTCGACCTGGTCGAGCGCTGGCACGAGCCGCATCGCGTCTACCACGGTCCGGAGCACCTGGTGCACGCGCTCGACTCGCTCGCGCTCCTGGAGGGGCGCCCGCCCGGGGTTCCCGTCGACGTCGCGGCGCCCGGGCGCGCGGACGGCGCTGCGGCGTCGCACGGGCCGACGCGCGGCGGCTCGGGAGACGGACCGGGGAGCGCCGCAGCGACCCAGCTCGCGCTGTGGTTCCACGACGCCGTGCACGACGGCGAGGCGGGCCGCGACGAGGAACGGTCCGCCGACCTCGCGGTCGCCCGGCTCGCGGGCCACCTCGACGCCGCGGCCGTGGCGGAGGTCGTCCGGCTCGTGCTCGTGACGACGGACCATTCGCCCGCGGCGGGCGACGGGCCGGGCGCGCTCGTGTCCGACGCCGACCTCGCGATCCTCGGCTCCGCGCCGGACCGGTACGCGCGGTACGCGCGGCAGGTGCGCGCCGAGTACGCGCACGTGCCCGGCGACGCCTTCCGCACCGGTCGCGCCGCCGTCCTGCGAGGCCTGCTCGCGGGCGGCACGCTGTTCCGCACCCCGCAGGGCGCGACGCTCTGGGAGGACCGCGCCCGCGCGAACCTCACCGCCGAGCTCGCCGCCCTCGGCTCCCCCGCCTGACCCCGCCCCGTCGACCATGGGGTTGTCGCCCGTCCCAGACGCCGGACGAGCCACAACCCCATGGTCGACGGGTCAGGAGCGCGTGGTCGGCGCTAGGGTCGGGCCGTGACCGACGACCCGACCGCCGCATCTCCCTCGTCATCGTCATCGTCATCGACGTCGTCAGCGACGTCGTCGTCGAGGTCGTCGGGGTCGGCGCCCGCTTCCGGCAGCCCGTCCCCCCGGGTCCGGCCTCGGTGGTCGCGGCGTCGCCGGACCGCGGTCTGGGTCGCCGCCGGGCTGGCCGTGCTCGTGCTGGCGCCGTTCGTCGTCGTGCAGGGCGTCGGGCGCGCTCACGTCGCCGACCCGGCGGACGTGCCGCCGAGCGACGCGATCGTCGTGCCGGGGGCGGGGCTGCGACCGGACGGGTCGCCGTCCACGTACCTGCGGCGCCGGCTCGACGCGGCCGCGGAGCTCTACGGCCGGGGCGTCGCGCCCGTCGTCCTCGTGAGCGGCGACGCGCACGACGACTACGACGAGCCCGGGTCCATGCGCGCGTGGCTGCTCGACCGGGGCGTGCCGGACGACGCGATCCTGCTCGACCGCGAGGGTTTCGACACGCACGCGACGTGCACGCGCGCGGTGTCCGAGTTCGGCGTCGGCACGGCAGTGGTCGTCACGCAGGAATACCACCTGCCGCGCACCCTCTTCTCGTGCCGCGTCGCGGGCCTCGACGCCGTCGGGATCGGGGTCAGCGCGGCGAGCGTGGAGCCGTGGAAGGCCGTGCTCTACCGCGTGCGCGAGGTCCCCGCGGCGACGAAGGCCGTGCTCGACGCCGTGCGCCGCTGAGGACTCACCGCACCGCGCCGGGCACGGGCGGTGCGGTCAGGGCAGGCGCAGGCGGCGCATGACGTCGAGCGCGGTCGTGAGCACCTTGCTGGGGAGCTCGCCGCCGATCCCGTAGAGCGTGTCGAGCGTGAGGCCCTGGTTGGCGCCGCGCTGCACGGAGATCGTCTGCGCCTCCGTGAGCGCCTCGATCCCCTCGCGGCCGTGCCGACGCCCCAGACCGGACGCCTTGAACCCGCCCATCGGCGCGCCGACCGAGCCCCACGCGGCTGAGTACCCGTCGTTGACGTTGACCGTGCCCGCCTCCACGCGCGCAGCGATCCGGCGGCCCCGCGCGACGTCGCGCGTCCACACGCTCGCGTTGAGCCCGAACTCCGAGTCGTTCATGATCCGCACGGCCTCGTCGTCGCTCGCGACCCGGCGCACGGACACGACCGGACCGAACGTCTCCTCGCGAGCGCACGCCGCGTCGTCGGGCACGTCGTCCAGCACCGTGGGCGCGTAGAACCACGGGCCGATGTCCGCGCGGTGCACGCCGCCCGCGAGGACACGCGCGCCGCGCGCGATGGCGTCCTCGACGTGCGCGACGACGCGGTCGAGCTGCGCCCGCGACGTGAGCGACCCCATGTCGGCGGAGTAGTCGAGCCCGGCCCCGAGGCGCATCTCGCGGACGAGCGGCACGAACTCGTCGAGGAAGGCGTCGGCGATGTCCTCGTGCAGCACGATCCGCTCGATCGAGACGCAGAGCTGCCCCGAGTTGGAGAAGCACGCGCGGACCGCGCCGCGCGCCGCCGCGCGCACGTCGGCGTCGGCCGCGACGTAGAGGGGGTTCTTGCCGCCGAGCTCCAGGGTCGCCCCGATGAGCCGCTCCCCCGCGCGCGCGGCGACCTTGCGCCCCGTCGCCGTCGAGCCGGTGAACGCGATGTGGTCCACGTGGTCGGTCACCGCCGCGCCGACGTCGCCGCCTCCCGCGACGACGAGGAACAGGTCGGCGGGCAGCCCCGCCTCCTCGAGCAGCTCGGCGCCCCACAGCGCGCTGAGCGTCGTCTGCGGGTCCGGCTTGAGCACGACGGCGTTCCCCGCCACGAGCGCGGGCACGGCCTCCGCGAACGCGAGCGTCAGCGGGTAGTTCCAGGGCGCGATCACGCCGACGACCCCCACCGGGCGGCGGTGCACGCGCGTGCCCGTCAGCACCGGCAGCATGCCCGGCGCGCGGCGGTCGGCGAGGTAGCGGGGCCCGCGCTGGGCGTAGTGGCGCGTGAGGATCGCGACGTCCGCGACCTCCTCGAACGCGCTGCGGCGCGACTTGCCGGACTCCATCTGGATGAGGTCGAGGCCGTCGGACTGCCGCGCGAGCACGAGCTCGCCGAACCGGCGCAGCACGGCCGCGCGCTCCCGGACGGGGAGCGCCGCCCACGCCGGCTGCGCCGCGCGTGCCCGCTCGACCGCGCGCGCCACGTCGTCCACGGAGGAGACGGGGAAGGCGGCGAGCGGCGCGCCCGTGAACGGCAGGACCGAGCGGTGCATGCCCGCCTCGTTGCTGGTGACGACGCGCTGCGCGAGCGGTGCGACGACGTCCGGCTCGAGCACGTAGGTCGCCGCAGGGTTCTCGGGGTCGATCGGGCCGTCCAGCGCGGCGCCCTCGCCGGGTCCGGTGCCGGGGGTGCCGGATGAGCTCGTCATGGGGACAGGCTACGTCGTCGGACCGACAGGGCCCGAGACGGGGAGCTCCCAGGTCGTGAGCACGGGGCGGAACCCCTGCCGCGCCCAGAAGGGTGCCGAGAGCGGGTTGAGGACGCCGTGGTGCAGGAGCACGACCGCGTCCGCCCCGACGCGTTCCCGGACGCGCGCGAGCGCCGCGTCGACGAGCGTGCTGCCGACCCCGGCGCCGCGCGCGGCGCCTGTCACGTGCAGCAGCACGAGGTAGGCGACCGGTCGGGTCGTGACCGTCCCGGCGACCGCCCCGGACCGTTCCGGCGGCTCGACCGCGACGACGCCCAGGACCTCCTCGGCCCGGCCTCCGGGAGCGTCCCCGCGCTCGTCCGCCCGGGCCGCCGTCGCGACGAGGAACGTCGTGGCCGGGTTCGCCACCGCGCCCGCGACCTGCGTCGCGAGGAGCGCACGGGCACCCGGGCGCACCCGGGCGGCGCCCACGAGCTCGTCGTACGCGAGCTCCGCGAGCTGGTGCTCCACGAGCACCGGGACGTCGTCGGGCGTCGCGTCGCGGACGACGACGCCCGCCGGACCACGTCCTGCGGCGCCGGGGGCCGTGCCACGGCGGGCGGCGAGGTGCACGGTCGGGCGCATGCCGTGCGCGGCGAGGGCCGCGACCGCCCCGACGTCGCGGCTCGGCCAGAGGAGCACCCTCCCGTGGTCGCGCGGGGCGGGTCCCACCTGGGGCACGCCGTCGCCGTCGGGCGGGGTGCCCGGGTCCTGCGCGACGCGCTCGGACCATGCCGAGAGGAGCGCCGCCACCGCGCCCGGGACGTCCGGACCCGCCGCCCGGGCACGCAGCCGGTGCTCGCGCAGCGGGCGGAGCAGCGCGGCCGCGGAGTCGGCGCCGACGTCGCCGACCGTGACGAGGCCCGCCGCCCTCGACCCGTCGGGGAGCCGGACGGCGAGCAGGCGCTCGTCCTCCGGGGCCGCGCCCAGGTCCGGGACCGCGACGAGCGGGTCGAGCGCCCGGACCCGCGCGCGATGCTCGGCCTCCAGGGCGGCCAGGTCGTCGCCGTCAGGAGCCCAGGCGGGGCCGGGCGTCATCGCCCGGCGTCGCTCGCGTCCGGCGCGCCGAGCGGCCGGCCGAGCACGACGCACTCCTGGTCGGTGTAGCCGAGGCGCTCGTAGAAGCCACGGACGGCGTCGTTGGTCGAGCGCACCATGAGGCGCACCGCCCGCGCGCCCTGCGCGGCGAGCCACGCCTCCGCCGCGACGACGGTGGCGCGCCCCGTGCCGTGGCCCTGGAGGCGCGGGTCGACGGCCACGTAGTAGAGCCAGCCGCGGTGCCCGTCGACGCCGGCCATCGCCGACGCGACGACCTCGCCCGCGCAGACCGCGCCGCCGGCCTCGCCGTCGTCGGACGCGGCGCCCGGGAGGTCGCGCGTCGCCCGGCCCACGAGCACCGTCGAGGTCTCCCCCAGCCGCGCGTCCGCGAGGTCGCGGTACGGGTCGTTCCACGGCCGGGTGAGCCCGCACGTGCGCCACAGCGCGACGACGGCCTCGACGTCGTCGTCCACGGCCTCCGCGAACACGACGTCGGCGCCCGTCCCGGCACGGCCGTCGTCGGGCACCTCGTCCGGCACCGCGCCAGGTAGCGGGACAGGCGCGCCCTCGCCCGCGCGGGTCAGCCGGGGTCCGTCCGCGACCCGTCCCGTCACGGCGCGGCTCAGCGGGGCTGGTACGGCGAGACGACGACCTCGACGCGCTGGAACTCCTTGAGGTCGGAGTAGCCGGTCGTCGCCATCGCGCGCCGCAGCGCACCGACGAGGTTGAGCGTCCCGTCCGCCTGGCGGCCCGGGCCGAAGAGGATCTCCTCCAGCGTGCCGGCCGTGCCGACGCGCACGCGCTCGCCGCGCGGGAGCTGCGCGTGGTGGGCCTCCGAGCCCCAGTGCCAGCCCCTGCCCGGCGCCTCCTCGGCGCGCGCGAGCGCCGCGCCGATCATCACGGCGTCCGCGCCGCAGGCGACGGCCTTGACGAGGTCGCCCGAGCGGCCGACGCCGCCGTCCGCGATGACGTGGACGTAGCGGCCGCCCGACTCGTCGAGGTAGTCACGGCGTGCGGCCGCGACGTCCGCGACCGCCGTCGCCATGGGCGCGTGGATGCCGAGCGAGACGCGCGTCGTGTGCGCGGCGCCGCCGCCGAAGCCCACGAGGACGCCCGCGGCGCCCGTGCGCATGAGGTGCAGCGCGGCGGTGTACGTGGACGCGCCGCCGACGACGACCGGGACGTCGAGCTCGTAGATGAACCGCTTGAGGTTCAGCGGCTCGGCGACGCCCGAGACGTGCTCGGCGGAGACGGTCGTGCCGCGGATGACGAAGAGGTCGACGCCCGCGTCGACGACGGTCTGGTAGTGCTCCTGGGTGCGCTGCGGCGACAGGGCGCCGGCGACCGTGACGCCCGCAGCGCGGATCTCCTTGAGGCGCTGCGTGATGAGGTCGGGCTTGATCGGCTCGGCGTAGATCTCCTGCATGCGCCGCGTCGCCTCGAGCGGCTCGAGCGTCGCGATCTCCTCGAGGAGGGCGGTCGGGTCGTCGTAGCGGGTCCAGAGGCCCTCGAGGTCGAGCACGCCGAGGCCGCCGTGGTTGCCGAGCGCGACGGCCGTGGCCGGGCTCATCACCGAGTCCATGGGCGCCGCGAGGATCGGCAGCTCGAAGTGGTACGCGTCGATCTGCCAGCCGACCGACACCTCCTTCGGGTCGCGCGTGCGCCGGGAGGGCACGACCGCGACGTCGTCGAAGGAGAACGCGCGCCGACCGCGCTTGCCACGTCCGATCTCGATCTCGTTGCTCACCGGGCCAGCCTACCGGCGGGCCGTACCCGTCACCTGCAACGACCGCCGTGTGGGTGGGCGCTGGCAGGGTGACGCTCGTCGCCGGGAGGTCCGGCGGCACCGGGCGCGACGAGCACCGGGACCTGAGCGAGACCGCGAGGTGGACCATGACGACGACGCCCTGGACGGCGGGACCGCTCCTCGGTCTCGACACCGAGACCACGGGCGTCGACGTCGACGTCGACCGGATCGTCACCGCGGCGCTCGTGCTGCGCGAGCCCGGGTCGACGCACGTGCGCACGTGGCTCCTCGACCCGGGCGTCGAGATCCCCGCTGAGGCGACGGCGATCCACGGCGTCACGACGGCGCACGCGGCCGCCCACGGGGTCGCGCCCGCGACGGCGCTGGAGGAGATCGCGACGCTCGTCGTCGACGCCCAGCGCGACGGCGTCCCGCTCGTCGCGTACAACGCCGCGTTCGACCTGTCGCTCCTCGACGCGGAGCTCGTCCGCCACGGCCTGCCGACGCTCGCCGCACGGCTCGGGCGGCCCGTGCGCCCGGTGCTCGACCCGCTCGTGCTGGACCGCGCGTGGGACCCGACCCGTGAGGGCAAGCGACGCCTCGCCGACCTCTGCGCGCGCTACGAGGTGCTCGACGTCGGACCCCTGCACACCGCGGACGCGGACGTGCTCGCCACGCTCGACCTCCTCGACGCCCTCGCGCGCGCCTTCCCGGACCTCGGCGCCCTGGGCCCCGACGCCCTCCACGACCTGCAGGTCGCGGCGCACCGACGCTGGGTCGACGCGCTGGACCCCGAGCGCGAGCCTCCCTACGTCGGGGCCGGCGCGGACGGTCGCTGGCCCTCGTAGCGGACGGCCCGCCGACCAAGCCGGCACGGGGCCTCACCGACCGTCATCTATCTCACGACACGGATGGAGATCCTGTGACGAACCCGTGATCCCGCCAACGCTGGGCAGTGTCGTCGCGTGAATATCTCATCCATGAGTTATCGTCGCTCGCATGACAGCGATCGACGACGCCCCTCTCACGCAGGTCGGCACGCTCATCCGCGGCGCCCGCCAGAACCGGGGCCTCACGCAGACCCAGCTCGCCGAGCGGCTCGGCACGAGCCAGAGCGCCGTGCACCGCATCGAGCAGGGCGCCCAGAACCTCAGCCTCGAGATGCTCAACCGCATCAGCCTCGCGCTCGACTCCGAGATCATCAGCCTCGGCGGGCCCAAGCACGCGCACCTGCGCGTCCAGGGCGGCCACACGCTGTCCGGGCGCATCGAGGTCAACTCCTCCAAGAACGGCGCGGTCGCGCTCCTGTGCGCGTCGCTCCTCAACCGGGGCCGCACCACGCTGCGCGGCGTCGCCCGCATCGTCGAGGTCGACCGCATCGTCGACGTGCTGCGCTCCATCGGCGTCCGCGCGACCTGGACGACCGGCGGCCGTGACCTCGAGATCGTCGTGCCGGAGCACCTCGACCTCGCCGCCATCGACGTCGACGCCGCGCGCCGCACCCGCTCGATCATCATGTTCCTCGGACCGCTGCTCGGGCTCCGGGACACGTTCGAGCTCCCGTACGCCGGCGGCTGCGACCTCGGCACGCGCACCGTGGAGCCCCACATGATCGCCCTGCGGCCGTTCGGCCTCGCGGTCACCGCGACGGGCGGCAACTACCACGCGACGGTGGCCCCGGCGTCGGGCACCGACCTGTCGGTCGTGCTCACCGAGCGCGGCGACACCGTCACGGAGAACGCGCTCATGGCCGCGGCCCGGCGCGACGGCGTCACGACGATCCGCAACGCGAGCCCCAACTACATGGTCCAGGACCTGTGCTTCTACCTCGAGCTGCTGGGCGTCCGCGTGGAGGGCATCGGCACGACGACCCTGCGCGTCCACGGCCGCACCGACATCGACGTGGACGTGGAGTACGCCGTCTCGGAGGACCCGGTCGAGGCGATGAGCCTGCTCACCGCGGGCATCGTCACCGGCTCCGAGATCACGGTGGCCCGCGTCCCGATCGAGTTCATGGAGATCGAGCTTGCGACGCTGTCCGAGATGGGGCTGCGCTACACCCTGAGCGCCGAGTACCTGGCCCGCAACGGCCGGACGCGCCTCGTCGACGTCACCGTGCACCCCAGCGAGCTGCACGCCCCGATCGACAAGATCCACCCCATGCCGTTCCCTGGCCTCAACATCGACAACCTGCCGTTCTTCGCCGTCATCGCAGCGAACGCGCACGGGACGACGCTCATCCACGACTGGGTCTACGAGGGCCGCGCCATCCACCTCACCGACCTCACGCGCCTCGGCGCCGACGTGCGGCTCCTGGACGCCCACCGCCTCCAGGTCACCGGCCCGACGCGCTGGTCCGGCGCCGAGGTGAGCTGCCCGCCGGCCCTGCGCCCCGCCGTCGTCATCCTGCTCGCGATGCTCGCGGCGAAGGGCACGTCCGTCCTGCGCGGGGTGGACATCATCGCGCGCGGCTACGAGGGCCTCACGGAGCGCCTGCGCGAGCTCGGCGCCCACATCGAGACCTTCCGCGACTGAGCCGACGACCCGCGACGGGCCGGCACCCTCGGGGCGCCGGCCCGTCGTGCGTCACTTCGGGTAGACCGCGTCGACCTCCACCTCGACGAGCCAGCCGTTCACGGGAAGGTTCTCGATCTCGAGCGCGAACCGCGACGGCCGCGCGGCGTTGACGACCATCGGCGCGGTCGTCGCCGAGCCGAGCTGGACGTCGATCGGCTTCCCGGTCGCGAGGTTCGTGTTGGCGAAGAACTGCCGGTAGGCGCGGTTCCAGCCCGCGAAGTCCATCTTCTCCTGCCCTGCGGGGTTCTGGAGGAACACGCGCATCGACACGACGTCGTCGTAGGACAGCCCGGCCCGCTCGAGGTTCTCGCCGATCCGCATGAGGACGTTGATCCCCTGCGCCTCGGTGATCGTCACGCCCGCCGGCAGCACCCCGCCGGGGAACACGTCGGTGGGGATGTAGCGCTCCTCGGCGCCCGCCCCCGGCGCGGTGTTCATGGCGGAGGGCCCGAGGCCCGAGGACTTGTACCAGGCGACGTTCTTGCCGAACGCGACGCCGTCGGCGATCGACGGGGTGTCGCCGGTGACGAACGAGAAGGACTCCGTGGGCTTCGGCTCGAAGAGCTTCCCCGCGGCGACGGCGGTGCCGGGGACGGCCACGGCGGCGGTGACGGCGACGGCGACGACGACCTTCGTGCGGTTCTTCATGCAGGCCTCCAGGCGGGGACGGCGGGCGCCACCCTGACGCCCGCTCCGGCGGGCCGCGACGGCCGCCGGAGCGGCGACGCTAGACGCCGACCGTTTCGGGGCCGTGACGGGCGCGTGTCGGCTCGTCGCCACGCCGCCGGGCCCCGGCGGCGGCGCGCCGCACCACCCGGCGACCCGGCATGACGGGGACGACACGAGACGTTTACGCGAGCCGCCGCGCGTTGACGGAGGCGAAACGCCGCGGACCCACGTTCGCGACGACACGTGCCTAGCGTCGGCCGCGGTGCTGACGGCGGCACCCGGCATCGTGGGCCGGGCAGTCCGCCCGTCGGGCCGTGGACGAGAGGGCTCCAGCCACATGGTCACTGACGAGAAGACGTCCGGCGTCTCCCGCCGCAACTTCCTCCAGGCCGTCGGGGTCGGCTCCAGCGCCGGCGTCATGTTCGCGACGATGGGCGCGGTCGGGCTCGCGCCGACGGCCGCCGCCCAGCCACGGAACGAGTCGTGGACACCACCGCGGGGCAGCGACTTCAACCTGACAGGACGCTCCGCCAAGAAGGTCGTCGTCGTGGGTGCCGGGCCGGCGGGCCTCGCCTCGGCGTACGAGCTCCAGAAGGCGGGCTACCGGGTGACGGTGCTCGAGGCGCGGCACCGGCCGGGCGGGCGGACGCTGACGATACGTGGGGGCGACTCCGAGACGGACATCAACGGCGTCACCCAGAAGGCACGGTTCTCCGACGGCGTGTACATGAACGCGGGCGCGGGCCGCATCGCCCAGTGGATGGTCACCATGGACTACCTGCGCGAGCTGGGCGTCCCCTACGAGGTGTTCACCAACGCGAACGCGGACGCCTACCTCTACAACGAGCGCTCGGGCGCCACCCCCGGCAACCCGGTCCGGTACCGGACGGCCAAGGCGGACGTCTTCGGCTACACGTCCGAGCTGCTGAGCTACGCGACCGACCAGGGTGCGCTCGACCAGAAGCTCACGGCCGCGGACAAGGAGAACCTGCGCGCGTTCCTCCGGTCCTGGGGGTCGCTGCAGTCCGACGGCAGCTACCGCGGCGGGGACAACCGCGGCTACTCCGTCTACCCGTCCGCCTGGAACGAGCACGGCACGCCGCTCCCCGGCCCCGGCACCGTCTCGGAGGTGCTCGCGTCGAAGGTGGGCCAGTACTTCCCGTTCGAGATCAACTGGGAGCAGTCGATGCTCATGTTCCAGCCGAAGGGCGGCATGGACACGACCTACGACTACTTCGTGCGGGCCATCGGCAAGCAGAACGTCCTGTTCAGCTCACCGGTCACGGGGGTGCGGAACACCACGAGCGGCGTCACCGTCACCTACACGGCGCGCAACGGCAAGGCCCGCCAGGTCGATGCGGACTTCGCGATCGTCGCCGCGCCCGCGGGGCTCATGCGGCGGTGGGACACCAACTGGGGGGCCGACGTCGACGCCGCCCTCGGCGAGTTCGCGGTCGGCTCGCCGGCGGGCAAGATCGGGCTCGAGTACCGCTCGCGGTTCTGGGAGGACGACCACCGGATCTACGGCGGCATCACGGAGACCGACATGGACCTCGCCCACGTCTGGTACCCCTCCTACGGGTACGGCGAGCGCCGCGGCCTCGTCGTCGGGTACTACAACACCGGCGCGAACGCCCGCTCCTACGCCGACATGACGCCGCGGCAGCGCGAGATGCGCGCCGTCGAGCAGGGCGTGAAGATCCACGGCGAGAAGTACCGGACCGAGCTCGAGAGCTCGTTCTCCATCGCGTGGCACAAGGTGCCCTACATCGAGGGCGCGTGGGCCTACCCGAACACGCAGTCGTCGCGCTTCAAGCAGCTCCAGCAGGGCGCGGGGAACGTGTACTTCGCGGGCGACTGGATGTCCGAGATCTCGGCGTGGCAGCACGGCGCGTTCTGGGCGGCCCGGTACGCAGTGCAGGCCCTGCACACGCGCGTCATGGCCTCGTGAGCGCTGACGACGCCCCGACGCCGGCCTGACGGCTCGCCCGAGGCGCGACGACGGCCCGGCACCCGGCCCCGTGAAGGAGTACCGGGCACCGGGCCGTCGTCGCGGTGGCGGCGAACCGCCTCAGAAGCCGGAGTAGTTCGGTGCCTCGACGGTCATCTGGACGTCGTGCGGGTGGCTCTCCTTGAGCGACGCCGACGTGATGCGGATGAAGCGGCCCTTCTCCTGGAGCTCCGGGACCGTCCGCGCGCCGACGTAGAACATCGTCTGGTGCAGGCCGCCGACGAGCTGGTGCGCGACGGTGCCGAGCGAGCCCTTGTACGCGACCTGGCCCTCGATGCCCTCGGGGACGATCATGTCGTCGCTCGTGACCTCGGCCTGGAAGTAGCGGTCCTTCGAGTAGGACTTCTTGCCGCGCGACGACATGGCGCCCATCGAGCCCATGCCCCGGTACGCCTTGTACTGCTTGCCGTTCACGAGGATCGTGTCGCCGGGCGACTCCTCGGTCCCCGCGAGCATCGAGCCGAGCATCACCGACTCCGCGCCCGCGACGATCGCCTTGCCGATCTCGCCCGAGTGGCGCATGCCGCCGTCCGCGATGACGGGCACGCCCGCCGGGCGTGCGGCGAGCGAGGCCTCGTAGACCGCCGTGACCTGCGGGACCCCCACGCCGGTGACGATGCGCGTCGTGCAGATGGAGCCCGGGCCGACGCCGACCTTGACCGCGTCCGCACCCGCGTCGACGAACGCCTGCGCGCCCTCGCGCGTCGCGACGTTGCCGCCGATGACCTGCACGTCGCGCGTCGCCGGGTCGGACTTCAGCCGCGCGACCATCTCGATGAGCATGCGGACGTTCCCGTGCGCGGTGTCCGCGACGAGCACGTCGACACCCGCGTCGATGAGCGTCGTGGCACGCTGCCACGCGTCGCCGAAGTAGCCGATCGCGGCACCGACGAGCAGGCGGCCCTGGCTGTCCTTCGACGCGTTGGGGAACTGCTCGGACTTGACGAAGTCCTTGACCGTGATGAGCCCCGAGAGGCGGCCGTCGGCGTCGACGAGCGGGAGGCGCTCGAGCTTGTGCTTGCGCAGGAGGGCCGTCGCCTCCTCCCGCGAGATGCCGGCCGGGCCCGTGATGAGCGGCTGCGGCGTCATGACCTCGTCGACCTTGGTCGTCGCCCACTCCGCGACGGGCGTGAAGCGCAGGTCGCGGTTGGTGACCATGCCGATGAGCCGGCGCTCGGCGTCGAGGACGGGGAAGCCGGAGATGCGGTACTCGCCCGCCGTCTTGTCGAGCTCCTCGAGCGTCGCGTCCGGGCCGATCGTCACCGGGTTGTCGATGATCCCCGTCTGCGTGCGCTTGACCAGGTCCACCTGGAGCGCCTGGTCCTCGATGGACAGGTTGCGGTGCAGCACGCCGATGCCGCCCTGGCGCGCCATCGCGATCGCCATGCGCGACTCCGTGACCGTGTCCATGGCCGCCGAGACGAGCGGCACGCGGATCGAGATCTCGCGCGTCAGGCGCGTCGTGGTGTCGATGTCGGACGGCGCCAGGTCCGAGTAGCCGGGCTGCAGCAGGACGTCGTCATAGGTGAGACCCAGGAAACCGAAGGGGTCGCGGTCGGGAGCGGCGGCGGGGACGGGCGAGGCGGTCACACCAGGATTCTACGCCGCGGGGCCCTTCCGTATTCCCGCGCCGTCCGCGCACGACGCCCGCCCGCGACCTCAGCGGACGACCGCGAGGAGCTCGTGCAGGAGCCCGGGAAAGCTGCGCACGCGGTGCACCGTCGCGGCGAGCGGGAGGTCGCCGGCGGCCTCGTCGCTCGGCAGGCCGACGAAGAACGGCAGGCTCGGGTTCGCCTCGTGCGCGGCGTGGACGATCCCCAGGTCGGGGCGCGACTGGGTCGTCACCATGGCGACGGCGGAGGGCCGCACCATCGTGACGATCTCGAGCGTGCGGTGGACGTTCGCCGGCCCCGTGACGATGCGGGCCATCGCGCCGTGGGACGCGAGCGACGCCGCGAGCGCGTGCGCGGCCAGCGGCAGCGGCTCGTCCGGCGCCGCGAAGACGAGGACGATCCGCCGCATGCGGCTCGGGTGGTTGCGGGGCGGGCCGCCGGCCGCGACGATCGCGTCCTCGCTCGCCTGCGTGTACTCGCGCAGCGCGCCCAGCGTCGCGTTGGCGAGGACGACCTCGGGGACCTCCCCCGGGCCTGCGAGCACGGTGCGCTCGGCGAGCCGCTCGAGCGCCGGCTCGACGAGGTCCGACCACCAGGCCGCGGGGTCGCCGCCCGCGGGGATGCGCAGGAGCCGGTCGCACGTGCGCTGGTCGTAGGCGATCGCGGCGTCGACGACGTCGGACACGCGGGTGGGGCGCGGAGCCTCGCGCACGCCGAGGGCGCGCGGCCCCGTCCCCCGCGCGGGCTCTCCGCCCGGCACCGCGCGCAGGAACGGGCGCGACGGCGGAGCGGGCTCGGGGGCCGCGTCGTCCGCGTCGACGTCGTCGTCGAGGTCCGGGCCGCCCTCGGCACCGTGCTCGTCGAACGAGACGGCACCGCGGTGCGCGTCGAGCTCGTCGTCGTCGGCCGCCAGGGCCGCGCGGGCCGCGTCGGCGGGCGCGACGCCGTCGAGCGTGAGCCGCCGCATGACGACCAGGCGCGCGACGTCGTCGTCCGTGTAGCGCCGGTGGGAGCCTGCGCGGTGCTGCGAGGGGCCGAGGCCGTAGCGGCGGTCCCAGGTCCGCAGGGTCGCGGGCGCGACACCGAGCCGGCGCGCGACGGCGGCGACGGCGAGGCCGGGGTTTGTGGACATGCTCGGTCGGGCTCCCTCGGGGTCGGGGGCGGACCGGACGGAGGTCATGGATCGATTCTGCCGACCGCTCCGGCGTCTCGCCACCTCGTCCAGGTCACAGTCGTGCACCCTTCGCGTCAGGCTTGTGCAGAGTTTGTTCACCGTTCGCGCAAACGCGCCACCGGGTCGTCATCGCGTCAGCCTAGCCTCGCGGCTGCATCGATCTGACCAACCTCGAGGGCCGCCGTACCCGCTCGAACGCCCGTGACCTGCTGCTTCACTTTTCTTGCACAGGGGGCTTGAACAACTTCTGCAACGCTTGTAGGTTGTTCGCCATGGCTGAGATCTCAAGACTTCCCGGGCCCGTCATGGAGCTGTGGGAGTGGCAGTACCAGGGTTCGTGCCGCGACGCGGACGACACGTTGTTCTTCCACCCCGAGGGGGAGCGCGGCTCGACGCGCCGCCGCCGCGCGGAGGCCGCGAAGGCGATCTGCCACTCGTGCCCCGTCATGATGCAGTGCCGCGAGCAGTCGCTCCGCGTGCGCGAGCCGTACGGGGTGTGGGGCGGCCTGAGCGAGGACGAGCGGGCGGCGATCCTCGCCGGCGGTGCTCGCCGCACCGGCTGACCTGCCCGCCGCGGCACCACCAGCAGACCTGCGCGGCACCGGTCCGACGTCGTACCGGGAGCACGTGCGCACGACCCGTGGGAACGGTGGGGCGACCGGCCACGGAACGCAGCAGGGCCCGCGACCGGACGGTCGCGGGCCCTGCTGCTGCAACGAGGTCGGCGTCAGCCGACCACCACGGCGAGGATGTCGCGCGCGGACAGGACCAGGTAGTCCACGCCGCCGTACTTGACCTCGGTGCCGCCGTACTTGCTGTAGATGACCTTGTCGCCGACGGTCACGTCGAGCGGGACGCGGTTGCCGTTGTCGTCGACACGGCCCGGACCGACGGCCAGGACCTCGCCCTCCTGGGGCTTCTCCTTGGCGGTGTCCGGGATGACCAGGCCGGATGCGGTCGTGGTCTCGGCCTCGAGGGCCTTCACGACGATCCGGTCCTCGAGCGGCTTGATGGGGACCGACACGTCGGACCTCCCCTTTCGCATGAGAACTGCAACGGATGGGTCGAGCGCACCGGCTGGCCGTCGTCGCGGGTGCCGGACAGCCTGGTCGCACGTGGTGCCGCCTCCGCGAGCGGTGGCGGCACGCCCTCAAATCTAGGTCGCCGTTAGCACTCGGTCAAGGCGAGTGCCAACGTCCGCCCCTCGGGACGATCCGGGTCCCGGCTGCGCGTGGTCCCCGCCCCCCGTGGAAGGATCGACGCCATGGACGCCGCCACGCTGACCAAGCTGCTCAGCCCCGAGGGCTGGGCGCTGCTCGGCGCGCTCCCGCCGTACGACGAGCAGCAGGCGCTGGTGCTCTCGGCGGGGCTGCGCGCGAAGGGCGTCGACCCGGACCTGGCCGCCGCGGCGCTCACGCAGTCGCGGCTGCGCGCGGCCGCCCGCGGCAAGCTCGGCGCGTTCGCCGACGGCATGCTCTTCACCCAGGCGGGACTCGAGCAGGCGAGCCGCCTCGTCGTCGCCGGCCTGCACGCGCGGAGGTACCAGGACGCGGGCATCCGGCGCCTCGCCGACCTCACGAGCGGGATCGGCGTCGACGCGCTCGCCTTCGCGGCGGCGGAGCTCGAGGTCCTCGCGACCGACGTCGACGAGCTCACCGCGGCGATCGCCACCGTGAACCTGCGCCACTTCCCCGAGGCCGAGGTCCGCCACGGCGACGGCCTCGCGCTGGACCTCGAGGGCGAGCGGGTCGAGGGCGTGTACGCCGACCCCGCCCGACGGACACGGGGCGGCAAGCGCGTGTTCGACCCGAAGGCCTACGCCCCGCCGCTCGACGCGGTGTGGGCGCTGCGCGAGCGGGTCCCCGCGGTCGGCATCAAGGTCGGCCCCGGGATCCCGCACGACGGCCTGCCCGAGGACGCCGAGACCGAGTGGGTCTCGGTCGACGGCGACGTCGTGGAGGCAGGCCTCTGGTTCGGCCCGCTCGCGCCCGAGGGGCCCGGCCGCTCCGCGCTCGTCCTCACGACGTGGACCGGCCCGGACGGGACCGAACGCACCACGACGCGCCGGATCGCCCACCGCCCCGGCGACGAGGACGTCGTGCCCGACGTGGGCGGCGTCGGGCAGTACCTCTACGAGCCCGACGGCGCGGTCATCCGTGCGGGGCTCGTCGCCCACGCGGCGCGCGGGCTCGGCGGGCGGCTGCTCGACCGGACCATCGCGTACGTGACGACCGACTCCCCCGCCCCGCTCGACGCGACGGGGCTCGCCGACGGGCTCGCGCGCGGGTACCGCGTGCTCGACACCATGCCGTTCGGCCTCAAGCGCCTGCGCTCCTACCTGCGCGAGCGCGGCGTGGGGCGCCTGACGATCAAGAAGCGGGGCACCGCCGTCACCCCGGAGCAGCTCCGCCGCCAGCTCGCCCTCACGGGCGACGCGACCGCCACGATCGTCCTGACGCGCGTGGGCGGGTCCCAGCAGGTGCTGGTCGTCGAGCCGCTCGCGGCTCCCTCGACCGGTGCCCCGCAGGACGGCCCGCTGTGAGCGCCCTGCCTCGTCGCACCGCGATCCCGTTCGCGCGGTCGGAGCGCTCGACCGTCGGGCTCGAGTGGGAGCTCGCGCTCGTCGACGCCGACTCGGGCGACCTGCGCCAGGTCGCCCAGACGGTCCTCGACGCCGTGCGCCCGGAGGGCGGGGGCACGCACCCGTCCATCAAGCAGGAGCTGCTGCTCAACACGGTCGAGGTCGTGAGCGGCGTGTGCCGCACGGTCGGCGAGGCGGGACGCGACCTCGAGCGGTCGATCGAGGAGCTCCGGGCCGTGACCGACCCGCTGCGCGTCGAGCTCATGAGCGCGGGCACGCACCCGTTCGCGCGCTGGGCGCAGCAGAAGGTCACCGACAAGCAGCGCTACAACACCCTCATCGACCGCACGCAGTGGTGGGGGCGGCAGATGCTCATCTACGGCGTGCACGTGCACGTCGGCATCGAGGACCGCGCCAAGGTGCTCCCGATCCAGCGCGCGATGCTCACGACGTTCGCACACCTCCAGTCGCTCTCGGCCAGCTCGCCGTTCTGGGGCGGCAAGGACACCGGGTACGCGTCGAACCGCGCGCTCATGTTCCAGCAGCTCCCCACCGCCGGCCTGCCGTTCCAGTTCGCGACCTGGGAGGAGCTCGAGGGCTACGTCGCGGACATGCTGCACACCGGCGTCATCGACGCGTTCGACGAGATCCGCTGGGACCTGCGCCCCGCGCCGCAGTTCGGCACGCTCGAGACGCGCATCTGCGACGGCGTGACGAACATCTCCGAGCTGCTCGCGCTCGCCGCGCTCACGCACTGCCTGGTCGAGCACTTCTCGACCCTGCTCGACGAGGGCCGTGAGCTCCCGAGCATCCCGCCGTGGTTCGCGCAGGAGAACAAGTGGCGCTCCGCGCGCTACGGCATGGACGCGATCATCATCCTCGACCGGGAGGGCAACGAGGAGCTCGTGACCGACGCCGTCGGTCGCCTGCTCGTCGAGCTCGAGCCCGTCGCCGCGCGCCTCGGGTGCCTGGACGAGCTCGACGGGGTGCGCACGATCGTGCGGCGCGGCGCGTCCTACCAGCGCCAGCGCGCCGTCGCGCGCCGCAACGGGGGCGAGCTGGACGCCGTCGTGCGCTCGCTCGTCGCGGAGATGCGGGCGGGCCGCCCGCTCTGACCCTGGGGCACCGACCCGCCGTCCCGCGCGACGGTCAGTAGTCGCGCAGGGCCACCCCGAGGTCGGTGGCCCGGTCGGCGAGCCACGTAGGCGACCAGTCGTCGGTGTCGCAGGGCGACGACGTGCGGTCGGCTGCCGCCTCCGAGTAGCCGCCCCACGACAGGACGCGGCACGTCGCGTCGGTCTCGACCGCGTGCTGCCACTCCTCGTCCTCCGCGAGCCCCGAGTCGACGGCGGACTGCATCAGGTCGAACTCGTGCCACCACTGGAGCATGTGCGACAGCTCGTGCGCGAGGAGCACCTGCTTGGTGGCCGGGTCGGAGTCCTCGCCCCACCACACGAACAGCACGGTCGGGTGGGAGGGCTGGAAGCAGCCCGCCGAGCCCGTCGCGTACGCGTCGTGCTCCGCGACGTGCTCCATGCCGCAGTTGAGCGTCGGGTCGTCGGTGAACACGACCTGCACGCCCTCGTTGGCGGGGTTGAGGGCGAGCAGCCACGCCGTGGGGTCGGGGTGCTCGGGCAGGAAGGGCGTCGACTGCGTCGCTCCCGGCACGGGGTCGGGCAGCGGCTCGGCGTACTCGCCGGCCTTCCAGGCGGTCTCCACGCCCGTGGCCGACGCGGTCGCGTCGGGGCTCTGGTCCTCCCACACGGTGGGGGGCGGCACCGCCCCGTCCTGCTCGGTGGGCAGGACCGCGCCGTCGCCCTGCGCCCCGCCGAGGGAGCTGACGAGGTAGGCGACGACCGACACCACGAGCACGAGGACGAACATCACGACCCGACCGGCACGACCCCGACGGCGGCGCGGCACCTCCCACGAGACGGTCGACGCCCCGTACGCGGGGGCCGTCGCGGCCGGATCCCCGGAGGCAGGGGCGTCGGCCACCCCGGAGGAGAGGCCGCGCGGCGCTCCCCCGGGCGCCGGGGCGGACCCGTACGCGGGCACGGGCACGAGGAGCGCCCGGTGCTGCGCCGTCCAGTACGCCGCGGCGTGCTCGGCCTGGGCGCGCCCGGGCCCGGGCGCCGTCGAGGCTGCCGCTCGCGCCCAGGCGTGGGCGCGCCGCAGCGCCTCGTCGGGCGTGAGACCGGGCTCCGGGGTCACACGTGGGTCACGGTCAGCGGCATCGAGGAGTCCACGCCGATGTCGAGGCTCGACGGCGCCACGCCGGCCCGCACGACGGCGGACCCGAGCGCGGCGATCATCGCGCCGTTGTCGGTGCAGTAGCGGATCGGCGGGATGCGCAGCTCGATGCCCGCCTCCGCGCAGCGCTTCGCGGCCATGTCGCGCAGCTGCGAGTTCGCGCTGAACCCGCCGCCGACGACGAGCGTCGACACGCCGTGCCGCTCGCACGCCGCGATGGTCTTGGCGGTGAGCACGTCGGCGACGGACTCCGCGAAGGAGGCCGCGACGTCGTGCACGGGGATCTCCTCCCCCGCGTCCTGCCGGGCCTCGACCCAGCGCGCGACGGCCGTCTTGAGGCCGGAGAACGAGAAGTCGTACGCGTGCTTCTCCTGGTCCTTGCGCGCGGTGAGGCCGCGCGGGAAGCGGATCGCCGTGGGGTCGCCCTCGCGCGCGAGGCGGTCGATGTGCGGGCCGCCGGGGTAGGGCAGGCCGAGCAGGCGCCCGACCTTGTCGAACGCCTCGCCCGCCGCGTCGTCGAGCGTCGAGCCGAGCTCGGTGACGGACGTCGCGACGTCGTCGACCAGGAGGAGCGAGCTGTGCCCGCCGGACACGACGAGCGCCATGACGCGCTCCGGGAACGCGCCGTGCACGAGCTCGTCCACGGCCGCGTGGCCGATGACGTGGTTGACGCCGTAGAGCGGCTTGCCGAGCGCGAGTGCGAGGGCCTTGGCGGCCGACGCGCCGATCGTCAGCGGGCCGACGAGACCCGGTCCGGCGGTGACGGCGATCGCGTCGACCTCGGACAGGTCGACGTCGGCCGTGCCGAGCGTGCGCTCGATCGTGGGGATCATCGCCTCGAGGTGGGCGCGGGACGCGACCTCGGGGATGATGCCGCCGTAGCGCGCGTGCTCGTCCATCGAGCTCGCGACCGTGTCGACGAGCAGCTCGCGGCCCCGGACCAGCGCGACGCCGGTCTCGTCGCAGGACGTCTCGATGCCGAGCACCAGGGGCTCGCCGGAGCTCGTGGACGCAGAGGGAACCATGGCGTCCAGGGTAGTCGCGCGCGGGCTCCGTCCGTGCCGTGTCGCACACGTCACACCGTCTGCCGGGAAGATGGTTCAACTCTCAACCGTTGGTCCGGGCATGAGCACCGACACCCTCGCCCCCGCGAGCCTGCAGATCGACGACACCACGGCCGACCGCCTCTTCCGCGAGGCGCGCACCACCGCGCAGTTCACCGACGCCGAGGTGACCGACGAGCAGCTCGCCGCGGTCTACGACCTCGTCAAGTGGGGCCCGACGGCCATGAACACCGTCCCGCTGCGCATCCTCGCGGTGCGCACGCCCGAGGCCCGCGAGCGCCTGGTCGCGCACATGAACGACGGCAACAAGGAGCGCGTCGCGAACGCGCCGCTGTCGCTCGTCGTCGCGTACGACCCCGCGTTCCACCAGCACCTCGACACGCTCTTCCCGCACGCCCCCGGCGTCCGCGAGAACCTCGACGGCGTCCCCGAGGTCCGCGACGGCATGGCGCGCGACAACGCCCACATCCAGGCGGGCTACCTCGTCGTCGGCCTGCGCGCCGCCGGCCTCGCCGCGGGCCCGATGAACGGCATGGACCGCGCCGCGATCGACGCCGAGTTCTTCGCCGACAGCGGCTGGAAGTCGATGCTCGTCATCAACGTCGGCGTGGCCGACGGCGTCGGCACGCCGTACCCCCGCTCCCCGCGCCTGGCACCCGAGCAGGCCATCGAGACCGTCTGACACCCGCGGCAGCGCCGCACCGCACGTCCGCCGAGGCGGCGCCCCACCGGGGTGCCGCCTCGCGGCGTCCGGGCGCGGTCAGGTCAGGTCGCCGCGGGGCGCGCCGGGTCGTTCGACCACTGCGACCAGGAGCCGGCGTAGAGCGCCGCCTCGACGCCGAGCGTCGCGAGCGCCGCGACCTCGTGCGCCGCGGTCACGCCCGAACCGCAGTAGACCCCCACGGCGCGACCCGCGCCGTCCTGCTCCTCCTCGGGTCCCACCACGCCCAGCGCCGCGAACCGCGCGCGCAGCGAGACCGCGCCCAGGAACGTCCCGTCGGCGGCGAGGTTGTCCGTCGTCGGCGCGCTCACCGCGCCGGGGACGTGGCCCGCGCGCGGGTCGACCGGCTCGACCTCGCCCCGGTAGCGCTCGCCCGCCCGCGCGTCGAGGAGCACGCCCGACGTCGCGAGGTCGGCGGCACCGTCGGCGTCGAGCACGGGCATCCCGCCCGGCGTGACGACGACGTCGCCCGGCTCGGGCCGCACGTCGCCCTCGTCGAGCGCGTGCCCGGCCGCCTGCCAGGCGGCGAGCCCGCCGTCGAGGATCCGCACGTCGTCATGCCCCGCCCAGCGCAGCAGCCACCAGGCGCGCGCGGCGGACGTGCCCCCCACGGCGTCGTAGACGACGACCGGTCGGTCCGCGCGCACGCCCCAGCGCCGCGCCGCGGCCTGGAGGTCGGCAGCGGCGGGGAGCGGGTGCCGCCCCGCGGCGGCCGACGGCGGCGCCGCGAGCTCGGTCTCGAGATCGACGTAGACCGCGCCCGGGACGTGTCCCGCGTGGTGCTGCTCGCGCCCGTCGGTGACGCCGAGCGCCCAGCGCACGTCGAGCACGACGGGCGAGCGGTCGCCCGCGAGCGCCTCCGCCAGGTCGGGCGCGGCGACGAGCACCCGGTCTCGACGCGCGGCGTCGGACCCGGGCCCGACCGTGCCGGTGCGAAGGCCCTCCGGCACGGGCGCGCTCACGCGAGGACGCCGGTGTCGGGCGCCGTGCCGTAGTCCGGAGCGTCGGGCCCGCCGGGCGCGCCGGTCGCGCCGGTCGCGCCGAGCTCGAGCCGCATCGTGTAGGCGTCCACGTCCTCGGGCTGGTAGTAGCGCTTGCGGATGCCGAGCTGCTCGAACCCGTACTTCGCGTAGAGCGCGAGCGCCGGGTCGTTGTCGACCCGCACCTCGAGCAGCACCGCGCTCGCGCCCAGGTCGCGGGAACGCGCGATCAGCGCCTCCAGGAGCGTGGAGCCCACACCCTGGTGCTGGAACGCGGGGTCGACCCCGAGGGTCATGACCTGCGTGACGTCGCCGTCGAACCACAGGCCCGCGTAGCCGACGACGGGCTGCGGGCCCGCGGCGTAGAGCCGCACGGGCTCCGCGGCGACGTACCAGCGGCCGAGGCCCGCGAGCTCGTCCGCGAGCATCCCGTACGTCCAGGCGCCGCGTCCGAACAGCTCGCGCTCGAGCTCGACGACGCGGTCGAGGTCGGCCGCCTTGAGCGGGCGCAGCCGGATCTCGTAGCGGCGCGCGCTCATCGGGACCCCTCGGGCGCCGGGGCGGGCGCGGTGTCGCTCACGCGCTTGCGTGCGGCGGCCTCGTGGACGTCCGGTCGACGCAGGTACAGCGGCTCGGTCGGCTGGTCGGTCCCCTCGGCCCGGCGCGCGATCGCGAGCCGCGCGAGGACGGCGGCGTCCGGGACCAGCGGCGCGTCGTCGGCGCCGTCGAGGGCGTCCGGGTAGAGCTCCCCGCCCTCCCCCACCACGACGGCGCCCGCGGCGTGCTCGGCGACCGCGGCCGCCGGACCGACGTCGGGACCCGCGACGGTCTCCAGCACCGGCACCGCGTGCGGGCCCTCGTGCGCGACGACGCGGTAGCGGGCCCAGTACACCTCGCGGCGGCGCGCGTCGGTCGCCACGAGCAGCTCGTCGTCGGGCTCCAGACCGAGGTCGCTCACGGCCTGGGCGGCGATCGCGTCGAGGCTCGGGACGCCGAGCACCGGGATGCCGAGCGCGAAGCCCAGGGCCCGCGCCGTGACGAGCCCGACCCGCAGGCCCGTGAACGGTGCGGGGCCCGTGCCGACGGCGACGGCGGTGAGGTCGCGCCGGTCGACCCCGGCCTCGGCGAGCGCCTCCTCCACGAGCGGGGCGAGCGCCTCGGCGTGCCGGCGACGCTCGGGCGCGTCGCGGCGGGCGAGACGGGCGCCGTCGTCGGAGACGACGGCGACGGTGACGGAGGCGGAGGTGTCGAGCGCGAGAACTGCCACGGCCCCAGCCTACGGCCGAGATCGTGGGGTATTCCTCCACGGACGAGGTGCTCCACCGGGTGGAGTGCCTCGGACCCGACGGACCTCGAGGGCTACCGAGAGGTCAGCGCGGCGACGTCGAGGTCGGCCCAGCGGGGGCCGACACCGCGCACGGTCACCCGGCGCGCGCCCGCCTCGGGTGCGTCCTCCTCGTCCGCCGCACCGCCGGGCACGACCGCGGTCGCCTCGCCGCGCGGACGCTCGAGCACGAGCTCGAGCCGGTCGCCCGCGAGCGCCTCGACGAGCCCGCTGCCCCACTCGACGACGGTCACCGACTCCTCCAGGCTCGAGTCGAGGTCGAGCGCGTCGACCTCGTCGAGCGAGCCGAGGCGGTACGCGTCCACGTGCACGAGCGCCGGCCCGCCCACGAGCGACGGGTGCTCGCGCGCGACGATGAACGTCGGCGACGCGACCTGGCCGCGCACGCCGAGACCGGCGCCGATGCCCTGCGTGAGCGTCGTCTTCCCCGCGCCGAGGTCGCCCGTCAGGATCACGAGGTCGCCTGCGCGCAGCAGCCCCGCGAGGGCGCGGCCGAACGCGCGGGTCGCGTCGGCGTCGGGCAGCACGACGACGCCGTGCGCGTCGGCCACGTCGGCGGGGGTCGAGGGGGTCGGGTCGTCGCTCATGCGCGGACCGTCCTTTCCGTGCTCTGCCTGCTCGGGTCGCGCGCGAGCAGCGCCCGCGCGCCGTCGTCGAGCACGTGGGTCCCCACGTGCTCGCGCGGCACGCGCGCGCCGAGGCGCGTCGTGATCTCGTAGCTGATGGTCCCGGCAGCCCGGGCCCAGTCCTCGGCGGTGGGGACGCCGTCGTGCTCGACCCCGTCGCCCGCGCCGAACAGCGTGACGACGTCGCCCGCGCGCTCGGCCGCGTCCGGGCCGAGGTCGAGCACGAGCTGGTCCATGCACACCCGTCCCGCGACGCGCAGGACCCGACCGCCGTCACCGGGCCGCGCACCGACGAGCACCGGGCCGCCGGGAGCCCCCGCGGGCCCGCCGCCCGAGCCGTGCCGCGGGATCCCGTCGCCGTACCCGAGCGGGACGACGCCGAGCGTCGTGTCCTGCGGGGTCGTGTAGTGGTGCGAGTAGGAGACGCCGTGCCCTCCGGGCACGCGCTTGACCGTGGCGAGGCGCGCCTCGAGCGTCATCGCGGGGCGCAGCCCGTACCGCGACGGCGGCCCGAGCTGCGGCACGGGCGTCATGCCCCACACCGCGAGGCCGGGTCGGACGAGGTCGTAGTGCGTGCGCGGGGCGGTGAGCGTCGCGGCCGAGTTCGCGAGGTGGCGCAGCTCGGGCACGACGCCCGCGCGCTCGGCGAGGCGGACGGCCTCGTCGAGCACGTCGGCCTGCGCGACGACGCTCGGGTGCCCGGGCTCGTCGGCGAACGCGAGGTGCGACCACAGGCCGACGGCCTGGACGGCTCCCTCGGCCTGGGCGCGCGCGACGGCGTCGAGCACGTCGGGCAGGTCGGCGGGCATGATCCCGTTGCGCCCCAGACCCGTGTCGACCGCGAGGTGCACGCGCGCGGTCCGGCCCGCGGCCCGGGCCGCGGAGACGACCTCGTCGACCGCCCAGCGCGTGGCGAGCGACACGTCGACGTCGGCCTCGACGAGCGCGCGCAGCGGGGCGCCGGGCGGGTAGAGCCACGTGAGGACGCGAGCGCGGTCCACCCCGATCCCGGCGGCGCGCAGCGCGAGCGCCTCGCTCGGCTGCGCGGTCCCGAGCCACGTCGCACCGCCCGCGAGCGCCCCCAGCGCGCTCGCCACGAGGCCGTGCCCGTAGGCGTCGGCCTTGACGACCGCCATCACCTGGGCCGACGGCGCGCAGCCCGCCAGGGCGCGGACGTTGTCGCGGATCGCGGCCAGGTCGACGACGGCGCGGGCCGGGTAGTCGAGGGCGGGGTCCGCGGGGGCCGGGGGCGCGGCGGGGCCGGGGGCGCCGGCGGGTGTGCCGGCCGGGGTCGTGCGCTGGGTGTCGCTCACGGTGGACGATTCTCTCACCGTCGTCGCCCGGCGAGCGGGCGCGCCGGGTCGCGGTCGTCCTGGCGGTCCGTCGGGGTGCCGCCGAACTCGACCCGGTACCTCGACGGGCTGGTCCCCAGCCGCGCCCGGAAGTGGTGGCGCAGCGACTCCGCGGAGCCGAGGCCCGCCGCGTCCGCGACCCGGTCCACGGCGAGGTCGGTCGTCTCGAGGAGCTCGCGCGCCCGGTCGACGCGCTGGTCGAGCAGCCACCGCACCGGGCTGAGCCCGGTGCGCGCGGCGAACCGGCGGGTGAACGTGCGCCGCGACGTCCCGGCCGCGCGCGCCCACGCGTCGAGCGAGATCGGCTCGTCGAGGTGCGCGCGCGCCCAGACCATCGCGAGCTCGACCGGGTCGGCCGTGTCCTGCGGCGGCACCGGGGCGGGGACGAACTGCGCCTGCCCGCCCGTGCGGTGGGGCGCGAGCACGAGCGCCCGCGCGACCCGCGCCGCGACCCGCGCGCCGTGGTCCTGCCGCACGAGGTGCAGGCAGCAGTCGAGCGCGGCCGCGGTCCCGGCCGACGTGACGACGTCCCCGTGGTCCACCCACAGGACGTCGCTGCGGACCGCGACGGCCGGGTGGTCCCGGCCGAGCCGCTCGGCCGCGCGCCAGTGCGTCACGACCTCCCGCCCGTCCGCCACACCGCTCGCCGCCACGAGGAACGCGCCCAGGCACAGCCCGACGACGCGCGCGCCCCGCGCGTGCGCGGCCCGCACCGCGGCCAGGAGATCCGGCGGCGGGTCGACGTCGGGGTCCCAGCTCGGCAGCACGACGGTCGCCGCGTCCTCGATCGCCTCGAGCCCGTGGTCGACGTGGAGCGCGAAGCCGGCCGACGTCGCGAGGCGCCCGGGCGTCGGCGCGCACACCACGACGTCGTACGCGGGTCCCGCACCCCCGGCGAGGGCGTCGGAGCCCAGGACGAGGCTGGGGACGGCGAGGTGGAACGGGCTGATGCCGTCGAACGCCACGACCGCGACCCGCTCGGGTCGTCCGGAGGACTCGCGGGCGGGCACGCGGCCCCGCGGGGTCTCCACGAGGGCGGCGGAGGCGGCCAGGGCGGTCATGGCCTGATCCTACCGATCATCGTCCTGCGGGCCACTGTCGCGTCACGGACCCGCACGCCAGGCTCGACCCATGACCACCGCACCGCACCCCCTCCCCCGGCCCGACGAGACCGCGCGCACGACGCCCGACGGCAGCGGGCTCACCCTGCTCCACGTCGGCGGGCCGGCACTCCTGCTCCGCCTCGGCGGGCTGACGATCGTCTCCGACCCCGGGTTCGACGCGCCCCGCGACTACCCGCGCCCGGGCGGCGGCACGAGCACGCGCCTGCGCGGTCCGGCCGTCGGCCCCGACGCGCTCGGCCGGCCCGACGTCGCGCTCGTCTCGCACGACCAGCACGTCGACAACCTCGACCTCAGCGGGCGGGCGCTCCTGCCCGACGTCCCGCACGTCCTCACGACCCCCGCGGGCGCGGCGCGGCTCGCTCCCGACGTCCCCGGCGTCGTCGGGCTCGCTCCCTGGGAGGCGACCGTGCTGCCCCGGCCCGACGGCGGCGCCCTGCGCGTGACCGGCGTCCCCGCGCGCCACGGGCCGGAGGGCGCGGAGCGTGTGCTCGGCGACGTCACCGGGTTCGTCCTCGACGGCGACGGGCTCCCCCGCGTCTACCTTTCCGGGGACAACGCCGCCCCGGAGCTCGTCGCCGACGTGCCCGACCGCGTCGGGCCCGTCGACGTCGCGATCGTCCACGCCGGCGCCGCGCGCGTCCCCACGATCCTCGACGGGGCGGCGCTCACGCTCGGCGGCGCGGGGGTGGCCGAGGTCGCGCGGCTCCTGCGGGCGCGCGTCGTCGTCCCGGTGCACGCCGAGGGGTGGGCGCACTTCAGCGAGTCGGTCGCCGACGTCGAGCAGGCGTTCGCGGACGCCGGGCTGGCCGACGTCCTGCGCGTCCCGACGCCGGGCGTGCCCCTGGTGGTGTGACCGGCGGCGGGCCGGGGCTCGTCCCGGACGGTCGCGCTCCTGCCCGCCCTCACCAGGCGCCGAGCGTCCGGTCCGTCTCGAAGCGGCGCTCGCGCCCGGTGAGCGGGTCGACGAACGCGAGCGAGCGCGAGACGAGCTGGAGCGGCCGGGAGTAGTCGTCCGGCGCGACGTCGTACGGCTCGGGGTAGAAGTTGTCGTGCACGATCGGCACCCCGAGGCGCGCCATGTGCAGCCGGAGCTGGTGCGTCTTGCCGCTGTGCGGCTCCAGCCGGTACCGCGCGAGCCCGCGCGCGGCGTCGGCCTCGATCACGTCGACGCGGCTCTCCGCGTTGGGCTCGCCGTCGACCTCCTCGGCGCGCATGACGCCCCGGCGCTTGACGATGCGGCTGCGCACGGTCGCGGGCAGGCCCAGCGTCGGGTCCCACGGCGCGATCGCCTCGTACGACTTGCGCACCTCGCGCCGCGCGAAGAGCTCCTGGTACGCGCCGCGCACCTGCGGGCGCAGCGTGAGCAGCAGCACGCCGGCGGTCACGCGGTCGAGGCGGTGCGCGGGGCTGAGGTCGGGCAGGTCGAGGTCGCGGCGCAGCCGCACGAGCACCGAGCGCGCCACGTACGACCCCCGCGGGATCGTCGCGAGGAAGTGCGGCTTGTCGACGACGAGCAGGTCCCGGTCGCGGTGCAGCACGCGGACCTCGAACGGCACGTCGGGCTCCACCGGCGGGTCGCGGTAGAGGAACACGAAGCCGCGCGGCTCGTACGGCGTGCTCGCGTCGACCGGCCGCCCGCGCCCGTCGACGACCTCGCCCGCCGCGACCTTCTCCGCCAGGCGCGCGGCGTCGTCCGGGAAGCGGTGGCGCACGTAGTCGAGCGTCCGCGTGTACCGCGCGACGCTCTCGGCGTCGTGCGGCAGCACGAGGCGCGTCGGGTTGAGACCGTCGCGCACGGGAAGGGGGACCACGCCCTCCACGGTACCGGCGCACCCCGCCCGGACCTGCCAGCCGCGTACGGCTACCGGGACGTGCGGGGTGCTGACAGGTCGGGGCCGGGAGGCCCCCGTCGCTCAGCGCGCCGCGAGGAGCTCGGCGACGACGGCGGGGATCGCGTCGGCGACGTCCAGCGCCGCGACCGGGCCGCCCGGGTTCGCCCGCTCCGCCGCGAGGCCGTGCACGACGGCGGCCGCGGCAGCGAGCTCCGCGGCCAGACCCGGCTCCCGGACGACCCGCGCGGCGTGCGCCGCCAGCACGGCGCCGAGGATCCCTGCGAGCACGTCCCCCGCCCCCGCCGTCGCGAGCCAGGCCGGCGCGTCCGCCTGGGACCAGGCGCCCTCCGGCCCGACGACGACCGTCGCCGACCCCTTGAGCAGCACCGTCGCCCCGGTGGCCTCGTGCGCGCGCCGCGCCCACCGCAGCGGCTCGGCCTCGACGTCGGCGCGCGTCACGTCGTCGCCGCGCGACCGCAGCAACGTCGCGAGCTCCCCCGCGTGCGGGGTGAGCACGACCGACGGCGGGCAGCGGTCGGGCAGCAGGGACAGCGCCCCGGCGTCGACCACCACGGGCACCCGCTCCCCCGCGACGTCCGCGGCGAGCTCGCCCGTCGCGGCCGCGAGCGCGTACCGGACCCGCTCGTGCTGGCCGCCGTCGTCCACGGGGTCGTCGTCCGGTCCGGGGACGGGCGGCACGCCGGGCCCGAGCACCCAGGACTGCACGCGGCCCGCGGCGGGCACCACCTCGGGCCGGGCCGCGAGGACCGCGCGCGTGACGTCGTCGGGCCCGCGGTAGCGGACCATGCCCGGGCCGGTGCGGACCGCGGCGCTCGCGACGAGCACCGCGGCGCCCGGGAAGGTCGGCGTGCCCGCGACGACGCCGACGACGCCGCGCGTGTACTTGTGGTCGGTCGGCCCCGGCACGACCCACCGAGCCGCGACGTCGGCGGGCTCGAGGCGCCGCACGACGGGCCTCGGCGCCCTACCGTCCGCGGCGGGAGCGCCCAGGCGCAGCCCGACGTCCACGACCGCGCCGTGCCCGGCGAGGTGCGTCGCGGGCGGCAGGAGGAGCCCGGGCTTCGCCGCGCCGAACGTCACCGTGCGGTCGGCCCGCAGCACCGGTCCGGGGACCGTGCCGTCGTCGACGCCGACCCCGCTCGGCGCGTCGACCCCGACGACCCAGGGGCGCCCACGCGCCCCGGACACGGACACGGGCGAGCGCCCGCCGCCCGCCCCGGGCACGCCGTCGCCGCCGGGCTCCTCGCCCGCGCGCACGTCGCCGTCGAGCACCGCGGCGACGTGCCGCACGAGGTCCGCCACGACGCCGCGCAGCGGTCCACGGGCACCGATGCCGACGAGGCCGTCCAGCACGACGTCGGCGCGCGCGACCTGCGCGGCGACCCGGTCGGCGACGTGCGGGTCCAGGTGGTCGTGCGGCCGGTCGGCGCGCGTCGTGTCGTCGGGACTGCCGACCAGCACCTCCACGCGCCCGCCCGCGTCCCGGAGCGCCGCGAGCCCGCCCGCGTGCGCGTGCTCGCCGGTGAGGACGGCCAGCACCTCGACGCCCCGGCGCGCCAGGTACGCGCCCGCGTGGAGCGCGTCCCCGCCGTTGTTGCCCGACCCCACGAGCAGGACCGCCCGGGCCCCCGTCACGCGCCCGTCCCGACGACCGCCGTCGGGCAGCGCGACCGAGCGCCGTCGAGCGAGGTCGCGCGCGACGATCGTCGCGAGCGCGAACGACGCGCGCTCCATGAGCGGGACGCCCGCCGCGAGCACGGGCTCCTCGGCGGCACGCACGTCGGCCGCGGACCAGGCTTCGATCATGACCTCATCCTGCCGACCCCGTGCTCCGGTCGCCTGCGCGGAACGCCGCAGGGTAAGACGGCGGACGCCGGAGGGCGGGTCGCCGCACGCCCCCGCATAGGGTGACGACCATGCGATTCGGACTCTTCATCCCCCAGGGCTGGCGCTACGACCTCGTCGACGTCGCGCCCGAGGACCACTGGAAGACGATGCTCTCCCTCCTGCACTACGCCGACAACGCCGCGGCGGGCGAGCCCCTGCCGGGCGGCGAGTTCGCGTGGGACGGCGTGTGGGTCTACGACCACTTCCACACCACCCCGACCCCGAGCACGGAGGCGACGCACGAGGCGTGGACGCTCATGGCCGCGTTCGCGGCCGCGTCGCAGCGCGTGCGCCTCGGCCAGATGTGCACGTGCATGGCGTACCGGGACCCGACGTACCTGGCGAAGGTCGCCGCGACCGTCGACCACGTCTCCGGCGGCCGGCTCGAGATGGGCATCGGCGCGGGCTGGTACGAGCACGAGTGGCGCGCGTACGGGTACGGGTTCCCGAGCGCGGGCGAGCGCCTGCGCGCGCTCGACGAGGGCGTCGAGATTATGGCGCGCATGTGGCGCACGGGGTCGTCCGGCACGTTCGAGGGCCAGCGCTACCAGGTGGACGGCGCGCTGTGCTACCCCCAGCCCCTCCAGCGGGTCGTCGTGGACGGCGAGGGTGCCCGGCCGAGCATCCCCCTGTGGATCGCGGGCGGCGGCGAGAAGAAGACGCTGCGTATCGCGGCCCGGCACGCGCAGTACACGAACTTCGACGGCTCGCCCGAGGGCTTCGCCCACAAGTCCGCCGTGCTCGAGCAGCACTGCCGCGACCTCGGCCGCGACTTCGGCGAGATCACGCGCTCGGCCAACTACAACGTCGTCATCGGCGAGACCGAGCAGGACGTCACCGACCGGCTGGACCGGATCGAGGAGCACGCGCGGCGCTGGTTCCCGGAGAAGGCGGACGACAACGTCGCGTCCTGGCGGAACGGCCCGCTGGTCGGGACCCCGGAGCAGATCGTCGAGACGCTCACGGGCCTGCGCGACCAGGGCCTCGGCTACGCGGTCGGCTACTTCCCGTTCGCCGCGACCGACCGCGACCAGCTCGAGCTCTTCCAGCGCCAGGTCATCCCCGCCCTCCAGGCCTGACCGCCGTACCTTGTGGGCATGAAAAGGGCCCGGTTCTCCGCCGAGAACCGGGCCCTTCTCATGCCCACAGCACGCGGCGGGCGGTCAGCCCTCGGCGACGACCATGGCCGAGGCGATGCCGGCGTCGTGCGAGATGCTCAGGTGCCAGGCGGTGATGCCGAGCGCGTCCGCGCGCGCCGCGACCGTGCCCGTGATCTCGACCTCCGGCGGGCCCCCGACGACGCGGTGCACCGTCGCGTCGTGCCACCGCATCCCCGCGGGGGCTCCGAGCGCCTTGGCGATGGCCTCCTTGGCGGCGAACCGGGCGGCCAGCGAGGCGGGCGGCAGGTCGCGCTCGGCGGCCGTGAACAGCTTCTCCCGCAACCGGGGCGTCCGCTCGAGGGTCCCCATGAACCGCGCGACGTCCACGACGTCGATCCCCACGCCCTTGATCATGCGCCCACCCTATGACCGGCCTGGCCGAGCATGCGCCTCCCCCCTGCCGAGCATGTGCTTGTGGCCCGTCCGGACGTCCGGACGGGCCACAAGCACATGC
>NZ_JBHVMH010000018.1:0-79976 GCF_042797035.1 Cellulosimicrobium sp. NPDC057862
CCGGGGAGCCGACGACGCATCATCGGCTCCCCGGCGCCCGCCTCCCGGCGAGAGCTCCGTCAGTCGACGGGGCGCGCCGCCTCGATCTCGACCTTGGGCAGCGTCTTCGCCGGCAGCGTCTTGGGGCGCCACGACGCACGCGTCGCCTCGAACGCGGAGATCTCGTCCTCGTGCTGGAGGGTCAGGCCGATGTCGTCCAGGCCCTCCATGAGGCGCCAGCGCGTGTAGTCGTCGATCTGGAACGGCACGGTGACGTCCTGCGCGGACGCGGTGCGGTTGACCAGGTCCACGGTCACCTCGGTGCCGGGGTTGGTCTCGAGGATCTTCCAGAGGAGCTCGATGTCCTCCTGCGCGACGATCCCGGCGACGAGGCCCTGCTTGCCGGAGTTGCCGCGGAAGATGTCGGCGAAGCGGGACGCGAGGACGACGCGGAAGCCGTAGTCCTTGAGCGCCCAGACGGCGTGCTCGCGCGATGAGCCAGTGCCGAAGTCGGGCCCGGCGACGAGGACGGAGCCCGCGCGGTAGGCGTCCTGGTTGAGGACGAACGTGGGGTCTCCGCGCCAGGCGGCGAACAGCGCGTCCTCGAACCCCGTGCGCGTCACGCGCTTGAGGTAGACGGCGGGGATGATCTGGTCGGTGTCGACGTTGCTGCGGCGCAGCGGGACGCCGACGCCGGTGTGGGTCGTGAACTTCTCCATGACGGAACCTCTTCGGGTCTTCGGGGCGACGAGTGGGGCAGCGCGGTGCGGGTGGCTCAGACCTGCACGAGGACGTGCGGGTCGAGCGGCGCGAGCGGCGTGCCGTCGAAGGACGTGATGTCGGTACCCTCGGGCAGGTCGAGGTCGCTCAGCGAGGAGAGCGTCCCGCGGAGCGCGGTGGCGGCGGCGACGAGCGGCGACACGAGGTGCGTGCGCCCGCCCTTGCCCTGGCGGCCCTCGAAGTTGCGGTTCGAGGTCGAGGCCGCCCGCTCGCCCGGCTGGAGCTGGTCAGGGTTCATGCCGAGGCACATCGAGCAGCCCGCGTTGCGCCACTCGGCGCCGAAGTCGAGGAAGATCTTGTCGAGGCCCTCGGCCTCGGCCTGGAGGCGCACGCGCGCGGACGCCGGGACGACGAGGACGCGGACGCTGTCGGCCTTCTGCTTGCCCTGGACGACCTTGGCGACGGAGCGCAGGTCCTCGATGCGGCCGTTGGTGCACGACCCGATGAACACGGTGTCCACGGACACCTCGCGCAGCGGCTGGCCGGGCGTGAGGCCCATGTACTCGATCGCGCGCTCGGCGGCGACGCGCTCGTTCTCGTCCGCGATCTCCTCGGGGACGGGCACGGTCGCGGAGATCGGCAGACCCTGGCCCGGGTTGGTGCCCCAGGTGACGAAGGGCTCGAGGTCGGACGCGCGGAGCGTGACCTCGGTGTCGAACACGGCGTCGTCGTCGGAGCGCAGCGTGCGCCAGTACTCGACGGCCGCGTCCCAGTCGGCGCCCTCGGGCGCGTGCGGGCGGCCCTTGAGGTACTCGAACGTCGTGTCGTCCGGGGCGATCATGCCGGCGCGGGCGCCCGCCTCGATCGACATGTTGCAGATCGTCATCCGCGCCTCCATGGAGAGGCTGCGGATGGCCTCGCCGCGGTACTCCAGGACGTAGCCCTGGCCGCCGCCGGTGCCGATCTTGGCGATGATCGCGAGGATGATGTCCTTGCTCGTCGCGCCCGGGGGCAGCTCGCCGTCGACGTTGATCGCCATCGTCTTGAAGGGCGCGAGCGGGAGCGTCTGGGTCGCCATGACGTGCTCGACCTCGGACGTGCCGATGCCGAACGCGAGCGCGCCGAACGCCCCGTGCGTGGAGGTGTGCGAGTCGCCGCACACCACCGTCAGGCCTGGCATGGTGAGCCCGAGCTGCGGCCCGACCTGGTGCACGATGCCCTGGTCCGCGTCGCCGAGCGAGTGGATGCGGACGCCGAACTCGCGCGCGTTGTTGCGCAGCGTGTCGATCTGCGTGCGGCTCGTGAGGTCCGCGATCGGCAGGTCGATGTCGAGCGTCGGGGTGTTGTGGTCCTCGGTCGCGATCGTGAGGTCGGGACGGCGGACCTGGCGGCCCGCGAGGCGCAGCCCCTCGAACGCCTGGGGGCTGGTGACCTCGTGCACGAGGTGGAGGTCGATGTAGAGGAGGTCAGGCGACCCGTCGGTGCCTCGTCGCACCAGGTGCGCGTCCCAGACCTTCTCCGCCAGCGTGCCGGCCATGTAGCTCATCTCCTCGTCGTCTGTCACGGTGCTCCTGGGGGGTATGGAGCACCGCCTGGGTCGATCGTCCGCCGTCCGGCAGCCTGCCGGGGAGAACGTCCAGCGGGTGGAACATCCGTGCCGGACCTGCATCTCAGTTCTGGCTTGCATCTCAGAGCATGAGACGTCAATATCGACCTATGGACAATACTAGCGGAGTCGGAGTGCTGGACAAGGCGGCCTCCGTCCTGGGCGCCCTGGAGTCCGGACCGGCCACCCTCGCCCAGCTCGTCACGGCCACCGGCCTGGCCCGCCCGACGGCGCACCGCCTCGCGGTCGCGCTCGAGCACCACCGCATGGTCGCGCGCGACATGCAGGGCCGTTTCGTCCTCGGCCCGCGGCTCAACGAGCTCGCCACGGCCGCCGGCGAGGACCGCCTGCTCGCCGCCGCGAACCCCGTGCTCACCGCCCTGCGCGACCACACGGGCGAGAGCGCCCAGCTCTACCGTCGCCAGGGCGACCACCGCATCTGCGTCGCGGCCGCCGAGCGCCCGGTGGGCCTGCGCGACTCGATCCCGGTCGGCGCGACGCTCACGATGAACGCGGGCTCCGCGGCGCAGATCCTGCTCGCGTGGGAGGAGCCCGACCGCCTCCACCGCGGCCTGCGCGAGGCGGTCTTCACGGCCACGATCCTCTCGGGCGTCCGACGCCGCGGCTGGGCCCAGTCCGTCTCCGAGCGCGAGCTCGGCGTCGCCTCGGTGTCCGCACCGGTCCGCGGGCCGTCCGGCCGCGTCGTCGCCGCGGTCTCCATCTCCGGCCCGGTCGAGCGCCTGAGCCGCCAGCCCGGCCGCCTGCACTCCGGCTCGGTCGTCGCCGCGGCGAACCGCCTCACCGAGGTGCTGCGCCGCGCCGGCGAGTAGCGGGAGAGCGCGCCGAACCCGGGGACACGGTCGGGTTCGGCCGTCGAGCCCGGCGACAGCCCCGGGTTCGGCGCGCATCGCGGTCGGCGGGCACGGTCGGCCCCCGGGGCACGACGTCGCGCCGGGTCGGTGTCGGTCGGCGTGCCGCGGGCCGCAAACGGGACGCGCCCTGTCAAAATGTCACCGGCTGCTGCCATGCTGTGCGTGCCCTGGCGCCGGACGGCCCGGTGGCGGCAGGGGGCGAGCCTGACCGTCCGAACCCGAGACACGAGGAGTCCCGATGCATCCGAAGGTGAAGATGACCCTGATCTGGGTGCTCGTGATCTTCGCCGTATACGCGGTCATCAGGAGCCCCGACCGCGCCGCCGACATCGTCGAGGGCATCTGGGACGTCATCGTCGGCGCCTTCAGCTCCATCGGCCAGTTCTTCAACTCGCTCCTGGACTGACCGTGGCCCGCGGCCGTCCCCGCAGCAAGATCCTCGACCGCTACGTGCTGAGCGGCGAGCGGGTCGTGGTGGCCACGCGCCACCACTGGGGGATGCTGCTCGAGCCCGTCGCCACCACCGTCGCGGGAGCGGTCGTCGTCGCCTGGCTCGTCGTGCAGGCCGGTCCCGCCGTCGGGGACGGCGTGCTGTTCCTGTGGTGGCTGTGGCTGATCCTCGCCGGGCGACTGGTGTGGAAGGTCTTCGAGTGGCGCAACGAGTGGTTCGTCGCCACCGACAAGCGCCTGCTCCTGCTGTACGGGCTCATCACGCACAAGGTCGCGATGATGCCGCTCACCAAGGTCACGGACATGAACTACGGGCGCTCGCCGGTCGGGCGCGTGTTCGGCTACGGGCAGTTCCTCCTGGAGTCCGCCGGACAGGACCAGGCGCTGCGCCAGATCGACTGGGTCTCGCACCCCGACTCCACGTACCGGCTCCTGTGCGACACGCTCTTCACACCGGGCAGCCGCCCCGGCACCCCGCCCGGGGGTGGCGCGAACCCGTCGCCGGCACCGCCGAGCGTCGTCGCGCCGGTGCCCGTCCCGCCGTCGGGACCGCGCGCCCCGCAGCCGGCCGAGCCCCCGCCCGTCGCCCCCGCTCCGGCGTGGGACGGGCGCAGCCCCGCGACGACGCCTCCCGTACCCGCCCCGCCCCGCGCCGACGAGCCGGTGGTCGTCGTGCCGGGCCGGCCCGTCGGGGAGTCGAGCGGCCCGACCCAGCCGCTCCCCGTCAGCGGGCGCCGAGAGAGCGCGCGGCACGACGCCGGGCACGACCGCGCGCACGACCGCGGGGACGACGAGGCCCACGGGGACGACGAGCCGGGCTGGGCGGTCTCCGGGGAGCACCGGGCGACCTACGTGCCGGTCATCCACCCGCGCCCCACGCCGACGCCGATCCCGAAGCCCTACGAGCCGGGCCCGGGTCGCGACGGCGCGCCCTGACGGCGTCGCGGCGAGCTCACGATCGCGGGCTGACGGTTCCGTCGTGCCAGCACGACGATCGGCCTCCAACGACCGCGGGCTGCGACCTTCGTCACACGGGCGCACGCCAGCACCACGACGTATCGCGTCACGCGTTCGGTGACGAGTCTGCGCCCATGACAAAGGCCCGGTCACCGTGATGGTGACCGGGCCTTTCTCTGTACCCCCAACGGGATTTGAACCCGTGTTACCGCCGTGAGAGGGCGACGTCCTAGGCCGCTAGACGATGGGGGCCTGTGGATCTCCGTACCGTTTCCGGTCCGTTTCTCCGTCGAGAACTCTACCTCATGTTTCGCGCGGTCTTGACCGCTCGACCTGAGCCGGAGCTCTTCGCTGGGGTACCAGGACTCGAACCTAGACTAAGTGAACCAGAATCACTCGTGCTGCCAATTACACCATACCCCAAGGGGGTAACCAGCCACTGTCGGAGAGCCGTCGCGACGAGTCGAGACTCGTCCCCTGGCTCCCTCCCGTGGAGGTCCCACCGGCCGAGAACATTACCGGACATGACGACGCGGGCCAAATGCGACCCGAACCGCCGGGTCGGGGGCGCGGAGGTGCGCCTCCGGGTCGACGCGCACCACCGCCGTCTGGCACCGTCGAGACATGAGCGCAGGAGACTCCCCCGACCCCGGCTCGCGCGCCGACCGCGCCGCGTCGTTCGAGCAGGGCGCCGCCCAGTACGCGTCCACGCGACCGTCCTACCCGGACGAGGCGGTCGACTGGCTCCTGCCCGACGGCGCACGCCGCGTCCTCGATCTCGCGGCAGGTACGGGGAAGCTCACCGAGCGGCTCGTCGCCCGCGGGCTGGACGTCGTCGCCGTCGAGCCCTCGGACGCGATGCGCGCGCGCCTCGCAGAGTCCGCCCCGGGCGCACAGGCCCTGCCCGGCTCCGCCGAGGCGATCCCGCTCCCCGACGCGAGCGTCGACGCCGTGCTCGTCGCCCAGGCGTGGCACTGGTTCTCCCCTGCCGCCCAGCCGGAGATCGCGCGCGTGCTGCGCCCCGGCGGCCGCCTCGGCATCGTGTGGAACGTGCGGGACGACGCGGTCGACTGGGTCGGCCGCTTCACCGAGGTCATCCACCGAGGCGACACCCTCGAGCACAGCTACCGCGAGCCCGTGCTCGCCGCGCAGCTCTTCACCCCGCCCGAGCACCGCACGGTGCCCTGGGCCGACCGCGTCCCGACGTCGTCCCTCCGCCCGCTCGCCGCGTCGCGCAGCTACCTCCTGACGCTTCCCGACGCACGCCGGGAGGAGCTGCTCGGCGAGATCGACGACCTCGTCGCGACGCACCCGGCGCTCGCGGGGCGCACCGACGTGGACCTGCCGTACCTCGCCGAGTGCTGGCGGGCCGACACGCTCACGACGGCGTCGGACGACGCGTGAGCGCCCGCACCGGCCGCTCCCCCGACGCCGTCACCGGCGACGACGTCCGGACGGCGACGCGCTGGCTCGCGGACCACCTGGTGCAGCACCCGGTCACCGCGTTCGACGCGCAGGCCGGCCCCGTCCGGTGGTCGTGCTGGACGACGACGGAGCACGTCGTGGACGACCTGCTCGCCTACGCCCTCCAGCTCGCCGCGCTCCCGCGCCTGGCGTACGTCCCGCTCGTCGGGCCGCGCGGGGAGGACGAGATCGCGCACGTCGACCGCGCCGCGGGGACGGCGGGCCTGCGCGAGGCGCTGCTCGGCAGCGGCGAGCTGCTCGCGACCCTCGCCGAGACCCGGCCGGTGGCCGCGCGCGCCTACCACCCCTACGGGACCTCCGACGCCGCCGGCTTCGCGGCGATGGGCGTCGTCGAGGTCCTCGTGCACGGCCACGACGTCCTGCTCGGGCTCGCGGGCGAGCACCTACCGTTCCCCGCGGGCCTCGCGCCGCGGGTGCTCGTCCGGCTCTTCCCGGACGTCGAGCCCGTACCGGACGACGACCCGGACCTCCTGCTCCTCTGGGCGACCGGGCGCGGCGAGCTGCCCGGCCGACGGCAGCGCACGCGCTGGCGCTGGGACGCGTCGGTGCGCTGAGGCGCCGCGGCGCCCCGGGCCGGAGCCGGTCAGCCCGACGAGACTGCCGCCGCGGCCGCGATACGGCGCGCGGCCGAGGAGAGCGCGGTGCCGTCCTTCCACACCATGCGCAGGCGTCGGTCGAGCTCGAGCCCCGGGACGGCGACCCGGACCAGCGCGCCACGCGCGACGTCGTCGGCGACGGCGAGGCTCGACAGGACCGCGACAGCACCGCCGTGCTGCACGGCGGTCTTGAGCGCCGCCGTCGAGCCGAGGTAGGGCAGATGGTCGGGCAGCCGCTCGCCGACCGCCGCGAGGCCGCGCTCGAGCGTCTCGCGCGTCCCCGAGCCGCGCTCGCGCACCACCAGCCCGCCCGAGAGCAGCTCGTCGACCCGCAGCGCGCTCCGACGTGCCCACCGGTGCGCCGGCCCGACCACGACGACGAGCCGGTCGTGCGCGACGGTGCGGCTGCGCAGCCCGCGACGCAGCGTCGCGCTCTCGACGAAGCCCAGCTCGACGGCGGCGTCGAGGACGAGGTCGGTCACCTCGCGCGAGTTGCGGACGACGAGCTCGACGTCCGGTGCTCCCCCGCCCGGGCCGGACCCCTCGAGCGCCAGGCGCGCGAGCCAGCGCGGCGCGAGGTACTCGGCGACCGTGAGGCTCGCCGCGACGCGCACCCGGGCGGCGGGGGCGTCCCGGAGCGCGGCGACCGACGTCTCGAAGCGGTCCGACGCCTCGATCACCTCGCGCGCCCACGCGGCGGTGGCGCGGCCCGTCTCCGTCAGGCGGGAGCCGCGCGTCGTGCGCTCGAGGAGCTCGAGCCCGAGGCGGCGCTCCAGGGCCCGCAGGCCCGCCGACGCCGTCGGCTGCGCGACCCCGAGCGCCCGCGCCGCGGCGCTGATCGAACCGTGCGAGTCGGTCGCGACGAGCAGCTCGAGCGCGGAGAGCGACGTCCGGTCGCGAGAGGTCGTGGCCATAGGTCCACTCTATGGGTTGCGAGGCAGTTCGCCCTTCCGCGGCGTCGCGGCGCGCAGCAGGCTCGTGAGCATGGCCCCTCCCGCACCCCGCACGACCACCACCCCACGACCCGTCGCGACGGCGCGCACGTCGCGCCGCGCTGCGGGCTCCCGTGCGCTGCTGCCCGGGCTCGGGCTGGTCGCCGCGGCGACGGTCGTCGTGCTGCTCGGGGCGCGGCTCGTGCCGACGGTGTCCCCGCTCGTCGTCGCCCTCGTGCTCGGCGCGCTCGTCGCGCCGGTGCTGGGGCGGGCGGGCAGGACCCGCCGCGGGGCCGTGGCGGTCGCGGCGACCCGACCCGGAGTCGCGTGGACGTCGCGCGTCGTCCTGCGCACGGGCGTCGTGCTGCTCGGGTTCCAGCTCTCGGTGCCCGAGGTCCTCGGGCTGGGCTGGCGCGGGCTCGTCGTCGTCGCGACGACCCTCCTCGTCACCTTCACCGGCACGCTCGCGCTCGGTCGCGCGCTCCGGGTGCCGCGCGTCACGACGCTGCTCGTCGCGACCGGGTTCTCGGTCTGCGGGGCCGCGGCGATCTCGGCGATGCAGGGCGTCGTCGCCGGCCCCGGGCGCACACCTGGGCAGGTCCGCGAGGACGACGACGGCGTCGCCGCGTCCCTCGCGCTCGTCACCGTCTACGGCACGCTCGCGATCGTCGCGCTGCCGTGGCTCGCCGCGCTGGTCGGGCTCACCGACGACCAGGCCGGGCTGTGGATCGGCGCGAGCGTGCAGGAGGTCGCCCAGGTCGTCACTGCCGCCGGGACGATCTCCGACCCCGCCCTCGCGACCGCCACGGTCGCCAAGCTCGCGCGCGTCGCCCTCCTCGCCCCGCTCGTCGCCGTGGCGGGGGTCGTCGTCGCCCGCGGCGCGCGGCGCGCAGCCCTCGCCCGGGTCGGCTCGGCCGGTCCGGACCACCCCGGCGCCGCCGGCACGGTTACGGACCCGACGGCGGACACCGCCACGCCGCGGGTCGCGCCGGTGCCGTGGTTCGTCGTCGGGTTCGTGGCAGCGGTGGCGCTGCGCAGCCTGGGCGTCGTGCCGGCCCCGCTGCTCGCCGCGCTCGCGACCGCGACGACGGTCGCGTTCGTGGCAGCGATGTTCGCGCTCGGGCTGGGCGTGGACGTGCCCTACCTGCTGCGCACGGGGAGGCGCGCGCTCGTCCTCGGCGGGCTTTCGGCGCTCCTCGTCACGACGACGGCGCTCGTCGGCGTCGTGCTCCTCACCTGAGCTCCGCTCGCACGACGTAGAGGCCTGGTGCCGCGAGGTAGAGGCACGGTCATGACCTGGCCACTACCTGCCTCTACCTCGTCCGACCGGGGTCTACCTCGGCGCGGGGGCCTCGGCCGGGGTGGGGACGGCGACGCCGAGCGTCGCGGGCAGGTCGGCCAGGCCGTGGACGACGTGCACGCCCGACGCGCGGGCCGACGTCGGGTCCTCGGGGTGCGGACCGCCGCGGCGGGTGCCGGGGCGGTCGAGCCAGACCCCGACCAGCCCGGCCGCGCGCGCGGCGCGCGCGTCGACGTCGAGCTCGTCGCCGACGTACGCCGTGCGGGCCGGGTCGGTGCCGAGCCGTGCGCACGCCTCGGCGAACACGCGCGGGTCGGGCTTGCCGAAGCCGAGCGTGTCGACGCCGACGAGCAGCGGGACGTCGGGCAGGCCCGCTGCGGCGAGCTTGCGGGTCTGGAGCTCGACGCGCGCGTTCGTCAGGGACCCGACACGGACCCCCGCCGCGACGAGCGCGTCCACGACCGGGCGCGCGTCCTCGAACCCCGTCCACGCGGCCTCGAACGTGCCCCAGAAGAGGTCCTTCCAGTCCACGTACGCGGCGTCGTCGAGCAGCTCGCCGCCGAACGTCGCCTGGAGCTCGTTGGCGCGCGCCATGCGCTGCGCGTCGAAGTCCACCTCGCCGCGCGTGTACGCGCGGTAGTGGCCGTTCGGGTCGGAGCGCCACAGCGCGAGGACCTCGTCGTACCGGTCCTCGGGCAGGTGCGGCAGCCACACGCGCGACGCCGCGGTGATCGCCGCGGCGAACGCGGCGCGCGTGTCGACGAGCGTGTCGTCGACGTCGAACAGGACGCCCTCGAGCGGATCGGCGGCCGCCGCGACGTCGCGGTCCGTCACAGCGCGTCCCGCAGGCGCACGAGGCGCTCCAGGGTCGAGCCCTTGCCGAGCAGCTCCATCGACTCGAACAGCGGCGGGGAGACGCGACGGCCCGTGAGCGCGACGCGCAGCGGCGTGAACGCGAAGCGCGGCTTGACGCCCATCCCCTCGACGATCGCGTCGCGCAGGCGCTCCTCGATCGCCGCGGTGACGAACTCGCCGTCCTGGAGCACGTCGAGCGCGGTGATCGCGGCGGCGAGGATGTCCTTCGCGTCGTCGCGCAGGGCGCCGCGCGCGTCGTCCTCGACCGTGAGCGCGTCGTCGGCCGTGAAGAGGAAGCCGAGCATCCCGACCGACTCGCCGAGCAGCACCATGCGCTCCTGGACGAGCGGCGCGGCCGCCGTGAGGATCTCCTGGTTGCGCGGGGACAGGTCGGCGAACGAGTCCGCGGGAACCAGGCCGCCCGCGTGCAGGTACGGGACGAGGCGGTCACGGAAGTCCTCCGGCGCGAGCAGGCGCACGTGCGTCGCGTTGATGGCCTCCGCCTTCTTGAGGTCGAAGCGCGCCGGGTTGGGCAGGACGTCGTGGACGTCGAACGCCTCGACCAGCTCGGTGACGGTGAAGATGTCGTGGTCCGGCGAGATGGACCAGCCGAGCAGCGCGAGGTAGTTGAGCAGGCCCTCGGGCGTGAAGCCGCGCTCACGGTGCAGGAACAGGTTGGACTCGGGGTCGCGCTTGGAGAGCTTCTTGTTGCCCTCGCCCATGACGTACGGCAGGTGGCCGAACTCCGGCATCACCTCGGCCACGGCGATCTCGAGCAGCGCCCGGTACAGCGCGATCTGCCGCGGCGTGGAGGACAGCAGGTCCTCGCCGCGCAGCACGTGCGTGATCCCCATGAGCGCGTCGTCGACCGGGTTGACGAGCGTGTAGAGCGGCTGGCCGTTGCCGCGCACGAGCGCGTAGTCCGGGACCGAGCCGGCCTTGAACGTGATCTCGCCGCGGACGAGGTCGGTGAACGTGATGTCCTCGTCGGGCATGCGCAGGCGCAGCACGGGCTCGCGACCCTCGGCGCGGAACGCGGCCTTCTGCTCGTCCGTGAGGGTGCGGTCGAAGTTGTCGTACCCCTTGGTCTTGACGCCCGCGGCGGCGTTGCGCGCGTCGGACTCCTCGGGGGTCGAGAACGACTCGTACACGTACCCACCCTCGACGAGCCGCGCGATGACGTCCTGGTAGATGTCCGCGCGCTGCGACTGCCGGTACGGCTCGTGCGGGCCGCCGACCTCGACGCCCTCGTCCCAGTCGAGCCCGAGCCAGCGCAGCGCGTCGAGGAGCTGCTGGTAGCTCTCCTCGCTGTCGCGCGCGGCGTCGGTGTCCTCGATGCGGAACACGAACGTGCCGCCGGTGTGCCGCGCGTACGCCCAGTTGAACAGCGCGGTGCGGATGAGCCCGACGTGCGGCGTCCCGGTCGGGGACGGGCAGAAGCGGACGCGGACGGGCGAGGAGCCAGGTGCGGGGATCACGGTGCCAGCGTAGTTGCCCGACGCCGCCCGTCGCCCGGGCGTCCGGCGTCGCCTGCGCCGTCGTCTCAGTCGCGCGTGGCTGGGTCCGCAGTGGGCGCAGGGCGCATGACGGTGTCGTCGACGGTTCGACCGGTCACGCAACGATCGAAGTCGTGGAGCCAGTCGCGGAAGTCGTCGACGGTGTAGTCACCAGTGATCCCGGGTGGGAATGGCTCAGCACCGGCGAGGCGGTCGAGAGCTTCTTGGATGCACTCGTCGTAGCTTTGCGAGTCCCGGGCGAGGTACTCCCACGCCCAGTCGCTCACGTCGTCGCGGGAGCGCGATTCGTCCACGAGCCCGCGCAGAGCCGCCCGCGTCTCCTCCCGTGTCGGATATCCGCGTGCCACACCGTGCTTGCTGGACGTCCCCATCAGACGAAGACCCGCTCGTCGCCCGACGCATGCCAGACAACGATCCGATTGCCCTCCTCGACGCGAGACCGGCGAGCACCGACCGACTCCAGGAGCACCCAGAGATCTGTCTCGTCGAGCTCGAGCCTTGCCGTGCCAACCAGGGCGAGTGCACTCCCCACCGCGGTGTTGCGCAGGAGGATGATGTCGCGCTCTCCGTCCGGATCGTCGTCGAACCGCACGTACAGGTCCTCGAGCCCCGGCTCGGCGGGCGTCACCTCGACGGAGGCGACGCCAGGGATCGCGAGGATGTCGTCGGCTGTGAGGAGAACAGGGACAGCCGCCTCATCTCCGTCCGGCGCGCCGCCCGCACCTGATGCTCGTCCGCCGTCGGCAGAGCGAGCGACCGGATCGCTCAGCGACCGCGTGCGCACGAGGACGACGAGGCCGCCGATCACGGCGCCGACGAGGGCGCAGACCGGGACGCTGACGATCGCGAGGACGATCCCGTACGACAAGGCCTCCCCGGTGGGGACGCCCCCGGCGAGCACGGAGAGGACCACGAGCACGACGACGGCCGCGCACGGCACGACCGCGCCCCAGCCGGCTCCTCGCGCGACGGTCCGACCGGGGGCAGGTCGCACGCTCAGGCCCGTCGGACGACCGGGTTGCTCAGGACGCCGATCCCCTCGACCTCGCACTCGACACGGTCGCCGACGTCGATCCGGCCCACGCCCGCGGGCGTGCCGGTGAGGATGACGTCGCCCGGCAGGAGGGTCATCGCCTCGGAGATGTACGACACCAGGAACGGGATGTCGAAGATCATGTCGCTCGTGCGGCCGTCCTGCTTCACCTCGCCGTTGACGCGGCTGCGGACGCCGACGTCCTCGGGGTTGAGGTCGGTGTCGATCCACGGGCCGAGCGGGCACGACGAGTCGAAGCCCTTCGCGCGCGCCCACTGGCCGTCGGTGCGCTGGGCGTCGCGCGCCGTGACGTCGTTCGCGACCGTGTAGCCGAGCACATAACCGGGCGCGGCCTCGGGCGAGACGTCTTTGGCGAGCCGGCCGATGACGATCGCGAGCTCCGCCTCGTAGGAGACCTCCTGCGAGAAGTCGGGCAGGACGATCGGGTCGTCCGGGCCGACGACCGAGGTGTTCGGCTTGAGGAACAGCAGCGGGCTCGTGGGGACGGCGTTGCCCATCTCCTTCGCGTGGTCGGCGTAGTTGCGGCCGACCGCCACGATCTTCGAGCGCGGGATCACCGGCGCGAGGAGCCGGACGCCGTCGCCCAGCTCGATGCGCTCGCCCGTCGGCGTGACGGGCATGTACAGCGGGTCGCCCGTGAGGACCGCGAGGTACGTGCGGTCCCCCTCCTGCTGGACGAGGGCGTAGCGGGGGTCGTCTCCGGTGGTGAATCTCGCGATGCGCACGGGCCCAGGCTATCCGGCCCGCGCCCGCGCGACCGAGGAGCGCCCTGCCGCGAGCAGCGCCCGCGCCGTCACGCCCGGGCGAGGACCTCGCCGTTGAGGACCGCGAACCAGCCGGCGGGCTCCTCGGCCCAGCGCAGCCAGTCCTGCGCGAGCTGCTCGAGCGCGACGTCGTCCGCGAGCGCCGACTCCTTCGCCTGCACCGCGAAGTTCGAGGCGACACAGCGCTCGGCCCACAGCCCGCCCCACCACGTGCGGTCGGCCGGGGTCGCGTAGCACCACGTGCTCGCGGTGGGCACGATCCCGTCGAGGTCGAACCCTGCGTCCTGGACCCACGAGAACAGGCGACGACCGGCGTCGGCCTCGAACCCGTACGCGTGCGTGACCTCGTGGTAGAGCGTGTTCCACTCCGTCAGGCCCGGGGACTCGGGGTACCAGGTCATGGCGGCGTAGTCGGCGTCGCGCACGGCGACGAGCCCGCCGGGCTTGGCGACCCGCTTCATCTCGCGCAGCGCGCCGACCGGGTCGGACAGGTGCTGGAGGAGCTGGTGCGCGTAGACGACGTCGAACGTGCCGTCCGCGAACGGCAGCTCGTACGCGTTCGCGTGCTGGAAGGTGATGTTCGCGGTGCCGCGCTGGGCGGCGAGCTCGCGCGCGCTCTCGAGGACGGCCTCGGACGCGTCGACCCCGACGACGCGTCCCCCGGCGACGCGGTCGGCGAGGTCGACGGTGACCGTCGCCGGGCCGCAGCCCACGTCGAGGACGCTCATGCCCGCGCGCAGGTGCGGCAGGAGGAACCCGGCCGAGTTCTCGGCGGTGCGCCACCGGTGCGAGCGCAGCACGGACTCGTGGTGCCCGTGCGTGTACGACTCGGACTCCTGCGCGGGGTCGCTCCCGGCCCCGGTGGGGGCGTCGGCGGGGTGGTCGGCGGCCGCGTCGGCGCCGTGGGGGGTGTGCGTCATACCCGCACCGTAGGCCGGACGTGCATCGTTCTCGACCCCGTTCTCACACTCTGGGCGCGCGGTCCGTGCACGGGTCGCGTCGTCGTCCGCTCCGGCGTGGCGGCCGGGTGGGAGCCCGCCCGCGCACGGACAATCCCCCCATGACGGCCGCGACCGGCACGACTCCCGCCCCCGGCGAACCCGCTCGCCCCTCCCCCGGGTTCGCGCGCCGCCACGCCGCGCTCCTGCTCGGCGGCCCGGGCCGCGTCACCGGCCTCGACGTCGCGCGCGGGATCGCGGTCCTCGGGATGTTCACTGCCCACGTGGGGTACACCTCCGAGGACTTCGGCGAGGTCTCCGGCTGGCTCTCGCTGTCGCACGGGCGGTCGTCGATCCTCTTCGCGCTCGTGGCGGGGGTGTCGCTCGCGATCGTCTCGGGAGGGCGGACGCCCCTCGACGGGCTCCCCGCGCTCCAGAGCCGCACCCGCATCCTCGTGCGCGCCGTCATGCTCCTCGGGCTCGTGGGCCTGCTGGACCTGCTCGGGACGCGCGTGCTCCTCATCCTCGGCTTCTACGCCGCGTACTTCGTGCTCGCCCTGCCGTTCCTGCGCTGGCGCCGCCGCGACCTGCTCGTGCTGGCCGGGGCGGTGGCGGTGGTCGGTCCCGTGCTCGCGTACTGGCTCCCCGAGGTGCTCGCGCGCGCCGGGCTGCACCTGCCCGACGACGGGTCGGGGGCGCTGACCGACTTCGTCGTGTCCGGGCACTACCCCGCGATCGTGTGGATGGCGTACGTGCTGGTCGGGATCGCGATCGGTCGCTCCGACCTGTCCTCGGCCGCCACGCGCGTCGGGCTCGTGGGCGGCGGGCTGCTCGCGGCGGGGATCGGCTACGGCGTCTCGGCGTCGATGACCGGGCCGCTCGGCGGGGCGCAGGCGGTCGAGGACGCCGCCGCTGCGTGGTCGAGCAGCTTCCGGCCCGAGCCGCTCGGCTGGTCCGACCCGTGGCCCACGAGCGCGTACCTGTGGCTCGCTGGCCCGCACACCGACACTCTGCCGGAGGTCGTGGGGTCGGGCGGGTTCGCCGTCGCGGTGCTGGGTCTGTGCCTGTTCGCGGGCCGGGTCGGGCGCTGGGTGCTCGCACCGGTCGCCGCGGTCGGTGCCATGGCGCTCACGGTCTACTCGGCGCAGATCGTCGTGCTGTGGGCGTGGGGCGACGCGGCCTACGAGCAGACGACGAACGGTCCGCTCCTCGCGCTCGTCCTCGCCACGCTCGCGGTCGCGACGCTGTGGCGCTGGGCGCTGGGGCGCGGGCCGCTCGAACGGCTCTTCGCCGCGGTCGCGGCGCGTGCGTCGGCGGTCACGGCCGCCCGCGGCGCGTCGTAGGGTCGCCGCATGACTGCGAACGACGCAACCCCGCCCCGCCCCGCCCTGCGCCGCCTCGGCCGGTCCGGACTGGCCGTGTCCGCCGTCGGGCTGGGCTGCAACAACTTCGGCCGCCCGCACACGGTGACCGAGACGCTCGAGGGGACGCGCGCCGTCGTCGACGCCGCGCTCGACGCGGGGGTGACGTTCTTCGACACGGCCGACACGTACGGGGGCCGCCCCGGACTGAGCGAGGAGCTGCTCGGCCAGGCGCTCGGGTCTCGCCGCGACGACGTCGTGGTCGCGACGAAGTTCGGCATGTCGATGCGCGGCGCCGCGGGCGACGACTTCGACGCGCGCGGGTCGCGGCGCTACGTCGTGCGCGCCGTCGAGGACTCGCTGCGCCGCCTCGGCACGGACCGCATCGACCTCTACCAGTTCCACACCCCCGACCCGCGGACACCGATCGAGGAGACGCTCGCCGCGCTCGACGACCTCGTGCGCGCGGGCAAGGTGCTCTACGTCGGGCACTCCAACCGGGCCGGGTGGCAGGTCGCCGAGGCCGAGTTCACCGCCCGCGCCGCCAGGACCGTGCGCTTCGTGTCCGCGCAGAACCACTACAACCTCGTCGACCGCGGTGCCGAGCTCGAGGTGCTGCCCGCCGCGGCCGCGTACGGGCTCGGGGTGCTCCCCTACTTCCCGCTCGCGAACGGCCTGCTCACGGGCAAGTACGCGCACGGCGCGCGGCCCGACGACGGCCGCCTCGTCACGACGAAGCCGCACCTCCTGGAGTCGGCACCCTGGGAGGCGCTCGCGCGCCTCGGCGCGTTCTGCCAGGTGCGCGGGATCACCGAGGTCCAGGTCGCGTTCGGGTGGCTGCTGTCTCGCCCGCAGGTCTCGAGCGTCATCGCCGGGGCGACGAAGCCCGAGCAGGTGCGGCAGAACGCCGCGGCGGGCGCCTGGACCCCCACGGCCGACGACCTGGCCGAGCTCGACGAGATCTTCCCCCCGCTCGGGAAGGTCGCGCCCTTCTGACGCACCGCGGCCGGCCAGGCAGCCGATCGTGTGGTCCGTCGTCGACGGGCGGCCTACCGTGGAGGCATGGCCTCGTGGGAGGACGTCGAACGGATCGTGTCGGTGCTGCCGGACACGGACCTCAAGGGTCCGCGGCAGTGGACCGTGCACGGGAAGCTGTTCGTCTGGGAGCGGCCCCTGCGCGCGAAGGACCTCGACGAGCTCGGCGACGCCGCGCCCGCCGAGCCGCCCGTCGCGTTCCGCGTCGCCGACGAGGGCGAGAAGGCAGCGCTGCTCGGCGACGACCCCGCGGTCTTCCTCACGACGAGCCACTTCGACGGGTACCCGATCGTGCTCGCGCGGCTCGACCGCGTCACCGTGCCGGAGCTCGAGGAGCTGCTGCAGGACGCGTGGCTCTCGCGCGCCCCGAAACGACTCGCGCAGGAGTACCTCGACCGGACGGAGTGATGCCCGGCGTACGCGGGGTCACCAGGAGAACACGGCCACCGCGTAGTTCGCCCAGGTCGGCTCGAGCCCGACGACGACGTCCTCGGGGTCGTACACGTTGTACACGAGGTCCCACTCGGCGCTCGTGCCGCGGGCGATCGTGTCCGGGTCGTCGAGCAGCACGTCGGGGGCGTAGTCGAAGACCCTGCGGGCGACGAGCCCGCCCGACACGGGCTGGAGGTCGAGCCCGCCCGGGTCGACCTCCTGACCGGTGCCGTTCGTGACCCGCACGCGGAGGCGGACCGCGTGCGGGTGGTCGTCCTCGCGCACGGAGGCGTCCTCGGTCGGCGTGTACGGCTGCGGCGCCGAGACCGAGACGACGAGGCCGTCCGTGTAGCGCACGGACTCCCCGTACCAGACCCGGTCCGAGGCGGCGCCGATCTCGGGACCCTCGTCGTAGCCGCCACCCAGCGGGTACCCGCGCAGGGAGCTGCCGAGACCGTACCCGGTCCCGCCGCCCGTCATGACGTCGACCGTCACCCAGGCGGTGAGCACCACGGTGCCGGTGAGGAGCGCGACGAGCGCACGGGTCGCGCCGGCCACGCCGCGCGTGCCGCGCCGCCACACGACCGCACCCACCACGACCACCGCGGCGCCCGCGACCGCGTAGAGGCCCCCGACGTGCGCCCAGCCGCGCCGCGCCGTCACGGTCTCGGTGACGAGCACGGCGACGACGAGGAGGACGCCGAGCGTCGCGGCCACGAGCGCGGCCGTCGCCCACGACCACCGCCCACGAGGCTGCGCCGTCGCAGCGGCCGGAACGGGGTCGCCCTCGCCGGGTGCAGGTGGCGGCGCCGGAGCCTCGGGGTCCGGCGAGCCGCCGCGCTCGGCGGCAGCCGGCTCGGCCCCGGGCGCCGTGCCCCAGGCAGGCTCGGACGTCCTCGCCCCGGGCGAGGTCGTGGGGTCCTCCACGTTCGGTGCTCCGTTCCGCATCGCCCTCGTCAGTACGCGCTCGCCTGCGTCACCTCGAACGTGGCCGTCTTCATGGCCTCGAGGTTCTCGGCGTCGATGAAGTCGAAGATCTCCACGGTCTCGGAGGCACCCGGCTCCAGCGTCTCCGAGTACGCCCAGTCGCTCTCGATCACGGTGCCGTCGGCGGCGACCGCGTCCACGTCGATGTCGAACGTGAGGGGCTCGTCGGACGTGTTGGTGAACGTGACCGGGAGCGAGGACTCGACCCAGCCGAGCTCGTCGGCCGTGCCCTCGAAGGTGCCGAACTCGACGCCGAGGTCGTTGGCGAGGACGTCCTCGGTGGCCTCGCCGAACGCGCGGTCGGAGTCCTCCTGGATCTCGGACAGCGTCTGCTCGTACTGCGTCGACGCCTCGTTCGCCGCGACGACGAAGACCACCCACATGAGGATCGTCGCCAGGACGGACAGCACGCCGAGCACGATCGCCGTGATCGAGAAGCCCTTGCCCGACCGCCCCTGCTTCACCTGCGACAGCCCGACGAACCCGAGCACGACCCCGGTGATGCCGAGCAGGGCCGCGAAGATGTTGACGAACGGGATCCAGCTCCCGAGGAAGCCGAGGATCGCCAGGACGAAGCCGACGATCGCGACCGTGCTCGTCGCCGGGGCGGGCGCGGTGTACGCCGAGTAGCCGTTGCCGTACGGGCTGCCGTACGGCTGCTGCGCCGGGTCGCCGTAGGGCTGGCCGTACGCCTGCTGCGCGGGGTCCGGGTACGGCTGCGGGTAGGGCTGCTGCGCGGGGTCGCCGTACGGCTGGCCGTACCCGGGCTGCTGGCCGTACGCCTGCTGCTGGTCCGCGCCGTACGCGGGCGCCTGGCCGCCGTAGGGTGCCTGGCCCGCGCCGTAGGGAGCCTGCTCCGGCGCCGCACCGTAGCCCGGGGCGGCGTACGCGCCGTCCGCCGAGCCGTACGGCTGCGTCGGCGCCTCGCCCTGCGGCGCCCAGGCGTCGTGCGACGGCGCCTGCTGCCCGGGCTCGGCGCCGTGCGGCCGGTAGGGGTCGAACTGGTACGGGTCCTGCGGTGCCGTGGGCGGCTGCGACATGGTGCTCCTCCGCGGCGTCGCCGCGAGATCGGTCCAACGGGTCGGGTGGCCGGTCGACGGGAGGTCGTCCGGTCGGGCGTGCCGGGCCTTCACAGCACGTTCACGAGCATTCTTCCCGCTCGCGCCCACATCGGGAAAACGTCCGCCCGGGTGAAACCGTCTCGTCGGCCGGCTCGTCGGCGCCGCCCCAGCGCTCTCGTACCCTGGAACCGTGCCCCCGACCGACACCGCGACCGCCCCGACGACCGACGTCGTCGGACCGGTCGTGCTCGCGGCCGAGGCATGGACGGCGCGCGAGCACGCCCACGCGGAGCGGGCGGACGCGTTCACCGCCGGGTGGCGCGAGCGCAAGCCGCGCGGCGAGAAGCACGCGATCGAGGACTTCCTCTTCACCTACTACCCCACACGCCCGGCGCAGCTCCGCCGCTGGCACCCGGGCCCCGGCGTCGTGCTCGCCCGGCCGGCGGGCCACGTGCCCGCCCCCGAGAGCGCACCTCGGCCCGACGACGCGCCCGCCGACCCGTACACGGTGCGCGGCGCGTGGCGGTGGTACCGCGAGACCCCCGCCGGACTGACGCTCGACACCGACGCGTTCCTCGCCGACCGCGGCGACACGGTGCGCTACCTGCACGCCCTGCTCGCCGCCACGGCCTCGCGGCCCGGCCGGTTCGGGTGCTTCGGGCTGCACGAGTGGGCGATGGTCTACCGCGACCGGGCCACCGGCCGCGACCACCGGCACCCGCTGCCGCTGCGCCTCGGGCACGACGGCACCGACCGCGTCGTCGAGTCCCACCCGGTGCAGTGCTCGCACTTCGACGCGTTCCGCTTCTTCACCCCCGAGGCCGGCCCGCTCAACCGCCTGCGGCCGACGCGCGAGACCCAGCCCGCCCTGGAGCAGCCCGGCTGCCTGCACGCGACCATGGACCTCTACAAGTGGGCCCTCAAGCTCACCCCCGCCGTGCCGGGCGACCTCGTTCTCGACTGCTTCGAGCTCGCGCGCGACGTCCGCGTCGTCGACATGCGGGCGTCGCCCTACGACGTGTCGTCGTACGGGCTCGACCCCGTCGCGATCGAGACGCCCGAGGGCAAGGCCGAGTACGTGCGCCACCAGCGCGAGTTCGCCGAGCGCGGCGCGGTCCTGCGCGCGCGTCTGCTCGACGCGTGCCGCAGCCTGCTCGGTGAGACCGGGACGTAGCGCGTCTACCCGGGCTGCGCGCTACGTCGTCCCCAGGTCTTCCCGGATGAGTCGGAGGATCCTCTTGCTCTCGACGCGGAACCTCGCGTTGGCGGCGGCGACCATCTCCGGGTCGATGTCGTCGCCGTCGCCACTCTCCGTGAACGTGACGCGCAGGCTCTCCACCGCTTCGGCCACCTGCGCGGAGCCCTCCACCGCGACGCGAGACTCGGCGGCCAGCCGTGCGTCGAAGAGCGCATCGAGCTGTCGTGCGAGCTCGTCGGCTCGGTCGGACTCTCCGTCGACGCTCAGCTCCGTCGAGAGTCGCGCGAGAACCATCCGGGTCCGGGAGTTGACCTCGATGTAGTCGGCGTAGGCGCTACGCCGGAGCTCGTCGCGACGCACCCGTTCTGCCACGTCCGCCTGCCGCTGCGCGGAGCGTGACTGCACCCACCCGCTGCTCAGCGAACCAGCGAGGACACCGACGATCCCGAGCAGGGCCGGCAGCCAGACCGACGCTTCCATGTGCCGCAACGTAGCAGGGCGCGTCGGGGCGTGCCGGGCGGGCGGAGGTCAGTGCGAGAGCATCCCGCTGACGAGGCAGCGCCAGGTCACGGGCCCGACGACGCCGTCGACGACGACCTCCGGGAAGCCCGCGTGGAGCGCGTCCTGGAAGCCGCGCACCCAGGCCTCGGTGCGCGGGCCGAGCTGCCCGTCGATGGCGAGCACCGGGTCCGGTCCGCCGGAGAGGTCGCGCGCGACGGCCTCGCGCTGCACCGCTCGCACGGCCTCGCCGACGCTCCCCCGGCGCACCACCACGACGAGCGCGGCCCACGTCGCCGGCCCCGCGACGCCGTCGACGTCGAGGCCGGCCGCGTCCTGGAAGGCACGGACGGCGCCCTCCGTGCGCGGCCCGAGCAGCCCGTCGACGGCGATCTCGTGCCCGCGGTGGCGCAGCAGGTGCTGGAGCGTCTGGACCGGGTGCCCGTTGGCGCCGCGTCGCACGCGCGGCCAGGTCGGCAGTGTCGTCAGGACGGTCGTCATCGTCGTTCCCTCCGTCGTCGCAGGACCGGCAGGGTGCTCCCGCCGTCGAGGTCCCGCGCCCCCGTCCGGAGGGAGGTCGGCGACCCGCTCCTGATGCGTCGGACGGCGTCGTGCGAGGATCGCGCGCATGACCCGCCCCCCGCTCGCCGCCGTCCCGACCGGTCCGGTCGTCGTGCCCGACGCCGTCCGCGCGCTCGCGGGCGACGACGTCGTCACCCCTGTGTGGCGCAACGGGCTCGGTGGCCTGACGTTCCGCCTCGAGCCCGCCGTCGGGTCGACGGGCGACGTCCGGTACGCGAAGTGGGTGCCCGCCGGGACGCCCGAGATCGACCTGCCGGGCGAGGCCGCGCGGCTCGCGTGGGTCGGCGACCGCGCTCCGGTCCCGCGCGTCCTCGCCCAGGGTTCCGACGACGACGGCGCCTGGCTCGTCACGCGCGCCGTCCCGGGACGGTCGGCGGTCGAGCCGCGCTGGGTCGCCGACCCGGCGACCGCCGCCGTCGCGATCGGGCAGGGGCTGCGAGCGTTGCACGACGCGCTGCCCGTCGCGTCGTGCCCGTTCACCTGGGCGGTCGAGGACCGCGTGGCGAACGCCGACGCGCGCCTCGCCCGCGGCGACGGCCCGGACGGGTGGTTCCCGGAGCACCGCAGCCTGACCGTCGCCGAGGCGAGGTACCGGCTCGCAGCGGCCCCCGCCGTCGACCGGCTCGTCGTGTGCCACGGCGACGCGTGCGTCCCCAACACGCTCCTGCACGACGACGGCGCGTTCGCCGCGCACGTCGACCTCGGCTCGCTCGGGATCGCCGACCGCTGGGCCGACCTCGCCGTCGCGGCGTGGAGCACCGAGTGGAACTACGGCCCCGGGTACGACGGCCACGTCTACGCGGGCTACGGCATCGACCCGGACCCCGAGCGCATCGCCTACTACCGCCTGCTCTGGGACCTCTCCTGACGCCCCCGACCCCGCTGAGTGCGTGAAATAGTCGCCGTCGTAGCGATGCGACAGCGACTATTTCATGCACTCGGCGGGTCAGTGGTGGTGGGGGGCGAAGCCGTCGGGCGCGCGGTCGAGGAACGTCGTCACCGACGACACGAGCCCGTCCGGCCGGACCTGCAGGACGTCGGTGCCCGTCGCGAACTCCGACCCGTCGGGTGCGAGCGCGCGCCAGCGCAGCCGCAGCCGGTCCTCGAGCAGGTCCGGCTCCGCACGCGCCTCGAACCGGTGCCGCGCGACGTGCGTGAGCAGCTCGGTCGCGAACGCGAGGACGGCGTCGCACCCCACGGCGCGCGTCACGGGTGCGACGTACTCGACGTCGCGGGAGAACGTGCCGCACGCGAGCCGGTCGCGCTCGGCCGCGTCCGCCGTGTTCCAGAACTCCAGGTAGCGCTCGACCGCCGTCGCGGTCCGCGTCGTCGTCTCGGTCATGGTCCCTCCTCGGGCGGCGCCTGGTCCGCGGCGCCGTGACGGTCCGGCGGGTGGCCGGACCACCACCGTCGGCCGGACCGCGACACGGTGTCGATGACCTCGGGGGTAGTTGGCGGGCTCCCCGAGGAACGACAGAGTGGGTCCATGCCTCCCGTGGACGCACCCGCCGGATCGATGCTGCGCGAGTGGCGCGTGCGGCGTCGGCGCTCGCAGCTCGACCTCGCCCTGGGCGCCGACGTCTCGGCGCGCCACGTCAGCTTCGTGGAGACGGGCCGGGCGCAGCCCAGCCGGGACATGATCGACCGCCTGTGCGACGAGCTCGACGTCCCGCTGCGCGCGCGCAACGACGTCTACCTCGCGGCGGGCTACGCCCCGCGGCACCGCGAGACGCCGCTGTCGACCGCGACGCTCGCGGCGGCCCGCCGCGCCGTCGACCTCGTGCTCGCCGGGCACGAGCCGTTCCCCGCGATGGCCGTCGACGGGCGCTGGAACCTGCTCGCCGCCAACGCTGCCGCGAGCACGTTCCTCGACGGCGTGCCCGACCGGCTGCGCGAGCCGCCCGTGAACGTGCTGCGCCTGACCCTGCACCCCGACGGCCTCGCCCCGCGGATCGCGAACCTCGCGGAGTGGGGTGCGCACGTCCGACGGCGCGTGCGCCGCCAGCTCGACCGCACGGGCGACCCCGCGCTCGTCGACCTGCTCGCCGAGGTGGAGGGCTACCTGCCCCACGAGGAGCGCCGGCGCGACGACCGCTCCCCGGCGAGCGACGCCGTCGTGCCCCTGCGCCTCGCGACCCCGCAGGGCGAGCTCGCGTTCCTCTACACGATGACGGTGTTCGGCTCCCCCCGGGACGTCACGCTCGACGAGATCGCGATCGAGTCGTTCTTCCCCGCCGACGACGCCACGGCCGCCGCCTTGGGCGTCGTGCGCTGAGCGTTCGGGCTAGCGGCGCGGCTGGTGGGCCGCGACGCCCTGCTCGGCCTGCTCGGCGGTCTCCGCGATCCGACGCGCGCGGGTCTCGGGACGCTTCGCCTCGACGATCCAGCCGAGGATCGAGCGGCGGACCCCGGGCGTGAACGCGTCGAAGTGCTCGCGAGCGCCCGCCCTCTCGGCGAGCGCCGCGGCGAGGTCCTCGGGCACGACGAGCGCCTCGGCGTCGTCGTGCCGCGTCCACGACCCGTCGGCCTTCGCCGCCTCGACGACGGCACGGCCGGACTCGGTCATGCGCCCGTCCGCCTCGATGCGGGCGACGCGCTCCTTGCTCAGCCGGGTCCAGCGGCTGCCGCGCCGGCGGCGCGTGAACCACAGCGCGTGCCGGTCGGCGTCGACCGTCGCGGCCTGCCCGTCGATCCAGCCGTAGGACAGCGCCTCCTCGATCCAGGGCTCGTACCCGTAGGTCGCGCGGCCGCTCTCGCGCCGCCAGGTGAGGAGCCACACCCCGGGCTCGGGGTCGTCGTGGTGCTCGGCGAGCCACGCCCGCCACTCCTGCGGCGTCTCCGCGTGGGTCGCCGGCTTGCCCTGATACTCCTCGGTCACTGCGCCTCCGTCGTCGCTGCGGGGCACCAGCGTGCCCGACGGGTCGGCGAGGCGCCAGGGAGCCGACCAGGAGATGACCCGGGAGGCGTTCCCTCGGCGCCTCCCGGGTCGGTCCGTCAGCCGCAGGCCGGGACGACGGCGCCCCGCGCGACCTCCTGGGTCGCGCCGCCCGGGCCGGTCGCCGTGACGGTCACGGGCACGTCCGCCCCCGTCTCCACGCCGCGCACGGCGAAGGACTGGTACGCGTTGGCGCCGGGGGCCACCGCGGCGAAGGACTTCTCCCCCACGCCGGTGACGAGCGCGACGGCGAGCGCGCCGTCGGACACGTTGCGAGCGCGGACCGCGACGTACGGCGTGCCGGCGAGGCACCGCGCGGACGTCTCGACGTCGACCAGCGGCGCCGTCGGCTCGCCCACGACCTCGCCGTCCACGGTGAGCGTGCCGTCGGCGTTCACGACGACGTCCGCCGCCATCGCGGCCGCGAGGTCGACGCGCTGCCACTCGGCCTCCCCTGCGACGTCGAGCGCGTAGCCCGAGTCGAGCGCGGTCGCCGCGAGGACGAGTTGCCGCTGGTCGCCGGTGAGGTCGGGGAACGCCGTGCGCAGCAGGTCCTCGGCGCCCGCCGGCACCTGGACCTCGCGGCCCGCCGCACCGACGCGCGGGAACCCGTACGTGAGTCGCTGGTCGTAGACCGCGAGCGCCTGGTCGGTGGGGAGGTAGGGCACCTGGTCCTCGGCGCACACGGCGATCGCGTCGCCGCACGCCCGCTCCAGCACGGTGACGAGCTCGGTGCGCGCCTGCTCGAGGAGCACGCGGAACGCGGGGTCGGACCACCGGAGCTGCGCGATGTTCTGCCCGGTCATGCGCCCGCCCATGACGTCGAGCGGGTAGTGGAAGCCGAGCACGAGGCGGTTGTCGCCGTACTCGGACGCGCGCGCGAGGATCTGCGGCGCGAGCTCCGGCAGGAGGGTGGCGAGCACGGTGCCCTGCGCGTAGCCGTGGTTGGTGTGCCCGCTGGGGAACGAACCGTTGTTGCGGAGCCCCTCATAGCTGCCGGAGGTCTCGAACGCGTTGACGTGGCCGCCCGCGGACGTGAAGCCGAACCTGACGAACGGCCGCTTGTAGTTGTACGCCGCCTTCGCGGGCTCGTGGTTGCCGACCGACTTCTCGACGCGCCCCGACAGCAGGGCCTTCGTCTTGGGGAGGCGGCCGTCGGCGAGCGCGTCGCGGTAGATCGGCCCCAGCTCGCTGCCGAGCGCGTCCGCCATCGTCTCGTACGCCGAGCCCCGCCCGTCGGTCAGGGCGCGCTGCACCTGCGCGTCAGCGGCGACGTACGCGTTGTTGCGCGCGAGCGAGCCCAGGTCGTTGGCGCTCGTGGGCTGGCCGGGCTCGTTGGGCGAGAGGATCTCGGGGTGGTTCGCCCGCAGGTCGGCGAACCCGCGCAGCGTCCAGGTGAACCAGTCCTGCCCGGCCGGGGCCGACGGCGTCGCGTCGGACGCGTAGGTCCGGTCGAGGACGTCCTGCGGGAACGGCATCGACGGGTCGTCGGTCGTGGAGAGCGCGAGGGAGAAGAAGACGTCCGAGCTCGTCTCGTTGCACTGGTGGATCTCGACCGCGATCGTGTTCTCGCCGGGGACGAGCGCCTCCGCGGGGATCACGAGCGTCTCGCGCAGGGGCGCGGTCGCACCGGCCTTGTCCTGGTACTGCAGGTTCCGGGTGATCATCGAGTCGCCCCACCCCGCGACGCGCTCGCCGTTGACGTACACGGTGGCGGAGTCGTCGTAGACGAGCGTGCCGCGCAGGCCGGTGATCTCGTCGAGCGTGGCCGCGTCGAGGGTCACGGTCGTGCGGAAGAAGTACGCGGGCACGACGACCTTGGGCGTCTGGGTGATCCAGTAGTCGAGCAGGGTCGTGATGGTGTTGCCGCCGCCGATGCCGCTCGCGGTCCCGTTGACCGCGCCGAAGCCCGGCTTGCCGGTCTTCCACGCCGCGTCGTCGAACGCCGGGTCCGCCCACGCGGTCCGGTCGGCGGCACCCGCGGCCGGGTCGGTGTTGTCGTCCAGGTAGCGCCAGGTCGTGCCGGCGCCGACCACCTCGGTCGGCGTGAACGCCTCCGCGGCGCGCGCCGCCGGCGCCTGGAGCGCCGCGGCGAGCACGAGCGCGAGCGTCGTGAGCGCCGCCAGCAGGGCGAGCGGCGCGGTGGTCCGGCGGTCGCGGGGTCGCGGGGCCGGGTACGTCGTCGTACCGGTCATGGGTCGTCCCTCTCGTCGTTGTCGGTCGTGCGTCGGTGCGGTCGGTGAGACCGGTCGTGCGGTCGTGCGGTCGTGCGGTACTGCGGGTACAGCGGGCGAGCGCGACGGCGGGCACGCACCGAGCGCTCGGTGCGTGCCCGCCGTCGGTCAGGAGCAGCGCGGGACGACGACGGTCTGCGTGACCGTCTGCGTCCCCTCCTCCCCCGTGGCCGTGACGGTGACGTCGACGTCCCCCGTCGCGCCGCGAGCGGCGAACGACTGGTAGGCGTTCGCGCCGGGGACGACGGCCGTGAAGGACCGCACGCCCACGCCGGTGGTGAGGTCGACGTCGACGGCCCCGGCGGAGACGTTCGCCGCGCGCACCGCCAGGTGCGGGGTCCCGGCGAGGCAGCGCGGGGAGACCGTCACGTCGACGAGGTGCACGTCCGCGGGACGCTCGGTCGCGATCGCGAAGACGTGCAGGTCGTCGACGTCGGGGAACGTCACCGCGACCACGCGCCGGCCCTCGGGCGCGGTGTACGGGGCGGTGGCGAACACGAACGCGCTGTCCTTGTCGCCGTTGCGCCGGTTCATCTTCGCGACGACGGAGTTGCCCTCGACGGGCGACCCGTCCGCGCTCGGCAGCACCCAGTCGCCGAAGCCGATCGTCGTGGTCGCGGTGCTGCCGTCGTCGAACGTCACGACCGCGGTCCCACGGTGGGTCCCGTCGGTCGCCGCTCCGACGAACGCGATCCGGCTCGTCGGCGCGTCGAGCCGCACGGTCTCGCCCGTGAGCGTGACCGAGTCCGGGCGCCCCACGGGTGAGGACGGCCACGTGAACGGCAGGCCGTCGACCTCGTGCGCCGACCCGGGCGTGAGCCCGGCGTCCGCGAGCGCCTCGCGCGAGAACGAGTTGCCGGCCGCGTCGAAGTTCCCGACGCCGCGGTTCGCCTCGGGCGCGGTGCCGACCGTGTCGTACGCCGCGACGAGCGACCCGGGCGCGGCGACGAGCACCGTGAGCGGCACCTCGACGTCGTCGTCCCCGGCCGAGACCACGAGCCGCGCGTCGTGGTAGCCGGACGCGACGCCGGCACCCACCTGGACGGGGACCGTGCCGGTGAGGTGGCCCGAGCCGTCGTCGACGAGCGCGGGCTCGCCGACCCCGATGCCGTCGGGGGCGTCGACCGCGACGCGCACGTCCGCGGCGTCGGTACCGAAGAGCTGCACGGCCACCGACGCGTCGGCGGACCCGCCGGGCGCGACCGTCACGAGGCCCGGGTCCGCCGCGGCGACCACGGCGGACTCGCCGTCGCGCCACGACGGCGGGGCGTCCTCGACCGCGGTCCCCCACGTCGTGTCGCGCGCGGTCGACATCGCGAGCTCGACGACGCCGCCGTCGTGCGCGACGTGGCGCGGCAGGGAGGTCCCGTCCCAGGCCACGCCGTCGACCGTGACGCCGCTGATGTAGCGGGCGCCGGTCGACGCGCCGGGCGCGCGCAGGTCCAGCGTGTCGCCCTCGCCGAGGTCGACCACGACCCGGTCGAACCTCGGCGCGTTGAGCGCGAGGACGTCCGTGCCCGGCGTGGTCGGGTACAGGCCCATCGCGGCCCACACGTACCAGCCGGCCTGGGCGCCGAGGTCGTCGTTGCCGGGCTTGCCGTTCGGCTCGGGCCGGAACAGCGTGGACGTGAGCTCGTCGACGAGCTCGCTCGTGCGCCAGGGCTGCCCCACGTAGTCGTAGAGCCACGGGACGCCGAAGTTGGGCTCGTTGCCGATCCACAGGTACGGCTCGTTCGGGCCGGCGTTGTGCTGCGCCGTGAAGGCGTCGAGCCGCTCCGCGACGGCCTCGCGCCCGCCCAGCGCGTCCGTGAGCGCCGCGACGTTCTGGGGCACGAGCCACGTGTACTGCTCGGCGTTGCCCTCGTCGAAGCCCTCCTGCCCGAACCCGCCGCCGCCCTGCGACCGCACGAACGTGCCGTCGTCGTTGCGGGCGCCCGCCGTGCGGGTCACGGGGTCGTGGACGTTCTGCCACCACTGGCCGCGCGCGGCGTACTCGGTGGCGACGTCCTCCTGGCCGAGCGCGGCCGCGAGCTGCCCGATCGCGAAGTCGGCGATCGACCACTCGAGCGTGATGGACGCGCCGACGACGCGGTGGTCGCCCCGGAACTCCTCGGTCTGCGGTGCGTAGCCACGCTCGAGGTAGGTCTCGATCCCGCGCCGCTGCACGTAGCCGTTCGCGGTCGGGGCGGCGCTCGTCGCGCCCTTGACCATGTGCGCGAGCGCCGACTCCGCGTCGAAGTCGCGCGCCCCGAACGCGTACATGCTCGCGATGAGCGGCACCGAGGAGTCACCGGTCATCTGGCCCGTGTGCTGGTTCGCGACCGGCCAGCGCGGCAGCCAGCCGGACTGGTCGGCGACCTCGACGAGCGACTGCGCCATGTCCGACGCACGGTCGGGCGCCAGCAGCGCCTGGAGCGCGCCGAGCGACCGGTAGGTGTCCCAGTCCGAGAAGTTCGCGTACCGCTCGTGCCCTGCGGGCGCCTGGTGGGTCTCGCCGTCGAACCCGACGTACCGGCCGTCCACGTCGGTGAACGTGTTCGGGTGCAGCAGCGAGTGGTAGAGCGACGTGTAGAACATCGTGAGGTCGTCGGCGTCCTGCCCCGCGACGCGGACCTTCCCGAGCAGGTCGGACCACGCGGCGCGGTTCGCGTCCCGGACGGCGTCGAAGTCGAAGCCCGGGATCTCGGCCGCGAGGTTGGCGCGCGCGCCCTCGACGCTCACGTAGGACATGCCGACCTTCGCGTGCACGGTCGCGCCGGGCGCGAACGTGAGCCACGCGCCCGCGCCGTTCCCGTCGGCCGACGGGTCGCCGGGCGAGACGGTCGAGCCCTGCCACGTGCCGAACGCCTGCGCGTCCTGGTCGAGCTCGATCGCGAAGTACGTCGTGTGGGTGTTGTTCTTGCCGCAGAACCCGCCGCTCGTCACCGAGCCGGTGACCGTGCGCGCGTCCTCGACCTCGACCGTCGCGTTGCGCACGCTCGCGAGCGAGCCCGCGGCGTTGACGATCACCTGCGACGCGGCACCGCCCTCGGGGTAGTCGAACGTCAGCCCGCCCGAGCGGGTCGCGGCCGACAGCTCCGCCTCGATCCCCGACGACTGGAGCGTCACCGCGTACCGGCCGACCTCGGCGCTCTCCGCGTCGTGGCTGAACGCCTCCTTGCGGTCCCACGGGTACTGCCCGACGTCGCCCGTCACTGGGAGGATCGGGACGTCGCCGAAGATCCAGCACCCGGCGGCCGCGTGGGTCATGGAGAAGCCGCGGATCGCCTGGTGCGAGTAGCGGTAGCCCGCGTACGCCTTGTCGCCGTTGCCCACCGAGACCTGGGTGTCGGGCGAGAGCTGCATCATGCCGAACGGCATCGACGGCCCGGGGAAGTTGTTGATCTCCCCGACGACGCCCGTCGCCTGGCCGGTCCCGACGAACGGGTCGACGAAGGAGACGGGGTCCTCGACGAGGTCGGGTGCGGCCGCGAGCGCCGGGCCCGCGAGCCCGACGGCGGGGGCGAGCGAGAGGCCGGCGGCCAGGACCGCCGTGGCCGAGAGCGCCGCGACGGTGCGCCGCACCGTGGTGCGCGCAGGACGTGTTCGAGACATGCGGGTCCTCACGGGACGAAGGAGCGGGAAGGAGCGTGGAGGACGGTGGCGCGGGACCGTACGGCCCCGCGCCACCGTCGATCAGGAGCAGGCGGCGGCGTCGTACGCGGCCGTGACCTGCTGGGGCTCGCCGTCGGGCGTCGTCACGGTCACCGTGACCTCGCCCGCCTCGACGGCGGCGGCGCGGGTGGCGAACGACTGGTACGCGTTCGCCCCGGGGGCCACGTCGCCGAAGAGCTTCGAGCCGTACGGGGTCGCGAGCTCGATCGCGGCGGGCTGCTCGCCGGTGTTGAGCGCGCGCACCGCGACGAACGCCTTCCCGCCGAGGCAGCGGGCCTGCGCCGTGACCTCGACCTGCGGCGCGGGGGCGACCCCGGTCGCGTCGGTCGCGATCGCGAACACGTGGAACCGCTCGTCGCTCGGCAGCGTGACCGACGTCAGGACCTTGCCCTCCGGGATCGCGACGGGCGCGGTCGCGTAGAGCCCGCAGCCGATCTTCTGCACGTTCTCGCGGTCGCCGCGCGCCCCGGCCTTCGCGACCGTGATGTTGCCGGGCTCGGGCGAGCCCGTGCACCAGTCGCTGAGCCGCACGTCGACGGTCTGCGACGTGCCGTCCGCGAACCCGAGCACGAGGCCTCCCCCGTGCGTGCCGTGCGTGCTCGTCCCGACCACCGAGAGGTGACGGGCCGAGCGCAGGTGCTCGGGCACCTCGAGGACCTCGCCGCTCGCGGCGACGTTGTCGGGCGCGCCCGCCGGCGGGGCCCCGAGCGTGTAGGTGAGGTCCGTTCCCGGCACGGTGAGCTCCAGACCCTGGACGGCGCCGAGGTCCGCGAGCAGGTCGCGCAGGAGGTAGGCGCCCGAGCCGTCGAGGTTCGCGTTGGCCGCCCCGGCGTCGCCGATGCCGACGTTGTCGAACGCGTCCGCGATCCACGACTCGCCGGACACCACGACCTGCACCTCGCGCACCGCCTCGGTCCCCGCGGCGTCGCGCACGACGAGCCGCACGGTGTGGAGCCCCGGCTCGGCGTCCGCAGGTGCGGAGAGCGTCACCGTGCCCTCGACCGTGGCCGGCAGGCCGTCGGACTCGGCGGTCCAGTCGGCGAGGTCGGTCGTCGCGGTGACCGCGCCGTCGGACGTCACCTCGAGCGTCCCGCTGGACGTCCCCGCGCCCTGCGCGACGACCTGGACGGCGACGTCGGTCTGCCCGCCCGGCGCGAGGACCGGCTGCCGCGGCGTCGCCCCGACGAACAGGCGCTCGACCGTGCCGTCCGCGGGCACGACGGCGCCCGGCGAGGCCGCGGGGTCGGTCGCCCACGCGGACGGCTCGGAGCCGACCGCGACGTCGAGCGTGCCCGCCGCGGTGAGCTCGTCGCCCGTGACCCAGGCACGGTCGAGCGGCTCGCCGCCGAGCGAGACGGACTGCGTGTAGTGCGCGTCGGGCGCGACACCGTCCGCCGTGAGGTGCAGGGAGTCCCGACCGAAGACCTCGGGGTCGAGCGTGATCGTCACGTCGTCGAACAGCGGCGTCGTCAGGCCCCACAGGTCGGTGCCCGGGACGATCGGGTACACGCCGATCGACGACAGCACGTGCCACGCGGACATCGTGCCGAGGTCGTCGTTGCCCGTGACGCCGTCCGGGCCGTCGGTGAACAGCGTCGACGCGGCGCGCACGACGTCCGTCGTCTTCCAGGGCTGCCCGGTCCACAGGTAGACGTAGGGAGCGTGCAGGTTCGGCTCGTTGTTGGGGTTGTAGGTCTCCCAGCCGTAGTAGTCGTACGTGCCGTTGACCCAGACCTCGCTCGCGACGCGCGCGGGGTCGGCGACGAGCTCGTCGTACGCGAAGAACGCGTCGAGGCGCTCGATCGCGGCGTCGGTCCCGCCCATGAGGTCGAACAGGCCCGGCACGTCCTGCGGCACGAGCCACTGGTACTGCACCGCCGTGCCCTCGTGGAACCCGTCGGAGTGCGCGGGGTCCGCGTCACCCACGAAGAAGCCGTCGGCGTTGCGCGCCCGGAAGTTGTCCGTGCGCGGGTCGAACACGTTGCGGTAGCTCTGGCCGCGCGCCGCGTACCGGTCAGCGTCCTCGTCGTGACCGAGGCCGCGCGCCATCGTCGAGAGCATCGCGTCGGCGAGCGCGTACTCCATGGTCGCCGAGGCGCCGTGCTGGAGGTCGTAGTCGCCGGGCTTGCCCGAGCGCGCGGGCTCGTGCGGGACGAAGCCGTCGCGCAGGTACTCGACGTTCGCCGCGCGCCCGTTGAAGGGCGAGTCGGCGGGCGGGACGCCGTCGGCGTTCTCCTTCAGGACCGCGTACGCCTCCTCCTCATGGCCCGCGAGCAGGCCCTGCCGCCAGGCGCTGACGAGGAACGGCGTCGCCGGGTCACCGGTCATGATGTTCGTCTCGACCGTGCCGTAGCCCCATCGCGGCAGCCAGCCGCCCTGCTGGCCCTGACGCACGAGCGAGAGCGCCATGTCGGCCGACTCCTCGGGCGCGAGCAGGTACAGGAGCTGCTGCTGCGTGCGGTACGTGTCCCAGAGCGAGTAGTTCTGGTAGTAGGTGAAGTCCGGTTCGGCGGCGTGGACCTCCTGGTCCCAGCCGCGGTAACGCCCGTCGACGTCGGAGCCGACGTTCGGCGCGAGGAAGCTGCGGTAGAGCGACGAGTAGAACGTCCGCAGGTCGTCCTGGTCGCCCTGCGCGACCTGGACCAGGCCGAGGCGCTCCTCCCAGGCCGAGCGGGCGGCGTCGTGCACGGCGTCGAACGCGCCGGCCTCGGCGGCGAGGTTCGCCGCGGCGCCGTCGGCACCCACGTAGCTCATCGCGGTGACGGCCTCGACGTCGAGGTCGCCGCCGGTCGTGTCGAACGTGACGTACGCGCCGCGGCGCCCCTCGCCGCCGGACGCGGCGTCCGAGCCCGCGGTGACGGTCGCGCCGTCCCACGTGCCGTGCGCGACGAAGGGGCGGTCGAAGGTCGTGCGGGTCCAGATCGTCTGCGGCTCGGTGTCCTGGCAGAAGCCGCGCACGGTGATGCGGGTCTCGACCGTGCGGTCGTCGACGACGCGCACGTCCGACTCCGTGACCCGGTTGAGCGCCTGGCCGGCGTTGAGCAGGACGTTCGCCTGCGCCGTCGCGGGGAACGTGTAGCGCTGGACGCCCGTGCGCGCGGTCGCGGTGAGCTCGGCCTCGATCGTGCCCGCGGGTGCCTGGAGACCCACGCGGTAGTAGCCGGGCGAGGCCTCCTCGTCGTCGTGCGAGAAGCCGAGGGCGTACTGGCCGTAGTCGGTCGAGGTGATCGCACCCGTCGTCGGCAGGGTCGGGAGCGGGCCGCCGAGGCCGCAACCGACGCCGGACAGGTGCACGAGCGAGAACCCGCGGACCGACGTGCGGTCGTAGTCGTAGCCGACGTTGTGCCCGTTGTCCGGCGAGAGCTGCACCATGCCGAACGGGACGGCCGCCCCCGGGTAGGTGTTGCCGTCGTCCTTGGTCCCGATGAGGGGGTTGACGTAGTCGACCAGCGGGCCGTCGACGGCGGCAGCGGCGGCATCGGACCCCGTCGCTGCCTCCGTCCCGGCGGTGGTCGTGGGCGACGCCACGAGCCCGGGCGCCGCGTACGCGGCCAGCGGGAGCGCGAGGCTCGCCGCGGTGGCCAGCGCGACGACGGCGCCCGCGCGACGCCGACGTCCGCTGGCACGCGACGGGCGAGAGAGTGACGGTCCGGTACGTGCCGGGAATGGATCGCGATCAGCGTTGACAGCGCTGTCTGTCCGCATGTGGTGCTCCCCTTGGTCCCACGGCGGCGTGGGGTCGGTGGTCATCGATGACTCGGAGGCCGGGCCCAGCCTCGACGCCGGTCCCGCCGCATACCCTCGCACACGTTGACAGCGCTATCAACCCCCTTGCCCCGATCTTCCGAGCTGCCGAACCCGGGGTTGTCCCCCAGTTCGGTGGCGAACCGGGGAGCAACCCCGGGTTCGGCAACCTCTGGTCAGCCGCGACGCCGGGTGCGGCGCGTGACCGGGCGTGGCGCGAACGCCGCGCGACGGACCGACACCCGGGGCGCGCGACACCTGACAGACTCGTGCCGTGACCACCACGACCGGCCGCACCCCGGCTCTCCTCGCGCACGTGCCCGCCCCGACGGGCAAGGCCCCCAACCCGGACGCGCTCTACGAGGGGTTCACCACGTGGGCGACCGAGCAGGGCCTCGAGCTCTACCCGCACCAGAGCGAGGCGCTCATCGAGCTGGTCACCGGCTCGCACGTCATCCTGTCGACGCCCACCGGCTCGGGGAAGTCGCTCGTCGCGATGGGCGCGCAGTTCGCCGCGCTCGCCGCGCACCGGTCGGGCCGCGGCGGCCGCACGTACTACACGGCCCCGCTCAAGGCGCTCGTCAGCGAGAAGTTCTTCGCGCTCGTCGCGGCGTTCGGGTCCAAGAACGTCGGCATGACGACGGGCGACTCCGCCGTGAACCCCGACGCCCCGATCATCTGCTGCACCGCGGAGATCCTCGCGAACATCGCGCTGCGCCGCGGCGGCGAGGGTGCCGGTACGGATGACGACGCGATCTCCCAGGTCGTCATGGACGAGTTCCACTTCTACGCCGACCCGCAGCGCGGCTGGGCGTGGCAGGTGCCCCTGCTCGAGCTGCCGAACACCCAGTTCCTGCTCATGTCCGCGACGCTCGGCGACACGACCCGGTTCGTCGAGGAGCTCGAGGAGCGCACCGGGCGTCCGGTCGCCGAGGTGACCACTGCCCAGCGGCCGGTCCCGCTGCACTTCAGCTACGTCGTCGAGCCGCTCACCGAGGTCATCGAGGAGCTCGTCAGCACCCGCCGTGCGCCGGTGTACGTCGTGCACTTCACGCAGAAGGACGCCGTCGAGCGCGCGCAGTCGTTGCTGTCGATGAACGTCGCGACGAAGTCCGAGAAGGAGGCGATCGCGGCCGAGCTCGGCGACTTCCGCTTCGGCACCGGGTTCGGCAAGACGCTCAGCAAGTTCCTGCGGCACGGCGTCGGCGTGCACCACGCGGGCATGCTCCCCAAGTACCGCCGCGTGGTCGAGCGCCTCACGCAGGCGGGCCTGCTCAAGGTCGTGTGCGGCACGGACACCCTCGGGGTCGGCATCAACGTCCCCATCCGCACGGTCCTGCTCACGAGCCTCGTGAAGTTCGACGGCGAGCGCATGCGCCACCTCACGGCGCGCGAGTTCCACCAGATCGCCGGCCGCGCGGGCCGTGCCGGGTACGACACCGTGGGCGAGGTGCTCGTCATGGCCCCCGACCACGTCATCGAGAACCGCAAGATGCTCGCCAAGGCGGGCGACGACCCGAAGAAGCTCAAGAAGATCGTTCGCAAGAAGGCTCCGCAGGGGTCCGTGAACTGGACCGACGCGACGTTCGAGCGCCTGCGCGACGCCGAGCCCGAGCCCCTGACCAGCCACTTCACCGTGACCCACGCGATGGTGCTCAACGTGCTCGCGCGCACGGCCCAGCACGGGCGTGGGCACGTCGACCCCGCCGACCCCCGCCGCGACCCCGTCGAGGCGATGCGGCACCTGCTGCTCGCGAACCACGACACGGACACGCAGCGCCGCGAGCACGTGCGCCAGACGCTGCGCATCTACCGCTCGCTCCGCGTGGCGGGGATCGTCGAGCGTGTGCGCATCGAGGACCCGTCGCGCCCGGAGGGCTACCGCCCGAGCGTGCGGCTCGTGGGCGACCTGCCGCGCGAGTTCGCGCTCAACCAGCCGCTCTCACCGTTCGCGCTCGCCGCCCTGGACCTGCTCGACGTCGAGGGCGCGACCCACGCGCTCGACGTCGTCTCCGTCATCGAGGCGACGCTCGACGACCCGCGCCAGGTGCTCTACGCGCAGCAGAACGCCGCCAAGGGTGAGGCCGTCGCGGCGATGAAGGCGGAGGGGTACGAGTACGAGGAGCGCATGGCGCTGCTCGAGGAGATCACGTGGCCCAAGCCGCTCGAGGAGCTGCTCGCGCCCGCGTTCGCGATGTACAAGCGGTCCAACCCCTGGGTCGCGGACGCCGAGCTCTCCCCGAAGTCCGTGGTCCGCGACATGGTCGAGCGCGCCATGACGTTCGCCGAGTTCGTGTCCGTCTACGGGCTCGAGCGGACCGAGGGCGTCGTGCTGCGCTACCTCGCGGACGCCTACCGTGCGCTGCGGCAGGTGGTCCCGGAGGAGCACCGCACCGAGGAGGTGCAGGAGATCGTCGAGTGGCTCGGCGAGCTCGTCCGCGGCGTCGACTCCTCGCTGCTCGACGAGTGGGAGCGCCTGGCGCACCCCGTCGACGACGACGCGGACACCGAGGTCGGTGACGGCCCGCTCTCGGGTGCGGGCGCCGAGGCGCCGACCCGGCCGGTCACGGGCAACCCGCGCTCGTTCCGGCGGCTCGTGCGCAACGCGCTGTTCCGCCGCGTCGAGCTCGCGTCCCGCGAGGACTACCGCGCGCTCGGCGCGCTCGACGGCGGCGCGGGCTGGGACGCGGACGCGTGGGGCGACGCGCTCGACCCGCTGTTCGAGGACCAGGGCGACGACGCGATCGGGATCGGCCCCGGGGCCCGTGCCGCCGCGCTGTTCCAGGTCGTCGAGGCCGGCGCGGAGGTCCCGGCCGGCCACGAGGGCCCGACGGCGGAGCACGCCCCGGGCGGGGTCGTCCCCGCGGGCACGTGGCTCGTGCGGCAGGTGCTCGACGACCCGGCGGGCGACCACGACTGGGCGGTCACGGCGAGCGTCGACCTCGCGGCGAGCGACGAGGCGGGCGAGCCGGTCGTGACCGTGCTCGCGGTCGGGCCGCTGTAGGCCGGGCACCCGAAGGACGGGCACCACGGAACGGGCCGCAGCGCCACGGACCGGGCGCCGCCGGTCCCGAGCGCGCTCAGGAGAGCGGCAGCAGCCCGCGCTCGGCGAAGACCTGCTTCGCCACGGCCGTCGCGTTGAGCGCCCGCGGGAACCCGCAGTAGACGGCCGACTGGAGGAGCGCCTCGACGATCTCGGCCGGCGTGAGGCCGACGTCGAGCGCGGTGCGGACGTGGATCTCGAGCTGGGGCTCGCACCCGCCGAGGGCGCTCAGCATCCCGAGCGTGACGAGCTGCCGGTCGCGCGGCTCCAGGTGCGGGCGCGCGTAGATCTCGCCGTACGCCCACGCCGAGATCTGGTGCTCGAGCTCGGGCGACACGTCCGCGAGCGCCTCCGCGAGGACGGCGCCCGCCGTCGCGTTGACCGCGCCGAACACTCCTCTCCCGTGCTCGTAGCGCTCCGCGCGTGTGGTCGGTCGGTCGTCCGTGAAGTTCCCCTGCGTCACGCCGAGCAGCGTAAGGGACCGGGCGTGACCTGCGTCGTCGGTCTCACTCCCGGGCGCCGCGGGCGGGCGCGGTCAGCCGACCTGGCGCCGCCGGTCGAACCGCTCCGGCAGGTGGGTGAAGCCCGCGGCGACGTACGTGGCGACGCCCCCGACGTTGGACGCCGGCGTCGCGACGAGCGCGCTCGAGGCGCCCAGCTCGCGGAGCGCCGCCAGGCCGGCGAGGGTGACCGCCCGGCCGAGGCCACGGCCGCGGTGGTCGGCGTGCACCCCCATGGGCTCGATCAGCCCGGGTCGGCCCGGGCCGGCCGACCACACGCCGATCACCGCCACGGCGGGCGCCAGGCCGGCGTCGGCCGCCTCGCCGTCCGACGGGCCACCGACGAGCGGGCCGTCGACGGGCGGGCCGTCGTGCAACACGAGGCAGTGCGCGTCGGCGTACGGGAGCCCGGTCGCCAGGGCGTGCCAGCGTTCCGGCGCGGCCCGCGTCCCGCCGAACGACGAGCGGAGCGTCTCGGCCCATGCGCCGGCCTCCGACGGCCCGACCTCCCGCACCCGGACCCCCGGCTCCTCGACCGGGACGGCCAGGTCGCGACGCAGGAGCGCCCACCGCTCGTCGACGCGCCAGCCCGCCGCGGCCAGGTGCGCATCCACGCGGGCTCCCGCCGGTGCCTCGACCGACGCCCCGCCCTCCCCCAGCACGCCGCGCTCGGGCCGGGTGGCGTCGTCGGCGAGGCGGAGCGCGAGCTCGTCGTCGTGCAGCTGGTCGGGAGCGATCGCGAGCCGGAGCAGGTCCGGTCCGTCGAGCAGCCCGACGGCGACCACCCGCCCGTCGCGGCGCCACGTCCGCAGCGCGACGGCGGTCGCCGGAGCGCCGAACCGCCAGAACCACCCCACGTCGCCGGGGTGCAGCTGGAGCGGCGCCGCGTCGTCCTGCCACGCGCGCAGCACGTCCACGACCTCGCCCAGCCCGTCGACGTCCGGGGTCCTCGTCTCGATCATGCGTCGATCACACACCACCGCCCCGGTCCGAGCCCCCTCTTTTCGACGTGCCGGGTCGCGCGTCACCCCGGTCGCGCTCCGCCGGTGGGCCCCTACGGTGAAGCCATGAGCGACGCACCGCGCACCGGCCGGCACCCCGGCGAACCCCACCACCCGGAGAGCACGGGGTCACGGCTCAACCGGCTGCGTGCAGGGGTCCTGGGCGCCAACGACGGCATCGTGTCGACGGCGGGCGTCGTCGTGGGCGTCGCCGCGACGAGCACGTCGATCCCCGTCATCGCGACGGCGGGCGGGGCGGCGCTGCTGGCGGGGGCGCTCTCGATGGCCGCGGGCGAGTACGTGTCGGTGAGCACCCAGCGCGACACCGAGAAGGCGCTGCTCGCGACCGAGCGCCGTGAGCTCGCCGAGATGCCGGACGCCGAGCTCGACGAGCTCGCCGGGATCTACGAGGCGAAGGGCCTGACGCCGGACCTCGCCCGCCAGGTCGCCGTCCAGCTCACCGAACGTGACCCGCTCGCCGCGCACGCCGACGCCGAGCTCCACCTCGACCCGGACGAGCTCACGAGCCCCTGGGAGGCCGCCGGGGCGTCGATCGCGTCGTTCACCGTCGGCGGGCTGCTGCCGCTCGCGGCGATCCTCCTGGCCCCGGCGAGCGTGCGCATCCCGCTCACGTTCGTCGCGGTCGTGCTCGCGCTCATGCTCACGGGGTGGGGTTCGGCCCGGCTCGGGAACGCGCCGACCCGGCGCGCGACGGCCCGGACCGTCGTCGGTGGCGCCATCGCGATGGGCGTGACCTACGCGATCGGCTCGCTGCTCGACGTCAACGTGTAGCGGGGCGCTGCGGCAGAATCGGCCCGTGGCCAAGAAGTCGAAGTCGTCCGCGCACGCCGGCACACCCGCGGTCGCGCTCCTCGAGCGCGAGGGCGTCGCCCACACGCTGCACCCCTACGAGCACGACCCATCGAGCGACCTGTCGTACGGCCTGGAGGCCGCGGCGGCGATCGGGGTGCCGGCGGAGCAGGTGTTCAAGACCCTGCTCGCCGTGGTCGACGGCGGGGCGCTCGTCGTGGGGATCGTCCCGGTGGACCGCCAGCTCGACCTCAAGGCGCTCGCCAAGGCGGCGGGCGGCAAGAAGGCGACCATGGCGGAGCCCGCCGCGGCCGAGCGCGCGACGGGCTACGTCGTCGGCGGCATCTCGCCCCTGGGCCAGAAGCAGCGCCACCGCACGTTCCTCGACGACACCGCGCTCGCGTTCGACACCGTCTACGTCTCGGGCGGGCGCCGCGGCCTCGACGTCGGCCTCGCGCCGGGAGACCTTCTGCGCCTCACGGCGGGCACCACGGCCCCGATCGCGAGATAGAACCGAGGATCGCCGAGGTGGAACGCTGGTCCCGTGCCAGCGTTCTCCCTCATGAGACGAGCGTTCTGTCTCGCGCGGCCCGCGGTCCCCCTCGGCGGTCCGTCAGCGCTGGTAGGCGGTGTACGGGGCGTCGGTCGGGACGATGTCCTTGCCGAGCGGCAGGAGCGAGACCGGGATCATCTTGAGGTTCGCGATCCCGAGCGGGATGCCGATGATCGACACGAACAGCGGGATCGCGGTGACCACGTGCCCGATCGCGAGCCAGATACCGGCCACGACCACCCAGATGACGTTCCCGATCGTCGACCACGCGCCCGCGGTCGGCTTGTCGACGACCGTGCGGCCGAACGGCCACAGCGCGTAGCCCGCGATGCGGAACGACGCGATGCCGAACGGGATCGTCACGATGAGGAGGCAGCAGATGATGCCCGCCAGGACGTAGCCCAGGGCGAGCCACAGCCCGGCGAACACGAGCCAGATGATGTTGAGCAGTGTCTTCACGGCACCGTCCTTTCCCCTCCATTCTCGCCGATCAGGCCGCCGGTGCCGATCCGGGACCACCCTGAGACGACCCGGATCTCGGGCGGCCCGCCCGACCTAGACTGACCGCATGCCCCTCCCCGAGCCGTCGTCCGTGCTGCCCGCGCAGATCGCGCAGAATCTCGTCCGGGTGCGGTCCCGGGTGGACGACGCCGCGCGCGCGGCGGGGCGCGAGCCGTCGGACGTGCGCCTGCTCGTCGCGACCAAGACGCAGCCGGCGGACGCCGTGCGCGCGGCCGTCGAGGCCGGCGCGGACCTGATCGGCGAGAACCGCGTCCAGGAGCTCGTCGCGAAGGCTCCCGACCTCGCCGACCTCGTGGCGGCAGGGCGTGTCGAGGTCCACATGATCGGCCACCTCCAGCGCAACAAGGTGAACCAGGTGCTCGCCACGGCCACGGGGGTCGAGAGCGTCGACACGCTCGCGCTCGCCGAGGCGCTCGCGGCGCGCTGCGCGCGCGACGGCCGCGTGCTCGACGTCCTCGTCCAGGTGAACGTCTCGGACGAGGAGTCCAAGTCGGGTGCCCGGCCCGACGACGCCGCCGCCCTCGCGACCGCCGTCGCCGCGCTCGACGGTCTGCGTCTGCGGGGCTTCATGACGATCGGTGCGAACTCGCCGGACGAGACGGTGGTGCGCGCGGGCTTCGCGCGCCTGCGCGCGGTGCGCGACGCCGTCGCAGTCTCGGGCGCACCGGGAACCGCGGCCGCTGGCGAGCTCTCCATGGGCATGAGCGGCGACCTCGAGCTCGCCGTCGCGGAAGGCGCGACGATCGTCCGCGTCGGCACCGCCGTCTTCGGCCCGCGACCCACGCCGAGGTAGGACCCGCCGTCGCGACGTAGAACCCGGGGAGCTCTACCTCGCGACCGGGGGTTCTACGTCGCGAGGTACGGCGTCACGGGACGCGCGCGGTCCACTCCGGCGTCGAGAACTTCGTCCGCGCGAGCTCCTGGGCGCGCTCGCGCTCCTCGGGCGTGACCTTGCCCTCGACCGTGCGGTAGCGCGACCGGAAGTGCTCCTTGAACGCCTCGATGACGTCCTCGCGCGCCATGCCCGTCTGCGAGCGCACCGGGTCGACGCGCTTGTTCGCGCTCGTCGTGCCCTTGTCCGAGAGCTTCTCGCGGCCGATCCGCAGCACCTCGAGCATCTTGTCGGCGTCGATGTCGTACGCCATGGTCACGTGGTGGAGCACCGCTCCCCCGCGCAGCCGCTTCTGCGCGGCTCCCGCGATCTTGCCCGCGGGGGACGCGATGTCGTTGAGCGGCTTGTACGTCGCCTCGACGCCGACCTCCGCGAGCGCACCGAGCACCCAGTCGTCGAGGAACGCGTACGAGCGCTCGAAGCTCAGCCCCTCGACGAGCGACCCGGGGACGTAGAGCGAGTAGGTGATGGTGTTCCCGGGCTCGACGAACATCGCGCCCCCGCCGGAGATGCGGCGCACGACCGTCACGCCGTGGCGCTCCGCACCTTCCGGGTCCACCTCGTTGCGCAGCGACTGGAACGACCCGATGATCACCGCGGGCGACGCCCACTCCCAGATCCGCAGCGTCGGGCCGCGCCGGCCGGTGTCGAGCTCCTCCGTGAGCACCTGGTCGAGCGCGAGGTGCATCGCCGGCTCCTCCGGACCCTCGTGCACGATCTCGAACGTGTGGTCTCCCCAGCCCGTGGCGTGCCCGAGCGCGCGACGGACCGCGATGGCCACCGCCTCGGGCGAGAAGCCGATCATCGTGACGTCCTCGCCGAGCGCGCCCTGGACGGCGCTCGCGAGCTGCGCGACCGTCGCCGTCTCGGGCATGCCCGTCAGCGCGCCGTCGATCTCCTCGAGCGCGTCGTCCGGCTCGAGGAAGAAGTCGCCGCTCACCGCGACGCGAGCGAGCCGCCCGGCCTCCACCTCGACGTCGACCGCCACGAGCTTGCCACCGGGAACCTTGTACTCACCACGCACCCGTCCACCCTAAGCCCGCGAGGCCACGGATCGGCGGGAGACGTCGGTCACCCCCGCTGAAGACCGTCGTCGCGGACGCCCGGGCGCGGCCGCCGCCGAGCCGAGCCCGGTCAGCGGGGCTCGACCCCCGCGTGGACCAGCCCGTAGATCGCGGAGTCGGTCAGCGCCTCCCAGGCCGCCTCGATGAGGTTCGGGCCGACGCCGACGGTCGACCACGACGTCGAGCCGTCGGTCGTCTCGATGAGCACGCGCGTGATCGCGTCGGTGCCCTGCTCGGTGTCGAGGATACGGACCTTGAAGTCGATGAGCTCGAACACGTCGATCTCGGGGTAGACGCGGCCGAGCGCGAGCCGGAGCGCGTGGTCGAGCGCGTTGACCGGACCGTTGCCCTCGCCGGTCGTGACGATGCGCTCGCCGCCGGCGTGCAGCTTGACGGTCGCCTCGGCCGTCGCCTCGGTGCCGCGCGACCCCGCGCGCTCGACGATCGTGCGCCAGCTCTCGACCCGGAAGTACGGCGGCCGCTCGCCCGTGATCTCCTCGCGCAGCAGGAGCTCGAACGACGCGTCCGCGGCCTCGTACGTGTAGCCGTTCGCCTCGTCGTCCTTGACCCGGTTGGTCACGCGCGTGAGGAGCTCGCCCTGGCCCGACAGGTCGAAGCCGAGCTCGCGGCCCTTGAGCTCGATCGAGGCGCGGCCGGCCATGTCGGAGACGAGCATGCGGATGTCGTTGCCGACCGCCGTCGGGTCGATGTGCTGGTAGAGGTCCGGGTCGACCTTGATCGCGCTCGCGTGCAGACCGGCCTTGTGCGCGAACGCGCTCGCGCCGACGTACGGCTGGCGCGCGTACGGGGAGATGTTGGTGATCTCGCTGACCGCGTGGGAGATGCGCGTCGCCTCCTCCAGGCCCTCGCCGGTCAGCGTGCGCAGACCGTGCTTGAGCTCGAGGTTCGCGACGACCGTCAGCAGGTCGACGTTGCCCGTGCGCTCCCCGTACCCGTTGACCGTCCCCTGCACGTGGGCAGCGCCCGCCTCGACGGCCGCGAGGGTGTTCGCGACGGCGCAGCCCGAGTCGTTGTGCGCGTGCATGCCGAGCAGCGCGTCGCCCGGGAGCGCGTCGCGCCCGTGCGGGAGCCCGACGGCGTCGCGCAGCTCCTCGACGACCTCGACCACCCAGGTCGGCAGCATCCCGCCGTTGGTGTCGCACAGCGCGACGACCTCGGCCCCCGCCTCGAACGCGGCCTGCACCGCGGACCGCGTGAAGGCGGCGTCGTACCGGTAGCCGTCGAAGAAGTGCTCGGCGTCGACGACGACCCGGCGCCCCTCGCCCACGAGGAACGACACGGTGTCGGTGATCATCGCGAGGCCCTCGGCGGGGGTCGTGCGCAGCGCGCGCTCGACGTGCCGGACGTCGGACTTGGCGACGAGCGTCACGACCGGCGCCTCGGAGTCGACGAGCGCCCGCACCTGCGGGTCGTCCCACGCGCGCAGGCCCGCCTTGCGCGTCGCGCCGAACGCGGCGAGCACGGCGTGCCGGAGGTCGAGCTCCTTGGCGGCGCGGCGGAAGAACTCCGTGTCCTTGGGGACCGCGCCCGGCCAGCCACCCTCGATGAACCCGACACCGAGCTCGTCGAGCAGCGGTGCGATGGCGAGCTTGTCGGCGACGGAGAGGTTCATGCCCTCCTGCTGCGCGCCGTCGCGCAGGGTCGTGTCGTAGACGTGGAAGACCCGGGGCTCGCGGGGGCCGGTCACGGGGGTCGTCGCCGAGGTCATGGTGCCTCTTCCTGCCGTTCGTCGTGTCGCGGACGCCGCAGCGTCCGTCCCTCTGGTCCGTCTCCCAGGACGCCGGGCGGGGCCCTCGTGAGGCGGGAGGCCGGCATCCGTGCCGCCGGGCGGGGGTGGTGCCCAGCAACAAAAAAACCCCCCGAGGGTGCGGGAGGTCTGCGCGTCCGGTGAGTGCTACCGGGCGCGCTACTCGATAATGAGCTGGGAGACGAGGTGTGTCACAGGGCACATGGTGCCACAGGTTCCGCGAGGATGGACACGAGCGTCCATCCACTGAGCCGTCCGCCGCCCCCGGGCACGGCGGCGACCGACCGAGGAGTGACGATGAGCGACCCGACGCCGGGCGGCTACGACCCGCAGAACCCCCCGACGCGCCGGTACGGGCAGCCGCCCGTGCCGCAGCACGCCCAGCCCCCCGCGATCCCCCCGACGGACCCGCAGGCCGGGTTCCCCGAACCGCGGCCTCCGGTCAACCCCGCGGACCCGCGCCTCGCGGTCGAGGCGGGCCGGTTCTGGGCGGGAGCCGCGGCGACGGCGCTCGTCGCCGCGCTCATCGGGCTGCTCGGCGTGATCATCTTCGAGCGCATCTTCGCGATCACGCTCGTCCCGCCGCCGGACCTGTTCGGCACCTCGTCGCGCCAGGCGGCGTGGGCGATCGACGGCGCGATCCTCGCCGTCCTCGCGGCGGGCGTCCTGCACCTGCTCATCCTCAGCACGCCGCGCCCGCGCGCGTTCTTCGGCTGGATCATGGCTCTGATCATCGTGGTGATCGCCGTGCTCCCGTTCGCCTGGTCGAGCGACGTCACGGCCGCGGCCCTGTCCGGGCTCATCAACCTGCTGATCGGCATCGCGGTCTGGTCGCTGCTCGCGGGCGTCGCCGGGCGCACCATCGTCGTGCGGCCCGCGACGGTCTGAGGCCCCGAGCGACGACCCGCGACGCGGGCGGCTCTGCCCAGCGACGACGACGGGGCGCCCCTCCCGCGGGAGGGGCGCCCCGTCGTCGTGCAGGGTGCGTGCGGCCGGACCGCCCGTCAGGCGAGGCGGCGCAACCAGCCGTGGCGGTCGGCCGCACGCCCGGTCTGGATGTCGGTGAGCTCGGTCCGGATCGCCATCGTGAGCGTCCCGGCCTCGCCACCGCCGATGGTGTGGTCGAAGTCGGAGCCCGCGAGGCGCCCGATCGGGGTGATGACGGCGGCCGTGCCGCACGCGAACACCTCGGTCACGGAGCCGTCCCGGATCCCGGAAAGGACGTCGGTGAGCGGGATGCGGCGCTCGACCACGTCGTGCCCGCGGTCGGTGAGGAGGCGGATGATCGAGGAGCGCGTGACGCCCTCGAGGATCGAGCCGCTGAGCTCGGGCGTCTCGACCGAGCCGTCCGCCTTGACGACGAACACGTTCATGCCGCCGAGCTCCTCGAGGAACGTGCGCGTCCCGGAGTCGAGGAAGCACACCTGCTCGCACCCGTGCTGCTGCGCGACCACCTGCGGGAGCAGGCTGGAGGCGTAGTTGCCGCCGCACTTCGCGTCTCCCGTGCCACCGGCGCCCGCGCGGCTGTACTCGCGGTCGACCCAGATCGACACGGGCTTCACGCCGCCCGAGAAGTAGGGCCCGACCGGCGAGGCGATCACCAGGTACTCGGCCTCGAGCGACGGGCGCACGCCGAGGAACGCCTCCGACGCGTACATGAACGGCCGCAGGTACAGGCTCGCCTCCTCGCCCGACGGGACCCAGTCCACGTCGGTGCGCACGAGCGCCGTGATCGACCCGACGAAGTCGTCGACCGAGAGCGCGGGCAGCGCGAGCCGGTGCGCGGAGCGGGCGAAGCGGGCAGCGTTCGCCTCGGGGCGGAACGTCCACACCGACCCGTCGGCGTGGCGGTACGCCTTCATGCCCTCGAAGATCTCCTGCGCGTAGTGCAGGACGGCGGTCGCCGGGTCCAGCAGGAGAGGGCCGTACTTCTCGATGCGGCGGTCGACCCACCCGTCGGTCGAGTTCCAGCTGATCCGCGCCATGTGGTCCGTGAAGACCGTGCCGAACTTGGGGGCCGCGATCGCGGCCTCACGCTCGGCGGGCGGCGTCGGCGCGTCCGTGGGGCGGACGTCGAACAGGGCGATGAGGTCCTCCTCCGAGGAGGACGGCTGGTGCTGCGCTGCGAGGGTGCTCATCATGAGGCCTTTCACCTGGCGACCCGGGTGGTCTCCGCCTAGTTTTCCACGACCGTGCGGCTCGTGCGGCGATCCGCGCGAGAGCACGACGACGGCAGGGCGTCACCGGGTCAGAACGGGAGGGATCCGGTCCTGGGGCGATGACGACCGAGGTGCGGGGACTGCGGGCGAACCGGTGCCCGGGTCCGTGCAGGACCCGGGCCAGGGTGTCAGCCGGCGACGCGAGCGGCGAGCTCGCGGCCCACCTCGGCCGTCGAGCGTACTCGGCTCCCCCGCTCGGCGAGGTCGGCCGCGACGGCCGCCTCGACGCGCTTCGCCTCGTCGCCGAGGCCCAGGTGGTCGAGGAGCAGCGCGACCGACAGCACGGTGGCGGTCGGGTCGGCCTTGCCCTGGCCGGCGATGTCCGGCGCCGAGCCGTGCACGGGCTCGAACATCGACGGCGCGGTGCGGTCAGGGTTGATGTTCGCGGACGCGGCGAGGCCGATGCCGCCCGTGATCGCGGCGGCCTGGTCGGTGAGGATGTCGCCGAAGAGGTTGTCGGTGACGATCACGTCGAAGCGCGAGGGCTTCGTCGTGAGGAAGATCGTCGCGGCGTCGACGTGCAGGTAGTCGGTCGTGACGTCGGGGAACTCCGCGTTGACGGCCTCGACCGTGCGGCGCCACAGGTGGCCGGCGTGCACGAGGACGTTGTGCTTGTGCACGAGCGTGAGGTGCTTGCGCGGGCGCGCCTGGGCGCGGGCGAACGCGTCGCGCACCACGCGCTCGACGCCGAACGCGGTGTTGAGGGAGACCTCGGTCGCGATCTCGTGCGGCGTGCCGGTGCGCAGCGAGCCGCCGTTGCCGACGTACGGGCCCTCGGTGCCCTCGCGCACCACGACGAAGTCGATCTCGCCCGGGTCCGCGAGGGGCGAGGTGACACCCGGGTACAGCTTGCCCGGACGCAGGTTCACGTAGTGGTCGAGCGCGAAGCGCAGCTTGAGCAGCAGACCGCGCTCGAGCACGCCCGACGGGACGCTGGGGTCGCCGATCGCGCCCAGGAGGATCGCGTCGTGGCCGCGGATCGCCTCGAGGTCGGCGTCGGTGAGCGTCTCGCCCGTCGCGTGCCAGCGGCGCGCACCCAGGTCGAACGGCGTCGTGGAGACCTTCACGTCCGAGCCGGCCACGGCCGCCTCGAGCACGGCGAGGCCCTGCTCGACGACCTCGGTCCCGATGCCGTCCCCGGCCACGACTGCCAGATCAATGGTGCGCGTCATGCGGCGAGCCTACGCCGCCGCGCCACCCCTCGGGACGGCGGTCTCACGTCTCGGACTGGTGGCCGAGTTGCGCGGCGGGTCAAGAACGTGCACTATTAGGAAACTTTCCTAACGCCCGCTCGAAGGAACGCCATGACCGCGCCCCCCTCGTCGAGGATCCCCGGCACCCCGGGGCTGCTCCGCACGATCAATGATCGCGCGGCGCTCGAGCTCCTGCTCGACGCCGGACCGCTCACCCGGTCCCAGATCGGCGACAGCACGGGCGTGTCACGTCCGACGGCCTCGCAGATCGTCGCACGCCTCGAGCAGTCCGGTCTCATCGAGCCGACCGGATCCGTGCAGGGGGCGCGCGGGCCGCAGGCGACGCAGTACGCCGCACGCACCGACGTGCTCGTCGGGCTCGCGCTCGACGTCGTGCCCGACGGCGTGCGGGCGAGCGTCGTCGACGCGCTCGGCAGGACGCTCGGCGAGACCACCGTCGCGGCAGGCCCGGACCGCGCCGCCGCGACCGACGTCCGCACGGCGCGCGACGAGGCCTGCGCGGACGCAGGCATCCCGGTCGCCCGCGTGGCGACCGCCGTCGTCGGCGTCCAGGCGGCCGTCGCACCACGCACGGGCGACATCGCCCTCGTCGGTGAGCTGCCTGGCTGGCCGCGCGCGGGGCTGCGGAGCCACCTCGAAGACGCCCTCGGCATCGACGTGCGCGTCGAGAACGACGTCAACCTCGCCGCGATCGCCGAGCGCGACGCCGGTCGGGACGAGCAGAGCTTCGCCCTGCTGTGGCTCGGCGAGGGCATCGGCATGGGAGCGTGGCTCGACGGCCGCGTCCACCACGGCACCACGGGCGGCGCCGGCGAGATCGGCTACCTCCCCGTGCCCGCCGCCGGGGTCGACGACTCCGTCAACGTGCAGGACCTCGTCGGCGGCCTCCGGCTCGTGGAGATCTGCGTCCGGGCGGGCGTCCCCGGGGTCACGGAGTCCACCTCCTACGCCGCGGCCGTCGCCGCCGTCCGGGAGCACCGCGACACCGACGCCGTCCACGAGCTCGTGCAGGACCTCGCCCGCCGCGTCGCGATCGTGCTCCAGCCCGTCGTGGCGATCCTCGAGCCCGACGCCGTCGTGCTCGGCGGGCCGACGGGGGTCGCGTGCGGTGCGGAGCTCGCCGAGGCCACGGCCGCCGTGCTCCACGGCACCGACCAGCGCACAGGCGCGGTCCTCGCGAGCGCGGTGCCCGAGCTCGCGGTCCTGCGCGGCGCGCGCTCCGTCGTCGCGCAGGACGTGCGCACCCTCCTGCTCACCGCGGCGGGCCGACCGGACCACCGGGTCGGCGCGTCACCAGTCCCGGGGTAGACCTCTTCACTGCCCCGCGAGCGGTGGTCGGCCGACCGTGGCACGGCCGGCCACCGCTCATCCTCGCTCAGCGCGGGAAGCGCAGCTCGAACCGCTCGCACACGAGCGGCATGTCGGGAGCGAACTCGCGCTCCAGCACGCGCTTGAAGTACGTCTCGTGTCCGTCGCGCCACGCCTCGAGCGATCCGTCGTCCTCCCCCTCCGCCAGGGCGAAGTCCGCGTCGACGTCCTGGAACGCGACGATCTCGACCGACGTCGTGCGGACGAGCGCCCGCGGGTGGCCCGCGCCGTCGAGCAGGATCGACAGCTCACCGACGCGCGGGACCGGCTCCTCCGAGTCCTCGTACTCCCACAGGGCCGAGGACGTCGCCGTCTTCTCCCCGCTGAGGACCGCCGCGAGGAGGCCGTCCGCGAGCTCGGGGTTGTCGCCGAACGACCACGCGGGCGGCGGCACCGTCTCGGAGACCGTGGTGCCGGTGACCACGCCCACGCGCGCCATCCCGGCGCTCGGCCGCGCCAGCTCCCAGAACGCGAGGATCTCCGCCGCCCTCTCGTCCACCACTACGTCGTCCGTCACCGGTTCCCCCTCGTCGGCCTGTCGGGTCATGCTCCTATCGTGGCGCACCGAGGGTCGATCTGCCCGGTCTCTCGCCATTCGTCCCGCCCGTGTTGCAAGGATCCGGACTTTCGACGCCCCGTGGCGACGTGGAGGTGACCCGACAGCACGAGGAGGGGGCGGCGTCGTGCGCGATCGTGGCGGGCCTGGCGGGAGGCCGAGGCACGAGGCCGGATGGCAGATCGCGCACGACGCCGCCCCCTCCTCGAGGTGAACGACGCGCGTCAGGCTCAGCGAGCCGCAGAGCCCTCGGTGTTCATGGTCGGGCAGACACCTCCCGCCGACTCCGGCAAGGGCTCCTTCGTCGCCCTGCCTGCGTCAGCGTGCGGCGCTGCCCTCGGTGTAGTCGGCGTCCTGCTGCTTCCACGCGAACAGCGAGCGCAGCTCCTTGCCGACCTTCTCGATCGGGTGCTGCGCGGCCTTCTCGCGGAGCTCCTTGAACTCCGGGGCGCCGGCGTCCTGGTCGTCGATGAAGCGCTTGGCGAACGCGCCCGACTGGATGTCCGCGAGGACGCCCTGCATGTTCTCCTTGACCTTCGCGTCGATGACGCGCGGGCCGGAGACGTAGTCGCCGTACTCGGCGGTGTCGGAGACGGACCAGCGCTGCTTGGCGATGCCGCCCTCCCACATGAGGTCGACGATGAGCTTCAGCTCGTGCAGGACCTCGAAGTAGGCGATCTCCGGCTGGTAGCCGGCCTCGGTGAGGGTCTCGAAGCCGTACTGGACGAGCTGCGACACGCCACCGCAGAGGACGGCCTGCTCGCCGAACAGGTCGGTCTCGGTCTCCTCCGTGAAGGTCGTCTTGATGACGCCGGCACGCGTGCCGCCGATCGCCTTCGCGTACGACAGCGCGACGTCCCACGCCTGGCCCGACGCGTCCTTCTCGACGGCGATGATGTCCGGGATGCCGCGGCCCGCGACGAACTCGCGGCGCACGGTGTGGCCCGGGGCCTTGGGCGCGATGAGGATGACGTCGACGCCGTCGGGGGCCTCGATGTAGCCGAAGCGGATGTTGAAGCCGTGCGCGAAGGCGAGCGTCTTGCCGGCGCCGAGGTTCGGCTTGATCTCGTCGTTGTAGATGGAGCGCTGGTGCTGGTCCGGCGCGAGGATCATGATCAGGTCCGCCCACGCCGAGGCGTCGGCGACGGACTTCACCTCGAAGCCCTCGTCCTGGGCCTTGGCGGTCGACTTCGAGCCCTCGCGGAGGGCGACGACGACCTCGACGCCGGAGTCGCGCAGGTTCTGGGCGTGCGCGTGGCCCTGGCTCCCGTAGCCGACGATCGCGACCTTCTTGGCCTGGATGATGGACAGGTCGGCGTCGTCGTCGTAGAACAGCTCAGCCACGATGGATCTCCTCGGTTCTTCGTTTGCGGTGCAGGGGGTCTGTTGCGATGTCTCGCGGTGGAACGACGATCGGGTGCGCACCGACGCCCGTGCGGGTCTTGGTGCGAGGGTAGGCGATCGTCAGGCGGAGCGGACCACGCGTTCCAGCGCGCGGTCGGTGATCGAGCGGGAGCCGCGCCCGACGGCGACGGTCCCCGACTTCACGATCTCGCGCACGCCGTAGGGCTCGAGCGCTCCGAGCAGGGCGTTCAGCTTCTCGCCCGTGCCGGTCGCCTCGATGGTCACGGCGTCGGGCACGACGTCGACGACCTTCGCGCGGAACAGGTTGACGACCTCGAGCACGCCGGTGCGGTTCGCGCCGTCGGCGCGCACCTTGACGAGCAGGAGCTCGCGCTGCACGGACGCGGCCGCGTCGAGCTCGACGATCTTGATGACGTTGACCAGCTTGTTGAGCTGCTTCGTCACCTGCTCGAGCGGGCGCTCCTCGACGTCGACGACCACGGTGATGCGCGAGATCTCCTCGTGCTCGGTCGGGCCGACCGCGAGCGAGTGGATGTTGAAGGCGCGACGGGCGAACAGGCCCGCGACGCGCGTCAGCACGCCGGGCTTGTTCTCGACGAGCACGGAGAGGGTGTGGCGGGACATGGCTGCGCGCTCCTCAGTCTTCACGGTCCCACGCGGGCGAGATGCCACGCGCGTACTGGATGTCGTCGTTGCTCACGCCGGCGGCGACCATGGGCCACACCATCGCGTCGCGCGAGACGTTGAAGTCGATGACCACGGGGCGGTCGTCGATCTCCATCGCGCGCTTGATCGCGGCGTCGACCTCGCCCATCGACTCGACGCGGATGCCCTCGCACCCGTAGGCGTCGGCGAGCTTGACGAAGTCGGGGACCCGCGCGGTGCCGTGCCCGGTGTGCAGGTCGGTGTTCGAGTAGCGCTTGTCGTAGAACAGGGTCTGCCACTGGCGCACCATGCCGAGCGAGGAGTTGTTGATCAGCGCGACCTTGATCGGGATCTCGTTGATCGTGCAGGTGGCGAGCTCCTGGTTGGTCATCTGGAAGCAGCCGTCGCCGTCGATCGCCCAGACCGTGGCGTCCGGCCGGCCGACCTTCGCGCCCATCGCCGCGGGGATCGAGAAGCCCATGGTCCCGAGGCCGCCGGAGTTGATCCAGGTGCGCGGGTGCTCGTACCGGATGAACTGCGCGGCCCACATCTGGTGCTGGCCGACACCCGCGACGTAGATCGACTCGGGGCCGGAGATCTCGCCCAGGCGGGAGATCACGTGCTGCGGGGCGAGGTGGCCGTCGTCGGGCTCGGTGTACCCGAGGGGGTACGTCTCGCGCCAGTCGTCGATCTGGCGCCACCAGGCCTCGACGTCCGGCTTCCCCTTGGCCTCGTGCTCGCGCTCGAGCTCGGGGAGCAGGTCGGCGATGACCTCCTTGAGGTCGCCGACGATCGGGACGTCCACGTCGCGGTTCTTGCCGATCTCCGCGGGGTCGATGTCCGCGTGCACGACCTGCGCGTGCGGAGCGAAGCTCGAGAGCTTGCCCGTGACGCGGTCGTCGAAGCGAGCGCCGAGGGACACGACGAGGTCGGCCTTCTGGAGCGCCGCCACGGCGGGGACGGTGCCGTGCATGCCGGGCATCCCGAGGTTCTGGGGGTGCGTGTCGGGCACGGCGCCGCGCGCCATGAGCGTCGTGACGACCGGCGCGCCCGACAGGTCGACGAGCCGGCGCAGCTCGGCCGACGCGTTCGCGCGGACCACGCCGCCGCCCACGTAGAGCACGGGCCGGCGGGCCGACGCGAGCAGGCGCGCGGCCTCCTTGATCTGCTTGCTGTGCGGCTTCGTCACCGGGTGGTAGCCCGGGAGCTGCACGTCCTGGGGCCACGAGAACATCGTGCGCGACTGCATCGCCGACTTCGCGATGTCCACGAGCACCGGCCCGGGGCGGCCCGTCGAGGCGATGTGGAACGCCTCGGCGATGGTGCGCGGGATGTCGGCCGCGTCGGTGACCAGGTACGAGTGCTTGGTGATGGGCATGGTGATGCCCACGATGTCGGCCTCCTGGAAGCCGTCCGTGCCGATCAGCGACTCGGCGACCTGGCCGGTGATCGCGACGAGCGGGATCGAGTCCATGTTCGCGTCGGCGATGGGGGTGACGAGGTTCGTCGCGCCGGGGCCCGAGGTCGCCATGGTCACGCCGACCCTGCCGGTCGCGTGGGCGTAGCCCTGCGCGGCGTGGCCGCCGCCCTGCTCGTGGCGCACGAGGATGTGGCGCAGTCGCTGCGAGTCCATGAGCGGGTCGTACGTCGGGAGGATCGCACCACCCGGGATGCCGAAGACGACCTCGGCGCCGACCTCCTCGAGCGAGCGGACGATCGACTGCGCGCCGGTCATCTCCTCACCCGTCGAGGTGCCCTGCGTGCTGCCGGCCGGGCGAGCCGTGGCAGCGCGCCGGACGTCGCCGCGCGGGGCGACCGACGCGGGTGTCGGGGCGGGCTTCGGCGCCGGCGCCGCGGGCGTCGGGGCCCCCGGTCGCGGAGGTGCCGGGGTGGGACCCTGGGCCATGGTGTCTCCTGCGTGTCGTGGCCTCGGTCCGGCGGGCGCCCCGTGGGGGCGCTCCGCCGGGTACCGGAGCCGACCGTGGTGGTGCGGTCGTGCTGGTCGCGGTGTGCGGTGCCGGTGCTCGCGGGTCTCGCGGGTGCGGCGCTCGCGGTGGCCGGGGTGGGCCGTCCGCGGTCCTGTGTGGTGTTGTCGTGCCGGTGTGGTGGCAACAAAAAACCCCTCGGACCCGGGATGCCGGGCTGGACGAGGGGTGAGCGCGCTGACGAAGCCTGGTGGCGTGGCCTCAGCCGGCGCGCTCAGGAAGTACTACAAGGAGGATCGTCTGCACGTCATGGGACTGTACGCCCATGTTTCGGGGATGTCACGTGTCGAGGCGGCCGTCTCACGCACTGGGACGTGAGGCCTTCTCGCGCACCCGCCGGAGCACCCGCCCCTCCCACGGGACAAGGCGCCCCGCGGCGGCCGGCCCGCCCTCGCCGTCGGGCACACCGGGGTGCGTGGCCACCAGGACCGACGCGTCCTCCCAACCGGCGAGCACCGCGTCGGGGACGTCCTGCGGCTGCCCGCCCACGTTCACGAGCACGAGGAGCTCGTCCCGCCGGGTCCCGCCGTCGGGGGCAGGTGTGTCGAGGGCACGCGTGAACACGTAGAGCGCCTCGTGGTCCGGGAGGAGCATGTGGAAGTCGCCGAGCGCGACGACCGGCTCCTCGCGGCGCAGGGCGACGAGCCGACGGTAGAAGTGCAGCACGGAGTCCTCGTCGGCCCACGCGGCCTCCGCGTTGATCGTGGTGTGGTTGGGGTTGACCTCGAGCCACGGCGTCCCGGTCGTGAACCCGGCGTTCGCGGTCGCGTCCCACTGCACGGGGGTGCGGGCGTGGTCACGGCTCGCGTGCGCGAGCACGGCGAGCATCTCGCCGTCGGTGCGCAGTCGCGGGCCGCCCGTGCGGCCGGTGAGCTCCCGGAAGTACCCGAGCGACTCGACGTCCTGGTACTGGTCGACGCGGGTGAACGGCGCGTTCGTCATGCCGAGCTCCTCGCCCTGGTAGACGTACGGCGTGCCGCGGTGCAGGTGCAGCAGGAGCGCGAGCGCCTTGGCCGAGGCCACGCGGTGCGCGGGCGAGTCGTCGCCGAAGCGCGAGACGACGCGCGGCTGGTCGTGGTTGTCCCAGTACAGGGCGTTCCAGCCCCGGTCGGCGAGCCCCGCCTGCCACCGGCCGAGCGTCGCCTTGAGGTCGGCGAGTTCCCACCGGATTGGGTCGTAGCGCGTCGCCCCGTGGTCGATGCCCATGTGCTCGAACTGGAACACCATGTCGACCTCGCGGCGGTCGGGGTCGGTGTACCGGACGCCGTGCTCGACGGTCACGCCCGGCGTCTCCCCCACCGTGAGGATCTCGCGGCCCTGCGCGAGGTACGGGGCGAACACCTCGCGGTGCATCTCGGCGAGGAACTCGTGGACGCGCGGCCCGTCCGTGTAGTGCGGGCTCCCGTCCCCGTACGTGCCCCAGTGCACCTCGCCGTCGGGCAGTGAGCCGTCGGAGCCGATGTCCTTGGAGATCAGGTTGATGACGTCCATGCGGAACCCGTCGACGCCGCGGTCCAGCCAGCGCCGCATCATGGCGTAGACCGCCTGGCGGACCTCCGGGTTCTCCCAGTCGAGGTCCGGCTGCTTGGTGTCGAACAGGTGCAGGTAGTACTCCCCCGACGCCTCGTCGAACCGCCACGCGCTCCCGCCGAAGAACGAGCGCCAGTTGGTCGGCTCGGCGCCCGGCGCCCCGGGCTCCATGCCGGCGCGCGCGGGACGCCACCAGTACCAGTCGCGCCGCGGGCTCTCGGCGGACGACCGTGACTGGACGAACCACGGGTGCTCGTCGCTCGTGTGGTTCACGACGAGGTCCATGACGAGCTTCATGCCGCGCGCGTGCAGCCCCTCGATCAGCCCGTCGAGGTCCGCGAGCGACCCGAACAGCGGGTCGACGTCCTCGTAGTCGCTGATGTCGTAGCCGTTGTCCGCCTGCGGCGACCGGTACACCGGGGACAGCCAGACGACGTCCACCCCCAGCCGCTCCAGGTGGTCGAGCCGCCGGGTGACCCCGGGGAGGTCGCCGACGCCGTCGCCGTCGGTGTCCTGGAACGAGCGCGGGTACACCTGGTACACGACCGAGCGCGTCCACCAGGGCGCGTCGCCGGGCGTCTCGGCGCCGGGCCACCCGCCGCGGGGCCGGGCGTCCGGGGTGGGTGCGGGCGAGGTCATCGCGCGTCTTCCTCTCGGGTCACGGGGTCGTGCCCCCAGCCTGCCCGACGCCGCGCGCCGCGGCGACGCGACGGCCCGGGTCCGTGAGGACGTCGACGTCGTCGACCCACTGCTCGACCGACCCGACACCCGGTGGCAGCGCCCGCACCGCCGGGTCCTGGATCGTGGCCGTCACCGCGTCGGCCACCGGTCCGAGACCCCGGAAGGGTCGGTCGAAGAACGGGACGACGACGTCGGTCACGGTCGGGAGTCCCACCTCGCCCTGGAGGTCGTGCAGGATCTCCAGTGCCCGGCACAGCGCCGCCTCGCGCGACCGCCAGTCGTCGGCCGCGAGCGCCGCCGCGAGGTCGGGCTCGGCGGCGGCGGCACGCGGGAGGGCGGCGAACGTCGTCCCGAACCACTTCGCGTACGGCGGCCAGCGCCGCTCGAGCAGGAAGCCCAGGTGCATCGCGACGCGCACGAGCCGGGCGGCGACGACGCGCGACCCGAGGTCGTCGCCGCGCTCCGCCGTCCGGCCGACGAAGGGCAGCTCCTGCCCGATCCGCGCCCAGTCGACGGCGACCGCGTATCGCCACAGGTCGTCGGGATACCAGGCGAGGCGGTCGCGCGCGGCGGTCAGCGCGCCCTCGGTGTCCACGAAGACGGGGCCCGCCGTCACCTCGAGCACCGCCTGACTGGTCAGCGCGAGCCAGTCGTCGACGGCGAGCGGGCGCGTCGCGTCGACGCCGAGGCGCGACGTGACGAAGCCCGACGGCGACGCGACCTCGACCTGGTGCGGACCGTGCGGGCTCCACGTGGTCGGGAACCGGGTCGGGTGCCCGGCGAACGTGCCCGGCAGCGCCGCGTCGAGCAGCGCGTCGACCTGGTCGACCATCGATTCGTCGACCAGCAGCGTCAGACGCAGGCCCCAGTCGTGGTCACGCGACGTCGCGTCGTCGAGCCCCAGGACGTCGGACCCGCTCCCGAGGCGTCCTGCCGCGTGCGGCAGCCCGGGCCAACGCCCGAGCACGATCGGACCGACCACCTCGTCGTAGTAGCGCCGCGCGAGGTCGGTCCCGGACTCCGCCTGGACGTCCTGCCGAGCGCGGCGCCGCGCGGTCACGGCAGCGACGGGCTCGACGGAGACGAAGCCCCAGGGTGGGGTCGCGGACGATCGCCGCCGGGGTCGTGACCGAAGCTCCGCACCACCTCGATCCGTCCGACGATGTTGGCGTTGAGCTCGTCGAGGCGCTCGGCCGGGATCCAGTACTCGAGGATCGTCTCTCCGCCTGCCCGCTGCACGTCGAACTCGTCGAGGAACGTCCGGCGCACCTCGAAGCGCGTCACGTATCCCGCACCGGATGCCGGGACGTTCCAGTCCCGGGCGATCCGGACCGCGTAGTCCTCGTTGAGGACCGGGTAGAAGATCGGCTGCTCCGGGAGCCGCGGGGGCCAGGCGCGCCATCCGGACTGCCGCACGAGGTCGAGCTCGGTGGGACCTGTCGGGCGCCAGAGGGTGACGGTCTCTTCCGACGTGGCGGGTCTCGGACGGGGCGGCGCGTTCATGGGCCCATCGTGATCGCTCCACCTCCTCGCGCGCAGCACCATTTCACCAGGCCGGGGCGCCCACGAACGATGTCGGGGGCGGGTCGACGCCCAGCACGTCGCGCAGGACCGTGAGGTCGTAGGTACGTTCCATCGCGAGGTGGCTCAGCGCGTACCTGGTGAGGCGCGGCGGCTCGGGGCGCCGCAGCCGCCGTGCGACCGTCTCGATCGCGCCCGCGAGCGCCCACGCGGGGCGGACCGGGACGGCAGCGACCCGGACGTCGGTGCCGCGTCGGCGCAGCGCGTCGGTGAGCGCGTCGCGCAGGACCAGCGGCTCGGCGTCGGCGACGTTCGCGACGAGCAGCCCCGGGGTGAGCCCTTCCCTGCCGCCGGACGCCCGGACCGTCTCGTCAGGCAGCGCGACGGCGGCGCGCACCGCGGCGAGCAGCGTGTCGACGTGCGTCAGCGCCTGGAGCACGCGCCCACCCCCGGGCAGGACGAGACGTCCGCGCCGCACGGCGGCCTCGACGCGTGGCAGGAGCGTCGTGTCGCCGGGACCGTAGACCGCGTGCGGGCGCAGCACGACGACGGCCCCCCGTTCGGGGTGGTCTGCGGCGTCGCCGGCCAGCGCGCGCTCGGCCTCCGCCTTGGTCGTCCCGTAGGCGTCGAGGTACCGGTCGACCGGCGCCTCGTGCTCGCGGGCACGCACGCTCGGGCGGAACGGGTCGTACACGCTGCCGGACGACACGTGCACGAACCGCGCACCGGGGAACGTGTCGCGCACCGCGAGCGTCCCGCCGACGTTGGTCGCGCGCGCGACGTCGAGCGCGCACCAGTCGGACACGGCGGCGCCCGCGTGCACGACGGCGTCCACCGCGGGCGGGTCGGCGAGCGGACCGGCGGTGAGGTCCCACGCGAGGTGCCGGGCGCCCGGGACCCCCGGGTCGCGGCGGGAGGACGTCCAGACCTCGTGGCCGTCGGCGACGAGACCGCGTGCGACCGCTCCCCCGACGAACCCCGACGCCCCGGTGACGACGATCCTCACGTGCGGGCGCCGTGGGTGTCCCGGCCGACGACGGTCGGCGCGGCGGGCACGGTCGACTCGGTCTCTAGCGGCTCGGCGGGCACGGTCGGCTCGGTCGCGAGCTGCGCGGCGGGCACGAACGGCGCGGCGGCGCGGGAGAGCGCCGCGCGGTCGGGCTTGCGCGAGCGACCGGCGAGCGGGATGCGGTCGGCGTGCAGCACGACGTCGGGCAGCGCGTCGTGGTCGAGCACCTGCGGGAGCGCGGCACGCACGCTCGCGACCAGCGGATGGTTCGGGTCGAGGCACACCGGCGAGCGGTCGTCGGGTGTCGGCAAGGGCACGGTCCCGGCGTCCTCCGACGCTCGGCCCTCCGCGGTGACGACCAGCGCGACCCGCTCGTCGCCGTCCACCTGGGGCACGCCCACGAGCAGCGCCTCGCCGACGCCGTCGAGCGCCGCGACGCGGGGCTCGAACAGACCCGGGTAGATGTTCGTCGTCCCGCGGATGATCATGTCCCGCGTGCGGCCGACGAGCACGATCCTCCCCGCGTCGTCGAGGCGCGCGAGGTCGCCGGTGCGGTGCTCCGCCGCCCGCGCGCCCGAGCCGCGCGCCGGGGCGTCGAGGTCGTGCAGGTAGCCCGCCATGAGCGACGGCCCCGACAGCACGAGCTCGCCGACGACGTCCGTGCCGCCGTCGCCCGGGCGGTCCGCCGGGTCGTCCGGCCCGTCGCCCTCGACCGGGTCGAGCCGCGCGACCGTGCCGGGCAGCGGTGCGCCGACCAGGTCGCCGTCCCCCGCGTACGCGAGCTTCTCGCGCGCCTCGACCACCGCGACGGGCAGGATCTCCGTCATCCCGTACACCGCGACCCAGCGCGTGCAGGGCAGCACGCGCGTCGCGCGCTCCAGCAGCGCACGCGTCACGGGCGCCCCGCCGACGAGCGCGACGCGCGGCCCGCGCGCGGGCACCGCCCCGTCCTCGACCGCGTCGAGCAGCGCCGTGGCGTCGGCGGGCACGAGGTAGGTGCCCGCGGCGCCGTCGAGCTGGCGCGCGAACGTCGTGATGTCACGCCCCGGCGGGTCGGCGGGCACGGACCACGTGGCGCCCGCGAGCAGCGCGGGGACGCCGAGCAGCATCTGGTCGGTGTGCACGACGTCGCCCGGCGCGAGCTCGAACACGTCGCGCAGCAGGTCGCACCCTGCGAGCAACGACCCCGCCGTGTGCACGACGGCCTTCGGCTGCGCCGTCGTCCCGGACGTGAAGACGGTCAGTGCCTCGCGATCCGGGTCGAGCGGCGGCAGCGCCGCGCGGTCGACCGGGCGCGCGGCGAGACGGCGCGCGGCGCGCGAGCCGCGCGGCACCCCGGGGAGCCACGGCCCCGCGTGCACGTGCCGCAGCGGCAGGCTCGCGTAGTCCGGCAGCAGCAGGCCGCGCGAGCGGGCCAGGCGGCGCAACGGCCCCCGCGACACCGCGTACAGCAGCGACTCCGTGGTCGCGAGCGACGGCCCGGCCGCGCCCACGCGCGCCGTGAACAGCTCGGGGGTCGAGCCGGGGTCGACGAACACGATCGTGCCGCCCGCGCGGACGACCCCGAACGCGAGCACGACGCCCTCCGGCCGGGGGCGCACCGAGAACAGCGCGCGGTCCCCGGGCACGAGCCCGTCGGCCGCGAGCGCCGTCGCGGTCGCCTCGACGCGGCGCGCGAGGTCGGCATACGTGACCTCCTCACGCACGCGCGCGCCCCGACGACCGGGCCGCGTCCAGCGCCGGAGCGCGACGGCGTCGGCGGACGCGTGCCCGGGGGCGCCCCGCTCGAGGATCGGGCCGAGCAGGTGGCGGGCCGCGTCGTCGGGCGCGGTCACGCCGCCTCCCCTGCCGACGACCCAGCCGATCCCGCGACCGGACGCGCGGCGGCTCCCGCCGCGCGCACCCCGCCGCCGGCCGCCCGCACGACGAGCGAGCGGTACGTGGGGATGAGCACCCCGCGCGCGACGGCGCGGTCGCCGACCTCGACGCTCCGCCCCGCGGCGGCGACAGGGCGCAGGGAGTCCAGCACCGCGTCGACCTGGGCCATGGCGAGCGGCATGCCGAGGCAGAAGTGCGGGCCGGCACCGAACCACAGGTGTCGCACGGACGGGTCGACGGGGGCGTCCGGGTCGAAGGGGCCTGCGTCCTTGCAGCAGGAGATCGTCGCGATCACGACCCGGTCCCCCGCGCGGACGCGGACGTCGCCCACGGTCGCGTCGGCGCGCACCGCGCGCAGCATCGCGGGGGTGGGCGCCGTGACGCGCAGCGCCTCCTCGACGACGCGGCCGCGCAGCGCGGCGGGCTCCGGCCCGGCGCCGGGGTCGGCCGTGAGGAGCCGGTCGAGCCAGCCAGTGTCCGCGGAGAGCGCGACGAGGCGTGGCACGAACGACTGGATGGTCTCGGTCCCCGTGAGGACGAACGCGCCGACCGCGCCCATCGCCTCGTCCTCCGAGAGCCCGAGCTCGCGCATGCGCCCGGGCACGGTCGCGGGGTCGCCTGCGCGGTAGGCGTCGCGGGCCGGGGCCGAGAGCCGGGCGAGGACGGCGCGCGCGTGCCGCACCTGGGCGGGCGTGAGGCTGCGCCGGTGCAGCCGCACGAGCCCGACGACCGACTGCGCGGCCGTCATCGCCTCGCGGACGGCCGCGTCGGTGGGCGGCAGCCCGGTCATGGCGCAGATGACGGTGCCCGCCATCGTGGCCGTCTCCGCGACGAGGTCGACGCGCTCGCCCGCGAGCAGGCGCGGGGCGAGGCCCGCGAGGACGTCGGGGACGCTCACCGCGACGAGCTCGCGCACCGCGCGCGGCGTGAACAGCCCGGACAGCGCCCGACGCAGGCGCGCGTGGTCGGCGCCCTCCATGTTGAGCAGCACGGACGGGCCGAGCACGGGCGTCCAGAGGTCCGACGGCGACCCCGGGCCCACCTTGGTGAAGCGCTCGGTGTCGAGCAGCACGGCCCGCGCGGTCGCGGCGTCGGACACGACCACCCCGATGCCGGGGACGCGCACGACCGGGCCGCGGTGGCGCAGCGCCCGGATCGCCGGGTAGACGAGCGGGTGCGCCCCGCGCTGGACGCGCTCCTCCCAGCGCATCGCCGCGGCGATGCCGGCGGGTGCGGGCGCGAACGTCGTCCCAGTCACCGGATGTCCACCACCTCGGGCCGGTAACGGTGGTCCGCGTACCAGCCGAGCGTCCGCACGAGACCCCACGCGTGCGCCCGGCGCGCCGACGCGAGCACGACGACCTCGCGGTGCGCCCCGTACCGCCGGGTCAGGCGGCGCACCGCGTTGACGAGCGCCCGGTCCTCGTGGACGTCCTCGATCGCCGTGCGCGGGAACCCGCCCGCGGCCTCGTAGAGCTCGGCAGTGATCGCCATGTTGCAGCCCGGCGCCATGACGTAGGGACCGAGGTAGGACGGGTCCTGGTTGCCGGGCCGGAACCGCCCGAACGTGCTCGCGACGCTCACCGCCGCCGACAGCACGCCCTGCTGGACGCGAGAGACCGGCCGGTCGTCCGTCCGCGCCACGAGCCGGCCGGCGACGAGGTCGTGCCCGCTCGCGAACGCGGCCCGGACCCGCCGCGTCCAGTCCGGCAGCGGCAGGCAGTCGGCGTCCGTGCGCGCGAGGTGCGTCGCCCCCTGCTCGATCGCCGCCCGCATCCCCGTGTCGGCCGCGGCGCCCGTGCCCTTCTGCGGCTCGTCGACCACGCGCCACCGCGTCATGCCCCATGCCGCCGCCGTCTCCCGGACGAGGTCGCCCGTGCCGTCGGACGACCCGTTGTCCACGACGACGAGGTCGAAGTCGGTGTCCTGCTGGTCGCGCAGCGCCTCGAGCGTCGCGACGATCCCGTGCGCCTCGTCGCGCGCGGGCACGACGACCGCGAGCCGCTGCGGGCTCGCGACGTGCCGCGTGAACCGGGGTGCCGTCACAGCCGCACCACCGTCGCGCCGATGCTGATCCCGCCGGCGAGCCCGACGAGCACGACGACGTCCCCCGGCCCGACGCGCCCCGTCTCGATCGCTGTGGCGAGCTGCAACGGGAGCGTCGCGGAGGCGACGTTGCCGTGGTCGGCGACGGTGACGAGCGTGCGGCCGGTCGGCAGGCCGAGCGCGGCGTGCACGTCGTCGAGGTACGCGACGGCGACCTGGTGGACCGCGACGAGCGCGACGTCGTCCCACCCGAGGCCCGCGCGACCCAGCGCGTCGAGGACGACGCCCGGCCCCAGGGCGAGGAACGCGTCCCGCAGGCGGGACCCGTCGATCTCGAAGTAGGTGCGCTCGAGGTCGCGCGGGTGCGCGGTGCCGCCGCCGGGGAGCATGCCGACGTCCCAGTGCGTCGACTCCGCGCCGAACGCGCTCGCGAGGATGCCGCGCGGTGCGGGGGTTCCGGACGCGTCGCGCGCGCCGGCCTCCGCCGGGGTCGCGCGGCGCACGAGGACGGCCGCGCCGGCGTCGGACATGGTGTACCCCGGCGCCGAGAGCAGGTACGTCGCGCGGTCCGGGACGTCCCACCGCACCGCGCGCGACGGCGCCTCACCCGACGCGATCAGGACGGTCGCGTACCGGCCCGTCCCGATGAGCGCCTCCGCGACCTCGATCGCGTTGAGCACCGAGTTGCACGCGTTCTTGACGTCCATCACCGGCGCCCGGACCCCGAGCTTCGCCGCGACGATGTGGCTCGTCGCCGGCTCGACCATGTCCTGGCTCGCCGAGGCGAAGAGGAGCAGGTCGACGTCCTCGGTCGCCAGTCCCTCGGTCGCGAGCAGCTTCTCCGCGGCCGCGACGGCGAGGTCGGACGCGTCCCAGTCGTCCGGGAGGACGTGGACCTGGCGCACGCCCGTGAGGCGCGAGACCATCGGCACGCGCGGCGCCGCGCCCGGGTTGCGCGCCGCGAGGGCGCGCTCGGCCTCGCGCACGTCGACCGTACGCTCGGGCAGGTGCACCCCGACGGCGGCGAGCACGGCCGTCGGGGGTGCGAGGGGCGGGCGGGACGCCGTCCCGGCGGGGTTGTCTGGCACGCGCGACACAGTAGCCAAGCAGACTCGCTCCGACAGCGGTCGTCCACAGGATCCGATGGGGTGAACTGCCCATCCCCAGATCGCGACGCGCACGCCAGGAACCGCTGCGCGTGCGCCACACTGACCCGGTGACTGCGACCACGACCCCGCCGGCGACCACCCGCGAGAGGCGCCGCGCCCTGCCCACGACCCGGCGCGAGCTCCAGGTGCTCGCCGCCGCGCGGCCCGCGATGGCCGGCGTCCTGCTCGCGGGCGGGGCGCTCGCCGGAGCGCGCGAGGGCGGCGGTCTGCGGAAGGTGCCGGGGCTCGGCTGGGTGACCGCCGACCCGACGGTCGGGCGGCGCATCCTCACCGACCATCGGCACTTCACGATCGTCGGCGAGGGCGGCGTCGGGCACCTGTGGGCGCAGATCCTCGGCGACTGGGTGCTCGACCTGTTCGACGGCCCGGGCCACCATGACCTGCGCACGCGCTCGCGCGAGCTGTTCACCGAGGCGAGCGCCGCGGCGCTCGTCGACGGCGCGTGGTTGGTGGCCCTCGACGACGCGCGCCGGACCCTCGCGGCAGGCGGCACGGTCGACGTCGGTCGGCTGGCCCGGGTGCTCGTGGGCCGGATGATGATCTCCCTGCTCGGCATCCCGACGCTCGGCGGGACCGCCGCTCCCGACGACGCAGCCACCGTCGTCCCGGGCGACGACGACGCGCTCACGGCCTTCGCGACGGGAGAGCGCCTCGCGTCGATCGCGCTCGGGAGCGCGGGCTCGACGTACCTCTCGCCGGAGCAGGTCACCGCGGCGCAGGAGATCGTCACCGAGCTGACCCGGGGCGTGCCCGACGGGTGGCGGCACGCCCCCGCCGACCGCCTGCTCGGCCGGTGCCGCGAGCTCGGCCTCGGGCTGGAGGAGACCACGGGGCTCGCGAGCCTGCTCATGGTCGCGGGCACCGAGACGTCGGCGTCCGCCATGGCCCGCACCACGGCGCTCCTGATCGACACCGGCGAGCAGCACCGCCTGCTGCGGCTCATGGCCGACGAGCGCGCGCACCCCGTCGAGCGCGCCGCGGGCGAGCCCGACGTCGTCGAGAACGCCGTGCGCGAGGGGCTGCGCGTGACCAGCCCGGCGTCGGTCATCGGGCGCGGCGTCTCCGCGGACGTCCAGGTCGCAGGGCGCACGCTGCGCGCCGGCGAGCGGGTCATGATCCTCACGTGGGCCGCGAACGCCGCCGCCGGGCCGTTCCGCGCGGACCGCCCCTACGTGCGCGAGACCCGGCAGCTCTGGTTCGGCGCCGGCCGCCACCTGTGCCTCGGGGCCGCGCTCGCGCGCGCCGAGATCGCCGCGCTGCTGCACGCGCTGTGGGACGACGGCGTACCCCTGCGCGTCGTGTCCCGCCGTGCCAAGCGGCAGGTGCTCGTCCCGGGCTACGACGAGCTCGTCGTGGCGCGCGCCTGAACCCGCGGCCGGACGTGGCGCCGCCACCGAGCGGCGGCTGCGTCGCGCGTCAGTCGCGCGACTGCCAGGTGCACACGCACGCCTCGTTGCCCTCGGCGTCGGCCAGGACCCAGAAGGCGGGCGCGCGGCGGTCGGACACGAGGTGCCCTCCCGCGGCGATGGCCGCGGTGACGCGCGCCTCGGCGACGTCGTGCGGCACCGTCACGTCCACGTGGATGCGGTTGCGCTGCTCCCGCGGCGCGTCCATCTGCTGGAACCAGAATGCCGGGGCGTGGGTCGTCGGGTCGTGGAGGTCAGGCGCGGGCAGCTCCGGGGAGCCCTCGTCGAACCCGAGGACGGCGTGCCAGAACGGCTGGACCGCCGATCCGACGAGCGTGTCGATCGCGATCTCGAGGTCCTGCACCGCCGTCGGGTCCGCGACGAGGTCGAGCTCGCGCGCCGCGGCGGAGATCTGCCGCGCGAGCGCGACGTCGCGCGCGCTCACGCCACCGACGTCGTGGGAGGTCAGCCGGACCGTCACGGTCCCGTAGCGCAGGTCGACGTCGGGGTGGTGGTTCGCCGCCTCGGCGAGCTCGCCGATCGCGTCGACCAGCTCGACCCCGGCGGTGAACGACCCCGTGCGGAACAGGGTCTGCACCGTCCTGAGGATGACCCGCCAGTCCTCGACGCCGTCGCTGTCGTGGAACTGCCGCGCGGTGATGCGGTCGTCGGCGGTCTCGGTCATGGCGGTCCTCCGGGTCGGCGTCGCTGCGGCGAGGTGTGACACCACGCTAGTGCGCGCCTCTCCCGCCCGCGCGCCCCGGGGTCACTCGAGGATCGCGCCGCGCGACGCGGACTGGACGAGCTTCGCGTACTTCGCGAGCACGCCGCGCGTGAACGTCGGGGGCAGCGGAGCCCACCCGTCACGCCGTGCCGCGAGGGTGTCGGCGTCGACGAGGAGGTCGAGGGTCTTGTTCGCGACGTCGAGCCGGATCGGGTCGCCGTCGCGCACGAACGCGATGGGGCCGCCGTCGACCGCCTCGGGCGCGACGTGACCGACGCACAGGCCGGTCGTCCCGCCGGAGAAGCGCCCGTCGGTGAGCAGCAGGACGGTCTTGCCGAGCCCGGCGCCCTTGATCGCGCCCGTGATCGCGAGCATCTCGCGCATCCCCGGACCGCCCTTGGGCCCCTCGTACCGGATGACGACGACGTCCCCGTCCGTGATCGTCCCGTCCTCCAGGGCGTCGAGCGCCGCGCGCTCGCGCTCGAACACGCGCGCCGTCCCCTCGAACACGTCCTCGTCGAACCCGGCGGACTTCACGACGGCGCCCTCGGGAGCGAGCGACCCGTGCAGGATCGTGATGCCGCCGGTGTGGTGGATCGGGTTGTCGAGCGCCCGCAGGATCTTGCCGTCCGGGTCGGGCGGGTTGATGTCGGCGAGGTTCTCCGCGACCGTGCGGCCCGTGACGGTGAGCGCGTCGCCGTGCAGCAGCCCGGCGTCGAGCAGGGCCTTCATGACGACGGGCACGCCGCCGATGCGGTCGACGTCGTTCATCACGTACCGCCCGAACGGCTTGAGGTCGCCCAGGTGCGGCACGCGGCTCGCGACCCGGTCGAAGTCGGCGAGCGTGAGGTCGACCTCGGCCTCGTGCGCGATGGCGAGCAGGTGCAGCACCGCGTTGGTCGACCCGCCGAACGCCATGACCACGGCGATCGCGTTCTCGAACGCTTCCTTGGTCATGATGTCGCGCGCGGTGATCCCGAGCCGCAGCAGGTTGACCACGGCCTCGCCCGAGCGGTGCGCGAACGCGTCCCGACGCCGGTCCGCCGACGGCGGTGCCGCCGACCCCGGCAGCGACATGCCCATCGCCTCCGCGACCGACGCCATCGTGTTCGCCGTGTACATGCCGCCGCACGCGCCCTCGCCGGGGCAGATCGCGCGCTCGATGCGGTCCACGTCCTCGCGGCTCATGAGCCCGCGCGCGCACGCGCCGACGGCCTCGAACGCGTCGATGAGCGTGACGTCCTTCTCCGTGCCGTCGGAGAGCTTGACCCAGCCCGGCATGATCGAGCCCGCGTAGAGGAACACGCTCGCGAGGTCCAGCCGCGCCGCCGCCATGAGCATCCCGGGGAGCGACTTGTCGCAACCGGCGAGCAGCACCGTCCCGTCGAGGCGTTCCGCCTGCACCACGGTCTCGACCGAGTCCGCGATGATGTCGCGGCTCACGAGCGAGAAGTGCATCCCCTCGTGGCCCATGGAGATGCCGTCGGAGACGGAGATCGTCCCGAACTGCAGCGGGTACCCGCCGCCCGCGTGCACGCCCTCCTTGGCGCCCTGCGCGAGCCGGTCGAGCGACAGGTTGCACGGCGTGATCTCGTTCCACGAGCTCGCGATGCCGATCTGCGGCTTGGCGAAGTCCTCGTCGCCCATGCCGACGGCGCGCAGCATCCCGCGCGACGCGGTCGCCTCCAGGCCGTCCGTGACCTGGCGGGAACGAGGCTTGAGGTCGGGTCCGGCGTCCGTGCGCGGGGTCTGCCCAGTCATGCCCCCACTCTAGGAACCCACCCGCGCCCCGGCGAGGTAGAACCGCGGTCGGCCGAGGTAGAACCGTGGTCGTTTCCTGCCCGACGCCGGTCTGGTCGCCCTGGGTGGTCGGGGTGGGTGGTGGTGCCGCGTCTACCATCCGCCGCTCGTTCCTCGCGGCTCCCGCCAGGCCCGCCACGACGCGGCACCACCACCCACCCCGCCCTACGTCGTCTCGCCCTGGTCGGCGCGCACCCGGGCGACCGCCCGCGGTGTCGGTCTCGCCGGGATCTCCCACTGCCGCATCCGGTCGCCGCAGGAACTGCCGCACACCCACCGCTGTGCCGCAGGTCACGGTCGCAGGTCGTGTCGTTGTCGCCGCTCTGGACGTCGCGACGTCACGCCGAACAGGTCTCATGGGGTCGTCCAGCGTGACTGACGAGCCACGTCACCTGTTCGGCCTGCCGGGACCGCGGTCGGCCTGTCGCCAGGCGATGGTGTGCCGACGGCCGAGCGGTGGGGGTGGGCTCGGATGCGAAGGGGCGTCAGAGCGGCGCTCCTAGAACCCACGGCAGAAGAGCCCGGGGTGACGGCGCCGCAGCCCCGAGCACCGAGGCCACCCCCGCCGCGGACCCGACCACGCGGGCATGAGACCCGAGCACGACGACGGGCCCGCACCTCGCGAGGTGCGGGCCCGTCGTCGTCGGGATCAGCGGCTGCGCTTGATGAGCGACACGTCGCGGACGGCGCCGCGGTCGGCGGACGTCGCCATGGCGGCGTAGGCCTGGAGCGCCGGCGAGACGTAGCGGTCGCGGTCGACCGGCTGCCACGGGTTCTCCGACGCCTCCATCTTGGCGCGGCGCTCCGCGAGCACGTCGTCCGGGACGTTGAGGCGGATGAGGCGCGTGTCGACGTCGATCTCGATCTCGTCGCCGTCCTCGACGAGGCCGATGACGCCGCCCGCGGCGGCCTCGGGCGAGACGTGTCCCACCGAGATGCCGGACGACCCGCCGGAGAAGCGGCCGTCGGTGATGAGCGCGGTGACCTTGCCGAGCCCGCGGCCCTTGATGAACGACGTCGGGTAGAGCATCTCCTGCATGCCCGGGCCGCCCGCGGGGCCCTCGTAGCGCACGACGACGACGTGCCCCGGCTCGACCTGCTTGGTGAGGATCTTCTCGACCGCCTCGTCCTGCGACTCGCAGACGAGGGCCTTGCCGACGAAGTGGAAGACGTCGGGGTCGACCCCGGCGGTCTTGAACACGGCGCCGTCCTCGGCGAGGTTGCCGCGCAGCACGGCGAGGCCGCCCTCGACGGTGTACGCGTGCTCGAGGTCGCGGATGCAGCCGTCGGCCGCGTCGGTGTCGAGCGACTCCCAGCGGTTCGACGTCGAGAACGCCTGCGTGGTGCGCACCCCCCCGGGCGCCGCGTGGAACAGCTCGATCGCCCGCTCGGTCGCCTTGCCGCCCCGGACGTCCCAGTCGTCGAGCCACGCGCGCAGCGTCGGCGTGTGGACGCTCGTGACGTCGTGGTCGAGCAGGCCCGCGCGGTCGAGCTCGCCGAGGAGTGCGGGGATGCCGCCGGCGCGGTGCACGTCCTCCATGTGGAAGTTCGGGTGGTTCGGCGCGACCTTGGACAGGCACGGCACCTGGCGGCTGATGCGCTCGATGTCGGTGAGGTCGAAGTCGACCTCACCCTCCTGCGCGGCGGCGAGGATGTGCAGCACCGTGTTCGTCGAGCCGCCCATCGCGACGTCGAGCGCCATGGCGTTGGAGAACGCGGCCTTGGTCGCGATCGAGCGCGGCGCGACGGAGTCGTCCTCGTCCTCGTAGTAGCGCTTGGCGAGGTCGACGATCGTGCGGCCGGCCTCGAGGAAGAGCTCCTTGCGCGCGGCGTGCGTGGCGAGCGTCGAGCCGTTGCCCGGGAGCGACAGGCCGAGGGCCTCGGTGAGGCAGTTCATCGAGTTGGCGGTGAACATCCCGGAGCACGAGCCGCACGTGGGGCACGCGTTCTCCTCGACCTGCGCGAGGGCGGCGTCGGACACGTTGTCGTCCGCCGAGTAGTTGATCGCGTTGACGAGGTTGAGGTGGGTCTTGGCGACGCCGTCGGCGATGACCGCCTTGCCGGCCTCCATGGGACCGCCGGACACGAAGATTACGGGGATGTTGAGTCGCAGCGCGGCGTTGAGCATGCCGGGCGTGATCTTGTCGCAGTTGGAGATGCACACGAGCGCGTCGGCGCAGTGCGCGTTGACCATGTACTCGACCGAGTCGGCGATGAGGTCGCGGCTCGGCAGCGAGTAGAGCATGCCGCCGTGGCCCATCGCGATGCCGTCGTCGACGGCGATGGTGTTGAACTCCTTGGAGACGCCACCGGCCTCGCGGATCGCCGACGCGACGAGGTCGCCCATGTCCTTGAGGTGGACGTGGCCGGGGACGAACTGCGTGTACGAGTTCGCGATCGCGATGATCGGCTTGCCGAAGTCCTCCGAGCCCATGCCGGTCGCGCGCCAGAGGGCGCGGGCGCCGGCCATGTTGCGGCCGTGGGTGGACGTCCGGGAGCGCAGGGGGCGGCTCATGTCGGTTCAGCTCCTTCGACGGGTGGCCGCGGCCGATCCTCCGGCCGCCGGGTCACATTACGCCTGCCGGCGACCGGACGAACCGGGCGTCCGTCTCGTGGTCGTCGGGCTACGTACGCGGAGTCCCTACCCACTGAGGGATCTCCACCTAAACGTTACGTAAGGGTTGAACCGCCGCGGGTCGCCCTGCCACCGTGGACGAGCACGGCACGGCCAGGGCGCTCGGCGACGCCTCGACGGAGAGCGACACCGCGCAGGGGCAGCAGGCCAGGCCCTGGCACCGACCCGATCTCAGATCCCGTTCCCGAGGGGGCACCTCATGTCCACGTCCACCACGCGCACGACCTCACCTCCCGACGCGTCGTCCGGGACCGCTCCCGGCGCCGCCGCGCCGGCCGCGCCCGGCCACGTCACGCAGGACGACGTCGTCACGCGCTCCTCCGCCCGGCACGCCCTCGCGCTCGCCCGGCTCGGCGGCGCCGTCGTCTTCCTCTGGCCGTTCGCCGACAAGCTCGTCGGCCTCGGCTACGCGACGCCGCGGGAACGCGCGTGGCTCGCGGGCGCCGCCCCGGCGCAGGGCTACCTCGAGCACGGGGTCCAGGGCCCGCTCGCGGGGACGTTCACCGCGATGGCCGGCCCGGTCACCGACTGGCTCTTCATGCTCGGGCTGCTCGGCGTGGGGCTCGCGCTCCTGCTCGGGATCGGCCTGCGCGTGGCCGCGGTGAGCGGCGCTCTGCTCTTCGGGATGCTCTGGCTCTCGCAGTGGCCGTTCGCCGCCGGGTCGAACAACCCGGTCGTCGACCAGCACGTCCTCGTGGTGCTGCTCCTCGTCGTCCTCGCGACGACGCTCGCGGGCGACACCTGGGGGCTCGGACGCCGCTGGGCCGCGCTGCCCCTGGTCCGCCGGGCGCCCTGGCTGCGCTGACAGCAGGGCCGCCAGGCCCCGGAACCGCGCGAGGTCGCAACGGCGCGACCTCGCGCGCCCCGGTCGCTGTGCGCGCGACGACGCTCGCCCCGGTCAGGCCCCGGCCGTGTGCACCCCCTCGAGCTCGTCGGCGTGGCGGATGTGCCGCGTGACCCACGGCGCGAGTGCGAACAGCGCGAGCGCGAAGACGAGGGTCACGGCGCCGATGCTGCCGAAGTACGCGGTGTCCGACGCTCCCTCGGTGACCTGCACGACCTGCGCCGTGATGGCCTGCCCCGCCGCGGGCGCGAGGAACCACAGCGCCATCGCCTGGGAGCGGAACGCCTTGGGCGCGAGGAGCGTCGTGGCCGCGAGACCGACGGGCGAGAGGCACAGCTCGCCGAGCGTCTGGATCACGTAGACGAGCACGAGCACCCACGACGGCGCCTTCCCGTCGCCCACGACCGCGGAGGCGACGGCGAGGAAGAGGAACGAGACCGACGCGAGCGTGAGTCCGATCGCGAACTTGTTGGCCGTCGTCGGGCGGTCGCCGGTCTTGATCCAGATCCACGCGAACACCGGCGCGAGGACGATGATCGACAGCGGGTTGACCGACTGGAAGAACTCGGGGCTGATGCCGACCCCGAAGAAGGTGAGCTCGGTCCGGTCCTTGGCGAACGCGGAGAGCGTCGTGGCGGCCTGCTCGAAGATCATCCAGAACAGCATCGCCGCGACGAACAGCGGGATGTACGCGATGACGCGGGGCCGCTCGGCGTCGGTCACGCGCGGCGAGCGGTACATGACGATGAAGTAGGCGATCGGCGCGAGGAACGCGAGGTAGGACATCGTGTCGATGAACGTCGAGATGTCGAAGCCGCCGGCGACCAGGACCGCGACCAGCCCCACGAGCACGACGCCCGCGGCGATGAGCAGGAAGATGCGCGCGATCTTCGCCCGCTCCTCGGGGCGCACGGGGTTGGGCACGTGCGCGCCCGCCTCGCCGAGGTAGCGGCGGCCGGCGACGAAGAACACGAGCGCGACGGCCATGCCGACCGCCGCGACGGCGAACCCTGCGTGGTAGCCGCCCCAGGCGCGCGCCGCCCCGACGAGGAACGGTGCGATGAACGACCCGAGGTTGATGCCCATGTAGAAGATGGAGAACCCCGAGTCGCGGCGCGGGTCGTCGCGCGCGTAGAGCTCGCCGACCATCGAGGACACGTTGGGCTTGAGCAGGCCCGTCCCGAGCGCGACCATCGCGATGCCGGCCATCGAGAAGCCCGTGCCGGGGACCGTCAGGCTCACGTGCCCGGCCGCGATGATGATCCCGCCGTACAGGACCGAACGCCGCGAGCCGATCACGCGGTCCGCGAGCCAGCCGCCGACGACAGAGAGCAGGTACACGCTCGTGCCGTAGATCGAGACGAGAGCGAGCCCGGTCGTCTCCCCGATGCCGAGACCGCCGTTCGCCACGGTGTCCGTGAGGTAGAACAGCAGGATCGCGCGCATCCCGTAGTAGCTGAACCGCTCCCACAGCTCCGTGGTGAAGAGCGTCAGCAGGCCGCGCGGGTGCCCGAAGAACGCGTGGTCCCCCTCGATCGCCCCTGCCGCCGGCCCCTCGGCCGCGCCGACGCCGGCCGCGGTGCCCGCCCCGACCGGTGGTGCGCCCGGGTCCGGCTCGGTGCGCGCCTCACGACCGAGAGCGCGGCGCCGGGCGTCGTCCTGCCCCTGCGGGTCGTCACCGTCCATCTTGCGATGCTCCCACCGGCGTGCGCGGCAGGCGACCGTTAGCGTGGCCGGGTGCCGACGATCTGGTGGTGCCGCCGCGACCTGCGCCTCGCCGACAACCCGGCCCTCGTCACGGCCGTGGAGGCCGCGCGGGAGGCCCGCGACGACGTCGTCGCGCTCTACGTGCTCGACCCGCGCCTCTGGGGCGCGGCGGGCGACCCGCGTCGGGCCTACCTCGCGCGGAGCCTCGCCGCGCTCGACGCCGCGACGGTCGGGCGGCTCGTCGTGCGGCACGGGGACCCGCGCACCGTCGTGCCCGCGCTCGCGCGCGAGGCGGGCGCCGAGGAGGTGCACGTCGCGGCGTCGTACGAGCCGTACGGCGTCACGCGGGACGAGGCGGTCGCGCAGGCGCTGTCCGACGGCGGCGCGCGCCTCGTGCGCACCGGCTCGCCCTACGCCGTCGCGCCCGGGCGCGTGCTCACGCGGACCGGGACCCCGTTCCAGGTCTTCACGCCGTTCCGCGAGGCGTGGGTCGCGCACGGGTGGCGCGACCCGGCGCCCCGGCCGCGCGACGCGCCGTGGGCGGACGCGCGGTCCGACGGCGTCCCGGACGACCCGGGGACCGACGCGCACCTTCCCGCCGCGGGCGAGGCTGCCGCACGCCGCCGGTGGCGGGCCTTCTTGGCGGACCACCTCGCGGGCTACGCGACCGAGCGCGACCGCCCCGACCGGCCGGCGACGTCGGGCATGTCGATCCCGCTCAAGTGGGGCGAGCTCCACCCGCGGACCCTCCTCGCCGACGTGCGGACCGCACTGCACGACGGGCTCGCGCCGTCCGACGACGCGCTCGCCTACCGCTCGGAGCTCGCGTGGCGCGAGTTCCACGCGGACGTCCTGTTTCACCACCCGGGAGCGGCGCGGCGGTCGCTGCGCACGGTCGTGCCCGACGACGCGTGGGCGACCGGCGCGGACGAGGACCGGTACCTGGCGGCCTGGGCGGCCGGGCGCACCGGCTACCCGCTCGTGGACGCCGGCATGCGGCAGCTCCTGGGCGAGGGGTGGATGCACAACCGGGTGCGGATGGTCGTCGCGTCGTTCCTCGTCAAGGACCTGCACGTGCGGTGGCAGCGCGGCGCGGCGCACTTCCTGGCGCACCTCGCGGACGGCGACGTGTCGCAGAACCAGCTCAACTGGCAGTGGGTGGCCGGGACGGGCCGGGACGCCGCGCCGTACTTCCGCATCTTCAACCCGGTCACCCAGGGCAAGAAGTTCGACCCCGACGGCACCTACGTGCGCCGCTGGGTGCCGGAGCTGCGAGGCGTCGAGGGCCGGGCGGTCCACGAGCCATGGAAGCTGCGGGAGCAGCCGGCCGGCTACCCCGAGCGGATCGTGGACCACGCCGTCGAGCGCACGGTCTCGCTCGACGACTTCGAGCGAGCGCGGCGTCGCTGAGAATTTCTCAACCAAAGGGTTGACGATAGTCGAACGCCGGCGTAGCGTCATAGTCAACCGAACAGTTGATTATCGGGCGCCGCACGCGGCGTCCGACGAGGAGGTTCCGTGACGGCCGACCCGCTCTCGCGCGTGTTCTCGGCGCTCGCCGACCCCACGCGCCGCGACATGGTCGCCCGGCTCGCGTCGGGCGACGCCAGCGTGGGCGAGCTCGCCCGGCCGTACGACATGTCCGTCCAGGCGGTGTCCAAGCACCTGCGCGTGCTCGAGGACTCCGGCCTGGTGACCCGCACGACGGACGCCCGGCGCGCCCCCGTGCACCTCGAGGCGGAGGTCTTCGACCTCATGACGAAGTGGATCGAGCGCTACCGGCGCGAGGCAGAGGACCGCTACCGCCGCCTCGACGACGTCCTGCGCGACCTGCCCGACCCGGCGGCCGCGCCCCCGAACGACCCGACGACAGGAGCACCGTCATGACCACCACCGGCACCCACGAGACCGAGATCGTCGTCCCGAAGGACCTCCCGATCGTCCGCATCGTGCGCGAGTTCGACGCGCCTGCGGCGAAGGTCTTCCGCGCGCACCTCGACCCGGAGCTGTTCGCGCGCTGGAACGGCCCGCGCTACCTCACCCAGCGCAACGAGCACTGGGACGTGCGCACCGGCGGCGCGTACCGCTACGTCCAGGTCGACCCCGACGGCAACGAGTACCCGTTCTTCGGCAGCGTGCACGAGGTGCGCCCGGACGAGCTCATCGTCCAGACGTTCACCTACGAGGGCTTCCCCGACGGCGTCTCCCTGGACCGCCTCGTGTTCGAGGACCTGCCCGACGGCCGCAGCCGCCTCACCGCGACGTCGCTCGTCGACTCGATCGAGGGTCGCGACAGCTTCGTCGCGAGCGGCATGGAGGTCGGCGTCCGTGAGGGCTACGAGCAGCTCGACGAGCTCCTCGCGGAGTCCTGACCCGCCCTCTCCCCACGCCGAGGAAGAGCCCTGGTGGGCCGAGGTAGAGCCGTGGTCATGACCAGGGCTCTACCCCGGCCCACCAGGGCTCTATCTCGCGCTCGACGAGGGGCGGCACCCACCAGCGGTGCCGCCCCTCGTCGTGTCGGGATCAGGTGGTTCCCCGTGCCCGGCCCCCGCGGCCGGGCACGGGAGTCTGCTCCCCTCAGGCCTCGCCGCGCGCGAGCAAGCGACCCGTGGGGCGGTCGAAGGTGATCTCCTCGCCGCGCAGGTAGGTCGCGACGACGGCGCCCGAGAGCGCGCGGTCGGCGTACGGCGTGATGGGGTTCTTGTGGTGCAGCGCGTTGGGGTCGACGACGAACGCCGTGTCCGGCTCGACGACCGCGACGTCGGCGTCGAACCCGAGCGCGATCGAACCCTTGCGCTGGAGCCCCGCGATGCCAGCCGGGCGCGACGACATCCACTCGACGACGCGCGCGAACGGCACGCCCCGCGTCCGGGCCTCGGTCCACACGATCGCGAGCCCGAGCTGGAGCGACGAGACGCCGCCCCACGCCGTCCCGAAGTCGCCCGTGTCGAGGTCCTTGAGGTCGGGCGTGCTCGGCGAGTGGTCGGACACGATGCAGTCGATCGTCCCGTCGAGGAGCCCCTCCCAGAGGAGCTCGCGGTTGTCGATCTCCCGGATGGGCGGGCAGCACTTGAACTGCGTCGCGCCGTCGGGGATCTCCTCGGCCGCGAGCGCCAGGTAGTGCGGGCACGTCTCGACCGTGAGGCGCACGCCCTCGCGCTTCGCGCTGCGGATCATGGGCAGCGCGTCCGAGCTGGACAGGTGCAGCACGTGGGCGCGTGCGCCCGTCCAGCGTGCCGCCTCGATCACCGCGGCGATCGCGACGTTCTCCGCGCCGCGCGGGCGTGACGCGAGGAAGGTGTCGTAGTGGTCGCCGTGCGGCGTTGGCGCGTGCTCGATGGCGCGCGAGTCCTCCGCGTGCACGAGCATGAGCCCGTCGAAGTCGGCGAGGACGCGCAGGTCGGCCTCGAGCTCGTCGGGCTCGAGGTACCCGAACTCCTCGACGCCCGAGTGCAGCAGGAAGCACTTGAACCCGAACACGCCCGCGTCCCACAGGGGCCGCAGCTCGTCGCCGTTGCCGGGCACGGCGCCGCCCCAGAACCCGACGTCGACGAACGCCTGGTCGCGGGCGACCTTCTGCTTGGTCTCGAGCGCCTCGACGTCGACGGTCGGCGGGATGGAGTTGAGCGGCATGTCGACGATCGTCGTCACACCCCCCGCGGCGGCGGCGCGCGTCGCGGACGCGAACCCCTCCCACTCGGTGCGGCCCGGCTCGTTGACGTGCACGTGCGTGTCGACCAGGCCCGGGATCAGCACCTGGTGCGGCTCGAGCTCGACGACGCGTGCGCCGTCGAGCCCCGCGCCCAGGGGCTCGATCGCGCGGACCACTCCCCCGCTGACCCCGACCTCACGGGGCTGCTCGCCGGACGCGACGAGCACGCGCTCGCCGCGCACGACGAGGTCGTACTCGTGCTGGCGACCGCTCGCCTCACCCGCGCTCATCGCGTCCTCCTCCATGTCGTCTGCTCCTACGGTGCGGCACGCTCAGTCGAGCAGCGCGACGGCGGTCGGCGCGTCGTCGGCCGAGATCGCGAGGTCCTCGAACTCGTTGACGCCCGTGAGCTCGACGCCCATCGCGATGTTCGTCACGCGCTCCAGGATCACCTCGACCACGACCGGCACGCGGAACTCGGCGGCCATGCCCTGCGCCTTGGCGAACGCGTCGCCGAGCTCGTCGGGGTCGGTCACGCGGATCGCCTTACAGCCGAGGCCCTCGGCCACCTTGACGTGGTCGACGCCGTAGCCGCCCACCTCGGGCGAGTTGATGTTCTCGAACGAGAGCTGGACGTGGTAGTCCATGTCGAACGCGCGCTGTGACTGCCGGATGAGGCCGAGGTAGGAGTTGTTCACGACGACGTGCACGTACGGCAGGTTGAACTGCGCGCCCACCGCGAGCTCCTCGATCATGAACTGGAAGTCGTAGTCGCCCGAGAGCGCGACGACCGGCTCGTCCGGCACGGCCTTCGCGACGCCGAGCGCCGCGGGACCGGTCCAGCCGAGCGGCCCGGCCTGGCCGGCGTTGATCCAGTGCCGCGGCTGGTACACGTGGAGGAACTGCGCGCCGGCGATCTGCGAGAGCCCGATCGTCGTGACGTAGCGCGTCTCGGGGCCGAAGGCCTTGTTCATCTCCTCGTACACGCGCTGCGGCTTGATGGGGATCTCGGTGAAGTGCGTCTTGCGCTGGAGCGTGCGCTTACGCTCGGCGCACTCGGCGGCCCAGCCGGAGTAGTCGCGCGCCTGCCCCGCGTCGCGCCGCTCGCGCGCGACCTCGACGAACAGCTCGAGCGCGGCCCGCGCGTCGGAGACGATCCCGTAGTCGGGCGCGAACACGCGCCCGATCTGCGTCGGCTCGATGTCGACGTGGACGAACGTCCGGCCCTTGCGGTAGGTGTCGAGCCCGCCGGTGTGGCGGTTGGCCCAGCGGTTGCCGATCCCGAGCACGAAGTCCGAGGCGAGCAGGTTCGCGTTGCCGTAACGGTGCGACGTCTGCAGTCCGGCCATGCCGGCCATGAGCGCGTGGTCGTCGGGGATGACGCCCCAGCCCATGAGGGTCGGGATCACCGGGACGCCCAGCGTCTCGGCGAGCTCGACGAGCAGGTCCTCGCCGCCCGCGTTGACGATGCCGCCGCCCGCGATGAGCACGGGGCGCTCGGCCGCGAGCAGCAGGTCGATCGCCTTCTCGGCCTGGGCGCGCGTCGCCGTCGGGCGGAGCACGGGCAGCGGCTCGTAGGTCGCCGGGTCGAACTCGATCTCCGCGAGCTGCACGTCGATCGGCAGGTCGATGAGCACCGGGCCCGGGCGGCCCGAGCGCATGAGGTGGAACGCCTGCTGGAAGACCTGCGGCACCTGGCCGGCCTCGAGGACGGTCTTGGCCAGCTTGGTCACCGGAGCGGCGATGCTCGCGATGTCGACGGCCTGGAAGTCCTCCTTGTCGAGCTTGGCGACGGGCGCCTGGCCCGTGATGCAGAGCATCGGGATCGAGTCGGCCCACGCGGCGTAGAGGCCGGTGATCATGTCGGTGCCCGCGGGGCCCGACGTGCCGATGCAGATGCCGATGTTCCCCGGCTTCGCGCGGGAGTAGCCGTCGGCCATGTGCGACGCGCCCTCGACGTGGCGGGCGAGCACGTGGTCGATGCCGCCGTGGGCGCGCATCGCGGAGTAGAAGGGGTTGATGGCGGCGCCGGGCAGGCCGAACGCCTGGGTCGCGCCCTCGATCTCGAGGATCGCCACTGCGGCATCCACCGCACGCATACGAGGCATGGTTTCTCTCCTTGCTGGAGGTGACGTCGTCGTCAGGGGAAGGTCAGGAGCCGTCGCGGCCGGAGAGTCGCTCGACGCCGCGGAACAGGCCGGAGTGGTCGAGGCCGCCGTCGCCGTTGGCGCGGGCGGAGGCCATGAGCTGGGCGACGAGGCCGCCGAGCGGCGCGACGACGCCCGCCTCGCGGGCCGCGGCGGTGACGATGCCGAGGTCCTTGTGGTGGAGCTCGATGCGGAAGCCGGGGCCGAAGTCGCGGTCGAGCATCTTGCGCGCCTTCTGGTTCAGCACGGCCGAGCCCGCGAGCCCGCCGCCGAGCACCTCGATCGCGGCGTCGGTGTCGACGCCGTACGCCTCGAGGAACACGATCGCCTCGGCCAGCGCCTGGATGTTCGCGGCGACGATGAGCTGGTTGGCGGCCTTGACCGTCTGGCCGGAGCCGTTCGGGCCCACGTGCACGACCGTCTTGCCGACGACGTCGAGGAACGGCTGGGCCGCCGCGAAGTCCTCGGGCGTGCCGCCGACCATGATCGACAGCGCCGCGTTGATCGCGCCCGGCTCGCCGCCCGAGACGGGAGCGTCGACGATGCGCAGCCCGGCGTCCTTGGCATGCTGGGCGAGCGCGACGGTGACGTCGGGCCGGATCGAGGAGAAGTCGACGACGAGCGCTCCCGGCTTGGCGTTCGCGAGGACGCCGTCGTCGCCGGTGAGGACGGCCTCGACGTCGGGCGAGTCGGGGACCATGATCGCGACGACGTCCGCGCCCGAGACCGCGTCGGCGACGGACTCCGCCGCGCGACCGCCGGCCTCGACGAGCGGGGCGGCCTTCTCGGGGCTGCGGTTGTAGCCCGCGACGTCGTGGCCGGCGTTCTGCAGGTGGACGGCCATGGGGCTGCCCATGATGCCGAGTCCGATGAAGGCGATGGAGGCCATGGTGTGCTCCTCTGGGTGGTTCAGGTCAGGGTCTGTGTCGGCCGCGAACGGCCGGCGGGCGACTGCGTGAGATCGGCGGGGCGCGTCAGCGCTCGGCGACCGGGAGCCACGCGAACGGGTCGACGGCGTCGGTCTTGTACTCGAGGCCGATCCAGCCGTCGTAGCCGCCGGCGCGCAGGTCCTTGGTCCAGCGGTCGATCGGCAGGTCGCCCGTGCCGGGCTCGCCGCGCCCGGGGGCGTCGGCGATCTGCACGTGGGCGATGCGCCCGCGGTAGGTCGAGAGCGCCGCGTCGACGTCGTCGCCGTTGACGGACAGGTGGTAGACGTCGAACAGGAGACCCAGGTTCGTCTCGCCGTGCTCGGTCGCGACGCGGTCGAGGACGCGCACGGCGTCGGCGGCGGTCTTCAGCGGGTACGCCGGCGCGCCGCTCACGGGCTCGACGAGCACCGTCCCGCCGATGCGCGCGACGGCGCGGGCCGCGAGCGCGAGGTTCTCCGCGCCGAGCTCGTCCTGCGCCTCGGGCGACTCGCCCTCCTGGCGGTTGCCGTAGAGCGCGTTGAACGCCCGGCAGCCGGTGCGCTCGCCGATCGCGGTGACGACGTCGAGGTTGGCCCGCAGGTCGGCCGAGCGCGCGGGCCACGACACGAGGCCGCGGTCGCCGCCGGGCATGTTCCCGGCGTCGAAGTTGAGGCCCGTGAGCTGGACGCCCGCCGCCTCGATCGAGCCGACGAACGCGTCGACCTCGTCCTGCGCCGGGGTGGGCGAGGCGAACGGCCACCAGAACTCGACGCCGCGGAAGCCCGCGGCCGCCGCGGCGGCCGGCCGCTCGAGCAGCGGCAGGTCCGTGAGCAGGATCGAGCAGTTGACGGTGTACGTCGGTGCGGGGCTCATCGTCGTCTCCCAGGGTCCGTCCGCGTCTCGCTACCTTGCGATTCCATTCTGCGGAACTTTTCTTCTGCTGTATGGAAGTGTAGGCACGCGCGCCCCGGAGCGTCAACAGCCGCTTCCGCCCCCTGCCCGGTTGTGGGCATGGAAAGGGCCCGGTTCCGCGTGGGGAGAAAGGGCCATAGCAAGGGCCGCACACCG
>NZ_JBHVMH010000019.1:0-68774 GCF_042797035.1 Cellulosimicrobium sp. NPDC057862
CGGAACTCCGGCGGCTTGGCTGCAGGCATCACGGACTCCTCTCCCGAGGCGATCATCGCCTCAGATCAGGTGTCCGGGAAAGCGGGTCAGGCTCCGGTCGTGGACGAGGTGCGCCGCCGGGTCCAGCAGGACACCACCGGCCACCGTGGACGCAAGGGCGACCCCCTGTTCGCCATCCAGACCATCCTGCGCGCCGGCGCCGAGAACCTCACGGCCAAGCAGCAGGCCCGCCTGGCCCGGGCGATTAGAACCGACGAGGCGCACGAGGAGGTGTTCGTCGCCTGGCAGTGCGCCCAGCAACTACGAGCCGCCTACCGGGCCCGAGACCTTACCGAGGGCAGAGCGCTGGCCGAGAAGGTCATCGCCTCGTTCCACACCTGCCCCATCGGCGAAGTCGCGCGCCTCGGCCGGACCCTGCGCACATGGCGCACCGCGTTCCTGCCTACTTCACCACCGGGCGCTCGTCAAACGGCGGCACCGAAGCCATGAACGGCATCATCGAACTCCACCGCCGCCTCGCCCGCGGCTACCGCAACCGCGACAACTACCGCCTCCGCATGCTCCTCGCTGGCGGAGGACTCACCCCGTGATCCCCACCGGATCGGCGAAGAGCCCCATTGTGTAACGTTTCGATGAACAGGCTTGCGCGACAGGCGACACGATGCGATTGTTCGTGGCGAGCGGGGGACGGACCCCCGGAATCAGGGGGCAATGTTTGATGAACGGCCTTTGGCGAAGTGCGACCGCGGTTTCCGCCCTGTTCGCGATGGCAGCAATTGGTGGTGCGGCCAGCTCCTCGCCACGCGAGGTTCCGAGATCCGAAGGGCTCGCATCAACTCTGTTGGACGAGTCGCAATGCCCAGAAATCGGGGCAGTTGTCGACGTCGATGATCTCGCCGGCTCTGCCAGTCTTGAGTGCGACCACTCTGGGAGTAGCGTAATTTTTCCTGACGGCCGCTCCATGTTGATCCCTGACGAGGGCGTGCAAGTGATCGCTTCGGCCGCGACTGTGGAAGGCGAAGGCACGGTGTCGGATATCGTTGTGGAGAATCTTGGCGCAAGCGGTGTTGTTGCAGCCAAGATCGATTCCCACGGCGCCGACGGGGAGACGGTCGAAGCGTGGGGCCCCGATGCGGCCCAGGAGGACATGCTTCAAGATCTCACGACCACCACCGGCAATACGGGGGGTCCCTACACGAGCTGCAACGACGGGCTCTGGTCCCAGTCGGGCGCGCAGCGGGGACGGACGTACTCTTGGCGTTACAACGAGGCAGTTAGCTACGACGGGCTGTTCCCGGGGGTGCGCCGCGGAGGGGACGTTCTGACAAATGTCGTCAACGATTGCGGGTTCAACACGGCGCGGGTCGATCTGACAAGTTCGTACCTCGGCACGACGACCGCGGGTGCGAATATCTATGGGAACGCGACTTGTGCTCCGCGTGACGGCCAGAACACGCAGAACTTCGGTGTCCTGCCGTCGAACGTCCTCGGCGTTGCGTGCCGATGGACAAGCAGCACAGGCACACCTCTCGAGGCCGACATCGCGTATAACTCCACCAAGAAGTGGCACGCAGGGCAGGGCGCTTGCCCGGCGCAGCACTATCGCCTCAACGCGGTAGCCGCGCACGAGTTCGGCCATGTGTACGCTCTCGGACACGCCGGGACGTCCAACAACCTAATGCGGCAATCATTCTCAACCTGCTCGAAGGACGCCCGTGTTGGGTATGGCGACTTCATCGGACTCGATTATCTGTACTGAGAGGCTCTGCAGTGAATCAGAGAACCTGGAAGACCCCGAGCTTCTCCACAAGAACGCTCGCCCCTGCTGCCCTCTTGGTCGCAACCTTGGCCCTCTCTTCGTGCGCGCCAGATAAGGTGTGGCGCGATCCGCCGCTCACAGAGGAAGCAACCGATTGTCCGGCGTTGGGCGAACTTCAGCCCGAGGAGTTGGACGATCATCCGGGATGCAACTTGCAGGGTGTCACAGTCAGCGTCGGGGAGGTCGGCGGGGCCGTGGTTCCAGCAACGGGAGAAACCGTCGCTTCGGAGGCATACGGCGCTGATGGCTCCGTGAAAGGGTTCGAACTCACCAACTATGGGATCGACGGCGTTCTCTTGACTGTTCATGGAACGGCGGGTAGCGAAACGTGGGGCCCGAAGAGTGCTCTCGAGCGGGCCGCCGAGGAGGTCTCAACAAGTTAGCCTGAGTTCCACGCTGCCTACGACCGCGCCCCGCCCTTCACACATTCGAAGGGGGGTCGCGCTGGGGGCCTTCTGGTCGCTGCGGGGGTCGACATTGTCGTGCTGGTCCCCGCGTGGCCCCGGTTGCCCCGAGCACGCGGACCACTATGCTCCGGCGTCGGATCGCCGCGCGGGTGCGGCGCAATATGAGAGGCACGCCCATGACCACGACCCTGCGCGCCGCGCTGTCGGTCCTCCTCCTCGTCGGGTTCTACGTCCTCGCGCTCGGCGCCGTCGTCGGCCTCGGCGCCGCGACCGTGTGGGCGTTCTCGGAGCACGCCGGAGCCGGCGCCGCGAAGCTCGGTTTCGTCACCGTGGTCGTCGCGGTCGGCCTCGTCGTCGCGCTCGTGCGGGTCGCGCGGGCAGAGAAGCAGGGACCGGGCGGCGTGGTGCTCGCGGAGGCCGACGCGCCGGAGCTGTGGGCGACGGTCCGCGAGCTCGCGCAGGCCGCGCACACCCGCGCTCCCGACGAGATCCGGCTGGTCGCCGACGTCAACGCCGCCGTCAGCGAGGACACGCGCCTGCTCGGGCTCGTCGGCGGGACGCGCCGCCTGTACCTCGGCGTCCCGCTGCTGCAGGGCCTGTCCGCCGCGCAGCTCCGGTCGGTCCTCGCGCACGAGCTCGGCCACTACTCGCGTTCGCACACGCGCCTCGGGCCGCTCGCCTACCGGGGTCGCGAGGCGATCATGGCGACGGTCGGGCAGCTCCAGGGGAACGTCGTCGGCTGGCTGCTCAAGCAGTACGCGAAGCTCTACGTCCTCGTCTCGGCAGCGGTCAGCCGGCGCCAGGAGCTCGAGGCGGACGAGCTGTCCGTGCGCGTCGCGGGTCGCGCGACCGCCCAGGCGGCGCTGCGCGAGGTCCCGGTGATCGACGCCGCGTGGGGCTTCTACACGAGCCAGTACGTCGGGCTCGGCTGGGAGCACGGCCTCGCCCCGACGCCGGCGGGCGTCTTCGGCGGCTTCGACGAGCTCCTGCGGGGCCGGGCGGGCGACCTCGCCGAGCTCCGGTCCGACGACGCGCCGTCCGAGCAGTCCGCGTGGGACACGCACCCGTCGATCGCACGGCGCGTCGCCGCGATGGACGGCATGCCCGACGGCGGAGTGGCCACGACGGACGAGCGTCCTGCCGCCGCCCTCGTCCCCGGCTTTGCCACCTGGTCCGAGCGCGTCGCGGTCGAGGAGGTCGCGTTCGGCACGCGTGCCCAGCTCCCGTGGGACGCGCTCGTTGCCGCGGCGATGCCCATCCACGACCAGCGCACCGCGGACACCCTCTACCGCGCGGTCGGCCGTGCCGTCGGCCGCCCGCAGGGCGATCTGGCGACCCTGCTCGACCTCCTCGGCGCCGGCCGCCTCGACGCGGTCGCGCGCGACCTCGTGCCGGGGGCACCCGCCACCGAGGCGCGCGAGGCGATCACCGGCGCGATCTCCTCGGCCCTCGCGGCGGCGGCCGTCCGGTCCGGCGCGGCCCGGTGGCGCGCGTCGTGGACGGGACCGGCGACGCTCGAGACCCCCGACGGCACCGTCCTCGACCTGGCGGCGGTCGCGCGTCTCGCGACCGACCCGGCGACCACCGCGGAGGCCCGCTCCCGGCTCGACGCCCTCGGCATCGACGTCGCGGGCGCGGTCCAGCAGACCGCGCAGGCGACCGCGCACGGCGGCGACGTCGTCGGCGGACTCGCGAACGTCAAGGTGGACGGGACGTACCACGACGTCCTCGTGCTGGACGTCGGCCTCGTCCTCGCGCCGTGCCCCAAGAAGACGGAGGGCGGCAAGGCGCGGCTCGTGGAGCTCGTGCGCTCCGCGCCCGTCGCCGACCTCGCCGCACGGTACCGGTACGTGCCGTACGAGCAGATCGCCACGGCGGTGATCCGCAAGGTCACGCCCGCGCGCGTCGACCTCACGCTGCACGACGGCACGACCCTCACGCTCCACGAGACGTGGTCGGGAGAGCGGCTCACCAAGGACAGCGACGAGGCGCTCGTCGCGCACGTCGCGCCCTACGTCCGCGAGGGCGAGCCGGACGCCGTCCCCGCGGGCTGAACCAGCGCCGCCGGGCGGCCCGCCCGGCCCCGCCGAGAACGACACAGCGCGCGGACGAGAACGACCCTGGTGTCGTGATCCGTCGGATCACGGCACCAGGGTCGTGCTCGGCGCGGTGCGGGCGTCAGGCCAGGGGCTGGCGGTCCGCCCACGCGGTGAGGGTGGTGCGCGGGCCGGTGAAGAACGGCACCTCCTCGCGCACGTGGCGGCGCGCCTCGGTCGCGCGCAGCTCGCGCATGAGGTCGACGATGCGGTGCAGCTCGTCGGCCTCGAACGCGAGGATCCACTCGTAGTCGCCGAGCGCGAACGACGCGACCGTGTTGGCGCGCACGTCCGGGTAGTCCTTCGCCGCGAGGCCGTGGTCGCGCAGCATGGTGCGGCGCTCGGCGTCGGGCAGCAGGTACCAGTCGTACGAGCGCACGAACGGGTAGACGGACAGGTAGTCGCGCGGCGCCTCGCCCGCGAGGAACGCCGGAACGTGGCCCCGGTTGAACTCGGCGGGACGGTGCAGCGCCGCGTTCGACCACACGGGCTCCAGGTGCGCCCCGAGGCCGCTCGCGCGCAGGCGCTGGTAGGCGCCCTGGACGGACTCGATCGTCGGACCGTGCCACCACACCATGAGGTCGGCGTCCGAGCGCAGGCCGGCGACGTCGTACCAGCCGCGCACGACGAGGTCGCCGTCCGTCGCGGCCGGGTCGTCCCCGCCGCCGACGGCGGTCAGCGCGTCGGCCACGAGACCCGCGCGCTCGTCCGCGTCGGCGGGCAGCGGCGCCGCCGTCGCGAAGACGGACCACATCGCGTAGCGGATGGTGGTGTTGATCTGCTCGTGGTCCGCGGGGACGCGCGCGGCGTCGTTCATCGGGGGTTCCTCCTGGTCGTGCGAGATCGTCGGTACGGGGCTCAGCTGTGGATGTCCGTGCCGCACAGCACGGGGACGCCGCTCGGCTCGCCGTCGCGACGCAGGCAGCAGCCCGGCGCGCACACCGACCGGAACGCCGGGAGGTCACCGACGGTGGACTCCTCGACGTCCTCGCCGCGTGCGAGGGCCGCGCGCTCGACGAGCAGGTCGACCAGGCCGCGCACGAACGGCTCGCGCGTGCCGACGGTCCCGGCGCGGACCGCGGTCATCCCGAGCCCCGTCGCGGTCTCCATCGCCTCGGTGTCGAGGTCGTAGGCGACCTCCATGTGGTCCGACACGAACCCGATCGGCGAGAGCACGACGTCGCGGACGCCCTCCTGGGCGATCTCCTCGAGGTGGTCGTTGACGTCGGGCTCGAGCCACGGCTGGCTCGGCGGGCCCGAGCGCGAGCAGTACGCGAGGTCCCAGGCGACCTCGTGGCCGAGCCGCGCCGACACCTCGGCGACGATCACGCGCGCGAGGTCGAGGTGCTGCTCCGAGTACGTCGCGTGCGAGACGCGCGACGCGGCCTCCATGGTGTCCGGGATGGAGTGCGTGACGAACACGAGGCGCGCGGCCGCGCCGTCGCCGCCCTTCTCCGCGAGCGCCGCGTAGCCGTCGAGGACGGCGTCGACGTTCGCCTGCGCGAAGCCCGGGTGGTTGAAGTACGAGCGCACCTTGTCGAACTGCACGCCCGTCGAGCCGTCGGGCCCGAGCTGGCCGCGCCCGTCGAGCACGACCGCCAGGTCCTCGCGGTACTGGCGGCAGCCGGAGTACGACGAGTACGCCGAGGTCACGAGCGCGACCGCGTTCTTCGCGCCCCGCGCCTCGAGGTCGTCGATCGCGTCGGTCGTGTACGGCTCCCAGTTGCGGTTGCCCCAGACCACCGGCAGCTCGACGCCGCGGCGCGCGAGCTCGGCCTCGAGCGCGGCCTTGAGCGCGAGGTTCTGCTCGTTGATGGGGCTCTTGCCGCCGAACCCGTAGTAGTGCTCGCCGACTTCCTCGAGGCGCGCGTCGGGGATGCCCTTGCCCGCGGTGACGTTGCGCAGGAACGGCACGACGTCCTCGGGCTTGTTCGGGCCGCCGAACGAGTAGAGCAGGAGCGCGTCGTAGGGGCGCAGGTCAGGGGTGGGACCGGGGTCGACGGCGCTCGCGGGGGCAGCGGCGGGCTCTGCGGCCCGGCCCGTGTCGACAGCGACGTCCTGGGGGGAGAACGGGGGCATGCTCCCGATCATGGCACCTGCTCCGGGGCCCGCCCGCCGGGAATCGGACCGGGCGGACGTGACATTGACGGGACAGAGTGTCACCTCGTCCGCTTGTGTCCCCGCAGCCCCTAGACTCGGCCCGCTCGCTCCTCGGGCCGGGCACCGGGCACCGTCGCCCGCCGCGCAGAGCCGCCCGAGCCGGACCACGTGGAGGTGGAGCGGTGGCGCTCCCGGAGATCACCGAGCGCGTCGCGCTCACCCTGCCCGACGGGAGCCTCGACCGCCGGTCGGTCGGCTGGGCGCGCCAGCCGCTCGTCGACACGTCCGGCATCGCCCGCGACGGGCTGCGTCGCTGGACCCGCCACACCGGCCGGAACAAGCGCTGGGAGTACTGGGGCGTCGTCACCCCGACCCACGTCCTCGCCCTGACGGTGTCGTCGCTCGACTACGCGGCGGTGCACGAGGTGTGGGTCCTGGACCGGGAGACCGGGCGCACGTTCGGGGCTACGGCGACGGTCGTGCCGGCTCGGGGCGTCGAGCTGCCCGGCTCGCTCGGGGACGGACCCGCCCGGGCGCGCGCGAAGACCCTCGCGATCGACGTCGACGAGGTGGACGGCGGCACGCGCCTGCGCGCCCGGACCCGGGACGTCTCGTTCGACGTCGTGGCGGAGCTGCCGCCGGGGCACGAGCGGCTCGCGGTCGTCGTGCCGTGGAGCGACTCGCGGTTCCAGTACACGGTCAAGGACGTCGCGCGCCCGACGCGCGGCACGCTGTGGGTCGACGGCCGGACCGTCGACGTCCCCGCCGGGTCGTCGTGGGCGGTGCTGGACCACGGCCGCGGGCGCTGGCCGTACGACGTCCGGTGGAACTGGGGCGCGGGGTCGGGCGAGAGCCACGGGCGGGTCGTCGGGGTCCAGGTGGGCGGCCGCTGGACGGCCGGCACGGGCTCGACCGAGAACGCGGTCCACCTCGACGGGAGGATCCACCACCTCCCCGGCGAGCTCGCGTGGGACTACGACCTCGCCGACCCGCACCGGCCGTGGCGCGTGACCGGGGGCGGGCTCGACGCGACGTTCGAGCCCTTCCACACCAAGGTCACGCGCACGCACCTCGGCGTCGTGTCGTCGTCGACGGACCAGTGCTTCGGCACCTGGTCGGGCACGTTCACCCCGCCGGGTGGCGAGACGTCGGACGGGCACGACGCCGGGACGGTGCAGTTCGACGGGCTCGTCGGCTGGGCCGAGGAGGTCCACAACCGCTGGTGAGCGCCGGGTGACCCGACCCGGGTTGCCAGTGCCGACCCTGTGCCTAGCGTGGACTGCGACCGGCGGCACCGACGCCGTCGGGCGCGGCCCGCGCGCGACGGCGAACCCGTCCCCTCCGCGGCCGTGCCGGCACCGGCAGCGACGCCGGTGGGAAGGGGAGGCTCATGCAGTCACGACGAGGACAGCTCCGGGCGGGCACCACGGGGGTCGCGGCGGCCGCGGCGCTCGTGCTGCTCCTGCCGTTCGGCGGGAGCGAGCGCGGCGACGGCCAAGGCCACGGTCAGGGCCACGGGAACGACCGCGCCCGCAACGTCATCTTCATCCAGGGCGACGGGCTCGGCCTGTCGCACCGCGAGCTGATCCGGCTCGCGACGGTCGGCAAGGACGGGCAGCTCGCGATGGACTCGCTCGAGCACGCCGGCTGGACCACCACGGACTCGGCCGACCCCGAGGAGGCGGTCACCGACTCCGCCGCGGGCGCGACCGCGTTCGCGTCCGGGGTGCGGACGTACAACGGGGCGGTCGGCGTCGACGTCGACGGCAACCCGGTCCCGACCCTCCTCGAGGCGGCTCGCGGCGCGGGCAAGGCCACCGGTCTGGTCACGACGGCGCAGGTCACCGACGCGACGCCCGCGGCGTTCGGCGCGCACGTGCCCGACCGCGGCGACCAGAGCGAGATCGCGCGGCAGTTCCTCGAGAGCTCGCGGCCCGACGTCGTCCTCGGAGGCGGTGAGGACTGGTGGTTCCCGGCGGGCGAGCCGGGCGCGTGGGAGGACAACCCCGCGAAGGACCCGACCGAGCAGAGCAAGGGGACCAAGGGGAACCTCGTCGAGCGCGCGCAGGACCTCGGCTACACCTACGTGAGCGACGCCGAGGGGCTCGCGGACGCGCGCGGGCGCAAGCTGCTCGGCCTGTTCGCCAACGAGGAGATGTTCGAGCAGCGCAACGAGGGCGAGGGCGACCTGTACGAGCCGGAGGTGCCGCTCGTCGACATGACGGCCAAGGCGCTCGACGTGCTGAAGCGCGACCGTGACGGGTTCTTCCTGCTCGTCGAGGAGGAGGCGGTGGACGAGTTCGCGCACCGCAGCAACGCGACACGGACGATCCAGGCGGGGCAGGCGCTCGACGAGACCGCCGCGCTCGCGCTCGACTTCGCGGCGAAGAACCGCGGCACGCTCGTGCTCGTCGTGGGCGACCACGCCACGGGCGGGCTCGCGATCGAGAACGTCGACCCCGCGGACGAGAGCGGCGAGGGCGCCACGACCGAGGACGGCCCGTTCGACCTCGCCGGGTCGGACCTGCAGTTCACGGTCGACTGGACCACGGGCGGCCACACGGGCGAGGCCACGCCGATCACCGCGCAGGGACCGGGCGCCGAGCGGCTCGCGGGCGCGCAGCGCAACACCGACGTCCACGACGCCGTCCTGCGCGCGATGCAGGGCCGGGGCCGCGGCTGACCACGACACCGCGCGCGGTCGAGCACGACAGGGGTGCCGCTGTCCGGCGGACAACGGCACCCAGGTCGTGCTCGGCGGGAGCGGGGATCAGCCCTTGACGGCTCCTCCCAGGCCCGCGCCCTGGAGGAACATGCGCTGGAAGACGAGGAACAGGCCGACCGGGATGAGCGTGGAGATCGCGAGCGCCGCGAGGAACACGCCGAGGTCGGTCGACGCCTCGATGGACGGCAGGCGCACGGACAGCGGCTGGATCGCCGGGTCCTTGAGGACGAGCAGCGGCCAGAGGAAGTCCTTCCAGGCCGCGATGACCGCGAACACCGAGACGACGCCGATGATCGGCTTGGACATCGGCAGCACGACCGACCAGAACAGCCGGTAGGGCCCGGCGCCGTCCATGCGCGCGGCCTCGAACACCTCGCGCGGGAGGCTGTCGAAGAACCGCTGGACGAGCAGCACGTTGAACGCGCTCGCGCCCGCCGGCAGCCACACGGCCCAGAAGCTGTTGATGAGCGACCGCCCGAGCAGCGGCGGGTCGAGGATCGTCAGGTACAGCGGGACGAGCAGCACGATCGCCGGGACGAACATCGTCGACAGGACGAGCGCCTGCACGACCTTCCCGTACCTGGGCCGCAGGACGGACAGCGCGTAGCCGCCCGTCGTCGCGACGAGGATCTGCGACGTCCACGACCCGACCGCGAGCCAGATCGTGTTGAGGAAGTACCGGCTGACCTGGACGTCGTTCCACGCCTTGTCGAGGTTGTCCCACGCGATGCCGTTCGGGAAGATCGCCATCGGCGTGCGCAGGATGTCCTGCGTCGGCGTGACGGCGTACTTGGCGAGCAGCAGCATCGGGCCGAGACCTGCGACGACGAGGATCACGAGCAGCAGGACGTGCGTGGTGCCCATCCCCCACCGGATGGACGGGCGGCGCCAGTCCGCCTCGGAGAGCGCCCCGCGGTCCTCGACGCCGTCGAGCGCCTTGCGCCGCCGCGCGCGCACCTTGCGGCGCTCGGACTCGCGCCGGTTGCGGCTGGCCTCGGCGGCGCGGCGCGAGGTGCCTGTGCCGTCCGTCGGGCCCGCCGGCGTGCTGTCGGCCGTCGCCGCGGAGTCCTGCGAGACGACGCCGATCTCGCTCGGGTTGTCGGTGGGCGAGAGAGTCATGACGTGCTCCAGGACCGGGTGAGCCGGAAGTAGAGGATCGAGAAGACGGCGAGGACGGCCGCGAGCATGATCGACAGCGCGGTCGCCGCCCCGTAGTCGCCGCCGAGGCTGTTCTGGAAGGCGTAGCGGTAGATGAGCAGCAGGATCGTCAGCGTCGCGTTGTTGGGCCCGCCGCCCGTGAACAGGTAGGGCTCCAGGAAGACCTGCGCCGTGCCGATCACCTGGAGGATCAGCGTGATGAACAGGACCCCGCGCAGCGCCGGGAGCGTGACGTGCCAGATCTTGCGCCACAGCCCCGCGCCGTCCACCTCGGAGGCGTCGTAGAGCTCGGGCGGCACGCTCGTCAGGGCGGCGAGGTAGATGATGATCGTCCCGCCCGCGCCGGCCCACGTGGCGGCGAGCACGAGCGACGGCATCGCGGTCGAGGCGTCCTGGAGCCACGGGTACGGGCCGAGCCCGACCCAGCCGAGGATCGTGTTGAACACGCCCGTCGGGCTGCCGTTGTAGAAGAACTTCCACAGCAGCACGGCGACGACCGGCGGGACGACGACCGGGAGGTAGGCGAGCGCGGAGTACAGCCCGCGCGCCCGGCGGACCTCGCGCATGAGCACCGCCGCGACCAGCGGGATCGGGTACCCGAACAGCAGCGCGAGGAACGCGAAGTACAGCGTGTTCTTCACGGCCTTCCACAGGAGCGGGTCGTTCAGCACCTGGCGGAAGTTGTCGAGCCCGACGAACGTCGGGTCGCTCACGAGGTTCGTCTCCTGGAAGCTCATGATCACCGCGCGCACGATCGGGAACCACGAGAAGACCCCGAAGATCAGGATGAGCGGGAGCAGGAAGACGAGGTTGCTCAGGCCGCCGCCACGGAACCACGTCACGGGGCTGCGGCGTCGGCCGTCGCGGTCGGCCCGCGCGTGGGAGGCGGGTCCCCGTCGCGGCGGGGCGGTGGTGGCGGTCACGGGCGAACGTCCTTCGGTGCGGTGGGAGGTGCCCGACGACGCGAGGTGCGTCGCGCCGTCGGGCACCGGCGGGGTACGGGTCGGCCGGCAGGGGGCGCTGCCGGCCGACCCGGGTCTGGGGTCGCGCGGCCCGGTGCGGACCGCGCGGCCTCGGGGCGTCAGCCCTGGTCGAGCAGAGCCTGCGCCTCGGTGTTCGCCTGCTCCAGCAGCGCGTCCACGTCGGCGTTCTCGTCCGTCAGGACGGCCTGGACGACCGGGTCGAGCAGGGCGTAGATCTCCTGCGTCTTCTGCGACGGCTCACCGACGAGCGGCAGGTCGAACATCGTGTCCGTGTAGCTCGTCATCTGGTCGAGCGGGACGTTGATGTAGTCCTTGATCCACTCCTGGTTCTGCTCGTACTGCTCCTGGGAGAACATCGGCAGGACCGGGGTGCCCACGGGCTGGTTGTTCGCGACGAGCGTCTCGGCGTCGGCGACGGCGCGCTTCTCGTCGACGAGCTTCCCGAGGTAGAAGAAGTCGATCCACTTGATCGCGGCCTCCTTCTTCGACTCGTCGACGTTCGCCGGCATCGCGGCGAGCGTGCCGCCGGTGAGGACGCCCGCGTCGTCGCCCTCGAGCGGGAGCGCCGCGAGGCCGTAGGTGGCGGGGTCGATCGCGTTCGTCTGGACGAGCGACGTGAAGACGTCGGAGCCCGACGTGTACATCGCGACCTGGCCGGCCGCGAACGCCTGGTTCATCGTGCCCCAGTCGAGGAGGAAGTTGCTCCCGAGGGAGTTGTCCTCCCAGCGCATGGCCTTGAGCCACTCGAGCGCTTCCTTGGTGCCGTCGTTGGTGAGCGTCGACGTGGCCTTGCCGTCGTCGGCGACCTCCTGCGTGCGGCCACCACGAGCGAACGTGTTGACCGTGAGCTGCCAGCCGCCCGTGTTGTTCTGCGACATCTGCATGTAGCCCGCGACGCCGGGGTTGGCGTCCGCGATCTTCTTCGCGGCCTCGCGGACCTCGTCCCACGTGGCCGGCGGCTGGTCGGGGTCGAGCCCGGCCGACTCGAACAGCGCGCGGTTGTAGTGCAGGCCCACGCCGTACACGTTCTTCGCGGGGATCGCGTAGACGTGGCCGTCGGCGCCCGTCCCGGCCTCGATGATGGCCGGGTTGAACTTGTCGGCGTAGGGCAGGGTGCGGAACTGCTCGTCGAGGTCCGCGAGCTGGCCGTTCTCGACCAGCGTCTTCGCGTCGGTGAACGGGATCTCGAAGACGTCGGGCAGCGTGCCGCCGGCGAGCTGGGGGGCGAACGTCGTCGCCTTCCACTCGTACTCCTCCGGCACGATGTCGATGTCGGGGTTCGCGGCCTCGAACTCCTCGACCTGGGCGTTGAAGGCGTCGATCGCCTCCTGCTCGGAGCCCGGGAGGAGGGAGACCACCTTGAGGGTGACCTTCCCGTCGCCGTCCGAGCCGCTGCTCTCGTCGTCGCTGCCCGAGCCGCCGCTCGAGCACGCGGCGAGCGTGCTGATCGCGAGCGCCCCCGCGAGGGTGAAGGCGATCGCCTGACGTGTGGACTTCATCGTCACTCCTGTGTTCCGGTGGTGCTGGGTGTGTGCTGGGTGGGTGCTGGGTGTCCGGGCCGACCGGCTCGCGGCCCGGGGACTGTGGCGGTCAGGCCTGACGGCTCGTGCGCGGCGTCATGCGCGCAGCCAGACCGCGGTGTCGGGGGCGAGGCGCGTCGGTGGCTCCGACGCGTCCGCCCCGTGGGGGGTACCGCTGTGCAGGAGGACCTCGGCGTCCGCGGGCAGCGGCACGTCCTCGGCCCCGAGGTTGACCACGCACGTGACCGCGCGGTCGTCGTCGCCGCGGGTGTCCCCGCGGACGAAGGCGAGCACGTCGTCGCCGAGCGCGACCCCGCCGAGGGAGTCGAGCCAGCGGAACGTCTCGCCGTGCAGCGCGGGCTCCGTCCGCCGCGTCGCGAGGACATGGCGGTAGAGCGCGAGCATCGACGTCTCGTCGTCGGCCTGCGCCTCGACGGACACCTCGCCCCAGCCCGCGGGCTGGGGCAGCCAGGGCCGCGCGCCGCCGTCGGGCCCGAACCCGTTGCTCGTGCCGCCGCGCGTCCACGGGAGGGGGACGCGGCAGCCGTCACGGCCGGGGTCGACGCCGTCGGAGCGGAAGTGCATGGGGTCCTGGATCGCGTCGAGCGGCAGGTCCTCGACCTCGGGCAGGCCGAGCTCGTCGCCCTGGTAGAGGTACAGCGACCCCGGCAGCGCGGCCGAGAGCAGCGCGGCGGCGCGGGCCCGACGGCGCCCGGTCTCCAGGTCCGTCGGCGTGCCGAAGCGCTTGGCCGTGAACGCGAACGAGCTGTCCTCGCGGCCGTACCGCGTCACCGGGCGCGTCACGTCGTGGTTCGAGAGCACCCACGTCGCCGGCGCGGCGACCGGGGCGTGCGCGTCGAGCGTCGTCTGGACCGACTCCCGCAGCGCCTTCGCGTCCCACGGGCGCGCCATGAAGTCGAAGTTGAACGCCGTGTGCATCTCGTCCGGGCGCAGGTACTGGGCGAACCGGGCACGGTCCGCGAGCCACACCTCGCCGACGAGCACGCGCGGCTCCTCGTAGGAGTCGGCGACGACGCGCCAGCCGCGGTAGATGTCGTGGAGCTCGTCGCGGTCGACGTGGGGGTGCTCGCCCGGGCCGGGGTGGGCCGGGACCTCGGGCAGGGCCGGGTCCTTGACGAGCTGGGCCGCGGAGTCGATGCGGATGCCCGCGGCGCCGCGGTCGAACCAGAACCGCAGGATGTCCTCGTGCTCGCGGCGCACGTCGGGGTGGTTCCAGTTGAGGTCCGGCTGCTCGGGCGCGAACACGTGCAGGTACCACTCGCCGGGGGTGCCGTCGGGGTTCGTCGTGCGCGTCCACGTGCTGCCCTGGAACTCCGAGACCCAGCGCGTCGGGATCTGGGACCCGTCCTCGCCCTTGCCCGGGTGGAACCAGAAGCGCTCGCGCTCGGGCGATCCCGGACCTGCGGCGAGAGCGGCCTTGAACCACTCGTGCTCGGACGAGACGTGGTTGGGGACGACGTCGATGATCGTGCGGATCCCGAGCTCGCGCGCCTCAGCGATGAGCTGCTCCGCCTCGGCCAGCGTGCCGAACTGGGGGTCGATCGCGCGGTAGTCCGCGACGTCGTAGCCGCCGTCGGCCAGCGGGGACACGTACCAGGGGGTGAACCAGATCGCGTCGACCCCGAGGTCGCGCAGGTAGGTGAGGTGCTGGCGCACGCCCGCGAGGTCGCCCGTGCCGTCGCCGTTGCCGTCCGCGAAGCTGCGCACGTACACCTGGTAGATCACGGCGCTGCGCCACCAGTCGGGCGACGCCGCCCCCGGCGCCCGCACCGCCTGCGCGAGGGTCGCGTCGGGGGTGGGTTCGCCGTCGGCGACTCGGGGGTGATCGTTGCTCACCGCGTCCTCTTCCGTGAGTTCGTGGGCCGCGCGACCCGGGGGCCGCGCCTCGCCTGCTGCTGCGCACTGCGTTCGATCCGACCGGGGGACTCCCCGGGACGGTCGTCGTGCACCGGGTGCCGACCGCGCCGTCGTGGACGACTGTAACTAGACGACATGATCCGCGCAAGAATCTGACAGTGCCGTTATCGAAACGCTATCTCTTGACGTCGAGAGAACTACCGACGCTTGCGGGAGCGCCCTGGGCGCCGCGCGCCGCACCGACCACGGACCCCGAGCGCGCCGAACCCGGGGATATCGGCGGACTCGGCCCCCGTCGTGCCGACAACCCCGGGTTCGGCGACCGCGGGAGGGCACGACGACGAGGGCCCCGGTCCGGCGCGCGCGAGCGGCCGGGCCGGGGCCCTGGAGGAGTGGGTACGGACTAGGAGGCGGTGGCCTCACGGCCGGCGGTGTGCGCGGCGGCGGTCGAGCCGCGCACGACGAGCTCGGGCTCGAACAGGAGCTCGTCGCGCGAGACGTCGGCGCCCGCGATCATGCTCGCGAGCAGGTCGACGGCGGCCCGGCCCATGGGCTCGATGGGCTGGCGGACCGTGGTCAGCGCCGGGTCGGTGGAGTTCATGAGGTTCGAGTCGTCGTAGCCGACGACGGAGACGTCGCTCGGGACGTCGAGGCCCGCCCTCCGGACCGCGCGGACGGCGCCGAGGGCGAGCGGGTCGCTCGCGCACACGATCGCCGTCGCACCGGCCTCGAGCAGCCGGTTCGCGGCCGCCTGCCCGCTCTCGAGCGAGTACTGGCTGTGCACGACGAGCGCCGGGTCGAGCACGTGCCCCTGCCGCTCGGCGAACGCCTGCGCCGCGGCGAGCTTGCGCTCGGACGGCACGTGGTCGGCCGGGCCGAGCAGCAGGCCTACCTTCTCGTGGCCGAGCGAGAGCACGTGGCCGAGCGCCTGGTTCATCGCGACGAGGTCGTCGCACGAGACGCGCGGGAAGTCGAGGTCCTCGATCGAGGCGTTCATGAGCACGACCGGCAGCCCGAGCTTCTCGAGGCGGCGGAAGTGTGCGTGGTCGGCCAGGCGCTCGGCGTAGAAGCCACCCGCGAAGATCACGCCCGACACGTGCTGGCCCAGGAGGAGGTCGATGTACTCGGCCTCGGTGACGCCGCCCGCGGTCCGCGTGCACAGCACCGGCGTGAAGCCCTGCTGCGCGAGCGCACCACCGATGACCTCGGCGAACGCCGGGAAGATCGGGTTGACGAGCTCGGGGAGCACGAGTCCCACGAGGCGTCCGCGCTCGCCGCGCAGCTTGGTCGGCCGCTCGTAGCCGAGCACGTCGAGCGCGGTGAGCACCGCGTCGCGCGTCGCCTGCGACACCCCGGGCTTCCCGTTGAGCACGCGGCTCACCGTGGCCTCGCTGACACCGACCTTGGTGGCGACCTCCGCCAGACGTCTCGACATGCCGTCGACTATACGCGCGGTTGCAAGCCGCTTGCGTGAATCCGGGACCGCCGAACGCATGCTTGCGTCGCCCGACCCTCGCCGGGTCGCGAGTCCCCACCCCCGCCCCTCTCGCTCCCGCTCCCGCTCCCGCCGAGCACGACATGGGGGTCGCCATGACGCTCCTCCCGACCGCCATGTCGTTCTCGGTGCGGGTGGTGGCGTTCTCAGCGCTGGGCGGGGTGAGCGGGACGGGGAGAGGCCCGCCTTGCCCGGGGCGAGTGGGGAGTCGACGGCGGTTGCGGCTAGGCTCGTTCGGTGTCCTTCCAAAAGGTGCCCACGTCACGCTCCGAGTCCACGACGGACCCCTCCGCGGTCCTCCCCGCTCCGGTGGCGCTGACGCCCGGGGACGGCACGACCGTCGTCGCCGACGGGACGCGGGTCGTCGCCGACCCGGCGCTGCGCACAGCCGCGCGCTGGTGGCGCCGCGCCACGGAGGACGCCTTCGGCATCGACCTCGTGCCCGTCGACCCCGACGCGGACACCCCGGCACCTCGCCCCGCTGACGCTTCTCCGGAGGTACCCGCGCGGGGGTCCCACGTCGGCCAGGCCACGGTGACGTTCGCGCTCGACCGCGGCCTCCCGCCGTCGGGCTACCGCCTCACGGTCGACGCCGCCGGGGTCCGCGTGGACGCCGGTGACCTCGACGGCGCGCACGCGGCCGCGCAGACGCTCCGCCAGCTCGCCGGCCCGGCCGCGTTCCGCCGGGCGCCGGTCCCGGCCGCGCCGGTCCCGGCCGCGACGAGCGCGGCAGCGGACGACCACCACGGGCGGCTCGCGCTCCCCCACGTCACGATCACCGACCACCCCCGGTTCCCGTGGCGCGGCGTGCTGCTCGACGTCGCGCGCCACTTCCTCCCGAAGGCCGACGTGCTGCGGTTCGTCGACCTCGCCGCGGCGCACCGGCTCAACGTGCTCCAGCTCCACCTCACCGACGACCAGGGGTGGCGCATGGAGATCGCGCGCTACCCGCGCCTCACGGAGGTCGGCGCGTGGCGGCGCGAGTCGGGCGTCGGCACGTGGCGCGCCGGCGTCTTCGACGGTCGTCCGCACGGCGGCTTCTACACCCAGGACGACCTGCGCGAGATCGTCACCTACGCGCGCGAGCGGGGCGTGACGGTCGTGCCGGAGATCGACGCGCCGGGGCACGTCGAGGCGGCCGTGGCCGCGTACCCCGAGCTCGGCACGGGCAAGCGCCCGCACGAGGTCCGCACGACCTGGGGCGTGAGCACCGAGGTGCTCGACCCGTCCGAGGAGTCGCTGACGTTCTTCCGGCACGTGCTCGACGAGGTGCTCGAGGTGTTCGACGCGCCGTTCGTCGCGATCGGCGGCGACGAGGTGCCGACGACGCTGTGGCGTGAGAACCCCGCGATCGTCGCGCGTGCGGAGGCGCTCGGCCTCGACGACGTCGGCGGGCTGCACGGCTGGTTCCTCGCCCGGCTCGCGGAGCACGTCGCGTCCCGCGGGCGGCGGGCGGTCGTGTGGGACGAGGCGTTCGGTCCCGCGCTCCCCCGCGAGGTCGTCGTGACGTCGTGGCGCGGCTGGGCCGTCGGGGCGGACGCGCTCGCCGCAGGCCACGACGTGGTCATGGCCCCGGAGCAGGTCGTCTACCTCGACCACCGCGGCGGCGACGTCCCGGACGAGCCGGTGCCGGTCGGCTTCCTCACGACGCTCGACGACGTGTACGCGTTCGAGCCGCTGCCGTCGGGGCTCGTGGGCGCGCGAACGGACGAGGAACCGGGCACGAACGACGACCGGCCGGGCGTCCTGCTCGGCGGCCAGGCCGAGCTCTGGTCCGAGCACCTCGACTCCGCGCGCCGGGTCGACTACGCCGCGTTCCCGCGCCTCGCGGCGTTCGCTGAGGTCATGTGGTCGCCGGAGGCCGACCGCTCTCCGGGCTCGCCCGCGTCGCACGCGTTCCGCGAGCGCCTCGTGACGCACCACCTGCCGCGCCTCGACGCGTACGGGGTCGAGTACCGGCCGCTCGACGGCCCGCACCCCTGGCAGACCCGGCCCGGCGTCGCGGGCTGGCCGCGCGACCGCGCGGCCGAGCTCGCCGCAGGCGGCCTGCGCGGCGTCGGTGGCTGGGTCGAGGGCCGCGACGAGGACGAGGGCGGCCCCGCATGAGCGCGCTCGTGGTCCGCGGCGCCCGGCTCGTCGAGCCCGACAGCGGCGCCTCCTCCCCCGTGGACGTGACGGTCCGCGCCGGCCGGGTCGAGAGCATCTCCCCCGCCGGGTCCGCCGCTTCCGGGAGCGCCGACGTGCTCGACGCGGGCGGGCGGCTGCTGCTGCCCGGGTTCGTGGACGCGCACGTGCACGGCGAGGCGGCCGTCCTGGACGAGGACGTGCAGCTCGCGATGCTGCGCCAGGGCGTGACGAGCGTCGTCGTCGGGCAGGACGGCGTGTCCTACGCGCCCTCGCCCGCCCCGGGCGAGCGGCACACCGCGGGCGACGAGCCGTCGTCGGGCCTGCACGACGCCGCGGCCTGGGCGAGCGGGTACTTCGCCGCGATCAACGGCGAGCACCCCACGTTCCGCGGCGGGTCCGTCAGCGACCTGCTCGCGACCTACGACGGGACGACCCGGGTCAACGTCGGCTACCTCGCCCCGCACGGCACGATCCGCTACGCGGTCCTGGGCGCGGCGGCCCGCGCCGCGACGCCCGCCGAGACCTCCCGCATGCGCGCGCTGCTCACCGCCGCGCTCGACGACGGCGCGCTGGGGATGTCGACCGGCCTGGAGTACGTCCCGGCGACGTACGCCGACGAGGCCGAGCTCGTCGCCCTCGCGAGCATCCTCGCGGCCCGCGGGCTCCCCCACGTGTCGCACATGCGCGGCTACGAGGACAAGGCCGGCCCGGCGTTCGCCGAGCTCGTACGCGTCGCGCGCGCGTCGGGGGTCGCGACGCACGTCTCGCACTACCACGGCCCCGCCGCGGAGCTGCTCGGCTACGTCGACGACGCCCACGCCCAGGGCCTGGACGTCACGTTCGACTCCTACCCTTACCTGCGCGGCTGCTCCATCCTGTCGATGGTGTCCCTGCCGACCTGGCTGCCTATCGCGGACGTCGACGCGACCGTGGCGGCCCTGACAGATCCCGCCGTCCTCGACCGCCTGCACCGCGAGCACTTCCCCGCCCTCGCCGACCTGTGGCCCCGCGTCACGATGGCGGCGGTCCCCACGGGCACCGCCGCCGGTGCCCCCGAGGGCGGGCCCGCCGACACCCTGGCCTGGGCCGAGGGCATGACCCTGCCGGACGTCGCCGCCCGCCTGGGCCTGACCCCCGCCGAGGCCGCGGTGCACCTGCTCGTCGCGACGCGCCTGCGCGCCTCGTGCGTGTTCGCGCAGCCCCCGACCAACTCGCCCGAGTCCGTGCGCGCCCTGCTGCGCCACCGCGCGCACGTGGGCGGGTCCGACGCGATCTATGCCGGCGGACGCCCCCACCCGCGCGGGTGGGGCGCCTTCGCGCGCTTCCTCGCCGAGCACGTGCGTACGCTCGGGGACTGGACGTGGCACGACGCCGTCACGCACCTGTCGACCCGACCCGCCGAGCGGTTCGCGCTCGGCGGGCGCGGCATGGTCGCGCCGGGGGCGGTAGCGGACCTCGCGCTCGTCGACCCCGACCGGGTGCGCGACGAGGCGACGTACGAGGACCCGCGCCGCCCGGCGTCGGGCGTGGACGACGTGCTGGTGGCCGGCGTGCCCGTGCTGCGCGACGGCTCGCTCACCGACGCCCTGCCGGGCCGGCCGCTGCGCCCGGGCGCGGGCGTGCCGCCGGCGTGAGCCGCGACCCGTCCCCGTCCAGCACGTGAGCCCCACTCCCGAGGAGGACCCCATGACCGGCACGACGGACGACGCCGCGCGTCCCGCACCCGACCGACCCTGGGAGCGCGACGTCGTCGGGCCCCGGACCAAGGGGTTGCGGCTCGACGCCCCGGCGACCGTCGCGGACGTGCTCGCGGGCTCGCCGCGCGTCACGGACGGCGCCTTCTCCTGGCCGCTGCTCGCGCTCGACGACGCGACGCTCGACCACAACGTCGGCGTCGTCGCGCGCGTGTGCGCGGAGCGCGGGGTCGAGCACGCGCCGCACGTGAAGACCACGATGTCGCGCGCGCTCTACGCGCGGCAGGCCGCGGCGGGCGCTTGGGGGGCGACGGTCGCGACGCCGTCGCAGCTGCGCGCCGTGCGCGACTGGAGCGTCCCGCGCGTGCTGCTCGCGAACGAGCTGCTCGACCCGCGCGAGATCGCGTGGCTGCGGGACGACCTGTCGGGCCTCGACGAGGGAGCGCCCGACGAGGTGTGGCTGTGCGTGGACTCGCCGCACGGCGTCGACCTGCTCGCGCGCGGGTTCGCCGACGCGTCCGCCGCCGTCCGGGCGCGCCTCGGCGTGCTCGTCGAGCTCGGCGTCCCGGGCGGGCGCACGGGCGTGCGCAGCACCGCCGCCGCGCTCGACCTCGCGCGCGCCGTCCGCGCGTCGGGCCTGCGGCTGCTCGGCGTCACGGGGTACGAGGGCTCCGTCGCGGGCGGCACGACCGACGACGATCTCGCCGCCGTCGCCGCGTGGTGCGACGGGCTGCGCGACCTCGGTGCCGCGTTCGTCCGCGAGGGTCTCGCGGGCGTCGACGAGCCGCTCGTGCTCTCGGCGGGCGGCAGCTCGTTCCTCGACGTCGTGCTCGCCGAGCTGCCCGGGCCGGTCGCCGGCGCCGACGGTCGCGAGGTCGAGGTCCGCGTCGTCGTGCGCTCGGGCGCGTACGTCACGCACGACCACGGCTTCTACTCGCGCACCGACCCGTGGAGCCGCATCCCCGGCGCCGAGCCGCTGCGGGGCGCCGCGACCGTCTGGGGCCAGGTCCTGTCCGTCCCGGAACCGGGTCTGGCGATCTGCGGCATCGGGCGCCGCGACGTGTCGTTCGACATCGACCTGCCCGTCGCGCTGTGGCTGCGCTCGCAGTCCGACGACGGCTGGCTGCCCGCGCGCGAGCTCGCCGGGACGCGCGTGACCGCGCTCAACGACCAGCACCTCTATCTCGCGCTCGACGCCGGCGACGCGGGTGCCAGCCAGGTGACCGGCCCCGCGACCGCCCAGGTCCGCCCGGGCGACGTCGTCGGGTTCGGCATCTCCCACCCCTGCACGACGTTCGACCGCTGGCGCGTGGCCGCCGTCGTGCGCGGCGACGAGGTCGTCGACCTCGCGACCATCGATCTCTGACCATCGCCCGTGACCAGGCACAGGCACACCCAGCGACCCCGCAGAACCGAGAGGACATCATGACCAGCGAGAAGACCGCGATCTCGACCCCCGACGCACCGGCCCCCGCGCACACGTTCCACCAGGGCGTGCGCAAGGGCCCGTTCGTCCAGGTATCGGGCCAGGGCCCCGTCGACCCCGCGACGAGCGAGTACCTGTACCCCGGTGACGTCGCCGCGCAGACCACGCGCACGCTCGAGAACGTCAAGGCCATCGTCGAGGCGTCCGGCGCGACGTTCGACGACGTCGTCATGCTCCGCGTCTACCTCACGAAGCGCGAGGACTTCCCGATCATGAACGACGCGTACGGCGCGTTCGTCGCGCAGCACACCACGAAGGGCGTGCTGCCCAGCCGCACCACGGTGTTCACGGGCCTGCCGCGCGAGGAGATGCTCGTCGAGATCGACGCCTTCGCCATCACCGACTGACCCCGCCCCGCGCTGCGAGCGTGAAAAGGGCCCGGTTCTCGGTCGAGAACCGGGCCCTTTTCACGCCCACAGCAGGTCAACGGGTCAGAGCAGGTGCACGAGCAGGATGCGCAGGCCGAGCAGGACGAGCACGGCGCCGCCCGCGACCGTCGCCCAGCGGCCCAGGCGCTCGCCCACCCGCGCGCCGATCCGCACCCCGAGGCCCGACAGCACGAGCGTCACGACGCCCACGAGCGCGACGGCGGGGAGGATCGGGACGCCGAGCACCGCGAACGTGACGCCCGACGCCGCGGCGTCGATCGACGTCGCGATCGCCAGCGGGAGCAGCACGCGGTAGGCCACGCGGGGGCGCCGGGTGACGGGCGGCGCGAGCGTCGCGACGGCGGCCGGTGCGCCGAGAGCACCGCCGTCCGCGGCCGTGGCCTGCGCTCCCGCAGGTCCCTCCACGTGCTCGACGGCGAGCTCGGCCTCGTCCTGGAGACCCTCCTTGACCATGTGCGCGCCCACGAACGCGAGCATCCCGGCCGCGATCCACGGCGCGACACCGGACACCGCGTCGGCGAACCACGTCGAGAGCGCCCAGCCGGCGAGCGGCATGAAGGCCTGGAAGAGGCCGAAGAGGACCGCGACGCGCGCGGTCTCGCGCCACGTCGGGCGCCGCATCCGGGTGCCCTGCGCGAGCGCCACGGCGAACGCGTCCGCCGCGAGCGCGACGGCGATCACCACGAGCTCGAGGATTCCCACGAGAAAGCAGCCTAGAAAACGCCTTCTGAATGCGTCCAGGCACGTCGCGGTGACGCTGATCTCGGCATTTCCGGACGAGGTCGGCAGCATTCCTGGACGGGAACTCCCGCATTCCTGGATACGGGCGTCCGCAACCTCGGGTGCGGATGCCCGCGGACCGCGGAGAACCCGCGTGGGAGGCGACGCGTAGCGTGCCCGGCGGAGGTGACGATGCTCGCGACGATCGCCGTGGAGGGGTACCGGTCCCTGCGCAGCCTGGTCCTGCCGCTCGGCCGGCTCACGGTCGTGACCGGGGCCAACGGGACCGGCAAGTCGAGCCTGTACCGCGCGCTGCGCCTGCTCGCCGAGTGCGCCCTCGGGGGCGCGGTCGGGGCGGTCGCGCGCGAGGGCGGGCTGCGCTCGACGCTGTGGGCCGGGCCCGAGCAAGGCGGCAGCCGCGCGCTGCGTGACGGCGGCCCGGTGCAGGGCACTCGCCGGACCGCGCCCGTCGCGCTGCGGCTGGGGTTCGCGGGCGCGGCTCCGGGCGACCTCGGCTACGCCGTCGACCTCGGGCTGCCGCAGCACCCGGGGCCGGCGTTCGGCCTCGACCCGGAGATCAAGGTCGAGACGATCTGGTCCGGCCCGGCCCCGCGCCCCGCGACGCTCCAGGTCGAGCGGCGTGGACCCGCGGTCCGCGTGCGGGACGACGCCGGACGCTGGGTCTCCTCCCCCGCCCGGCTCCGGTCGTTCGACAGCGTGCTCACCGAGCTCGTCGACCCCGTGGGCGCGCCGGAGGTCGTCGCGGTGCGGGAGGTCCTGCGCTCGTGGCGGTTCTACGACCAGCTCCGCACCGACGCCGGCGCCCCGGCGCGCGCGCCGCAGGTCGGCACCCGCACGCCGGTCCTCGCGCACGACGGCGCGGACCTCGCCGCGGCGCTCGAGACCGTGCGGGACCTCGGCCGCGGCGACGAGCTCGACGCCGCCGTCTCCCGCGCGTTCCCCGGGAGCCGGCTCGCGGTGCACGCCGACGACGGGCGGTTCGAGCTCGCCCTCCACCAGCACGGGCTGCTCCGGCCGCTCACCGGCGCCGAGCTGAGCGACGGCACGCTGCGCTACCTGTTCCTCGTCGCCGCGCTGCTCTCGCCGCGCCCGCCCGAGCTCCTCGTGCTCAACGAGCCCGAGACGAGCCTGCACCCCGACCTGCTCCCGGCGCTCGGCGCGCTCGTGCACGCCGCGGCGCGGGAGACGCAGGTCGTCGTGGTGACCCACGCGACGCCGCTCGTCGAGGCGCTGCGGGACGCGACGGCGTCGGGAGCGGCCGACCTGCCAGGGCCCGGCGACCTCCTCGAGGTCGAGCTCGTCCGCTCGCCGTTCGGCGAGACGACGGTCGCCGGGCGCGAGGGCCTGCTCGACCAGCCGCCGTGGACGTGGCCCCGGCGGTGACACCGGCCCGCGGCCTCGGGCCCGCGGCCAGGGGTGGCCGTCAGCGCCGCGAGGCGACGTGGAGGCTCGTGACCGTCGCGGCGAGGTCGGTCAGCCGGGAGGCCGTGCGGTCGAGCAGCTCGTCGAGCTCGATGGGGCCGGGGGCGATGCTGAAGGCGGCCGCGATCCCGGCGTCGCGCGCCTGGTGGGCCGGCAGCAGGACGCGCCCTGCGAGCACGACGACCGGCGGGCGGTGCGGCGCCTCGGCGGCGAGCGCGCCCATCGCGTCGGCGACCTTGCCGTTGACCGACTGCGAGTCGAACGACCCCTCGCCCGTGACGACCAGGTCCGCACGGCGGATCGCGTCCGGCAGCCCGACGGCCTCGGCGACGAGGCGCGCGCCGGGCTCCAGCTCGGCACCGAGGACGCCGACCATCGCGGCGGGCACACCGCCCGCGGCCCCGGCGCCCGCGAGCTCCGAGACGTCGAACCCGGCCTCCTCGACGAGCACGCCGGCCCAGCGGCGCAGCGCGTCGTCGAGGAACGCGACGTCCGCCTCCTGGGCGCCCTTCTGCGGCCCGAACACGGAGGCGGCACCTCGCTCGCCGTGCAGCGGGTTGGTGACGTCGACGGCGAGGCGCCAGCGCACGTCGCGGGCGCGCGGGTGCAGCCCCGACAGGTCGAGGCGCGCGACACGCGCGAGCCCCTCGCCCCCGTCGGGCACCTGCGCGCCGGCGGCGTCGAGGAGCCGCGCGCCGAGGCCGGTGAGGATGCCCGCGCCGCCGTCGGTCGACGCCGACCCGCCCAGGCACACGATCACCTCGTCCACGCCCGCGTCGAGCACGGCCGCGGCCGCCGCCCCGGTGCCGAGGGTGTGCGCGTGCAGGGGCTGGAGCGCGACGTCGCTCACCTGCGGCAGACCGCTCGCCTCCGCGAGCTCCACGACGCCCAGCCGCCCGTCGGCGGAGACCCCGTACCGCGCGGTGCGCGGGCGGCCGATCGCGTCCACGGTCGCGACCTCGCGCGCCGGCACGCCCCACACGGCGAGGAGCGCCTCGAGCGTCCCCTCTCCGCCGTCGGCCATGGGGAGCTCGACGACCTCGGCGTCGGGGACGACGCTGCGGATCCCGGCGGCGACGGCGTGCGCGACGTCCGCGGCGCTCAGGCTGCCCTTGAACGAGTCGGGCGCGACGACGACGCGCAGCGGGCCGTCGGGGCGTGGCTGGTCGGGACCGGTCGGGGTGGTGCTCGGCGTTGAGGACACGCTCGCATCCTAGGCAGGCGGAGCCGCCCTGGTCCGCCCGGGAACGGACCGACCGGACGTGTTCCCCGCCACAGCGCTCAGGGCCGCTGCTCGGCCGTCCGCGGGTCCGGCACCGCGTCGGGGATGTCGCTCTGCGCCGCGCGCAGCCGCTCGAGGAGCTCGCCAAGCGTCGCGAGCTCGTCGTCGTCGAGCGCCCCGCCCACGTAGGTCGCGATCGCGCGCGCGTGCGCGCGGCCGGTCGCCCGCTGGAGGTCCCGGCCCGCCGGGGTGAGCCGGACGAGCGTGCCGCGCGCGTCGTCGGGCGCGGACGTCCGGTCGACCAGGCCTCGGGTCGCCAGCCGGTCCACCATGCGGCTCAGCGACGGCTGGCTGAGCAGGATGTAGACGTTGAGGTCGCGCAGGCGCATCCCCTCGTCGGGGCCCTTGGTGAGCGAGAAGAGCACGTCGTACTCGCGCAGGGTCAGGCCGTCCCAGACGGGGTCCGACTGCAGACGGCGCATGATCGTGACCTGCGCCCGGAACAGCGACTCCCACGTCTCGACCGCGAGCCGGGGGTTCGTGTGGCCGGGTCCGGTCACAGGCCCGTCGTCGTGATGGCCCTGCGCGACCATGACACCCCCGGACGGATCGATCGATGCGTTCGCATCGACCCTACCCGCTTGCGGAGAGGATCAGCGGCCGAGCCGGCGCTCGCGCTGGGAGTAGGCGCGCAGCGCGCGTAGGTAGTCCACGCGCCGGAAGTCGGGCCAGTACGCCTCGCAGAAGTAGAACTCGGAGTGCGCGCTCTGCCACAGCAGGAACCCGCCGAGGCGCTGCTCGCCCGACGTGCGGATGACGAGCTCCGGGTCCGGCTGGCCCTTGGTGTACAGGTGCTCCTCGATGTGCTCGACGTCGAGGTTCTCCGCGAGGTCCTGGAGCCGCGCGCCCGCGGCCGCCTGCTCGCGGAGGTAGGACCGCACCGCGTCGGCGATCTCGTGCCGGCCGCCGTACCCGATGGCCACGTTCACCTGGAGCCCGTCGACCGAGGCCGTGCGCTGCTGCGCCTCGCGCAGCGCGCCCGCGAGGCGCTCGGGGAGCAGGTCGAGGCGGCCCATGACCCGCAGCCGCCAGCGGCCCGAGTCGGCCAGGTCGCGCACCGCGTCCTCGATGATGTCGAGCAGCGCGGTGAGCTCCTCCTGCGAGCGCGAGAGGTTGTCGGTCGAGAGCATCCACAGCGTGACGACCTCGACGCCCTGGTCCTCGCTCCAGCCCAGGAACTCCGCGATCTTGTCCGCACCCCGGCGGTGGCCGGTCGCCGTCGACTCGCCGAACGAGCGCGCCCAGCGCCGGTTGCCGTCGAGGATGACGCCCACGTGGCGCGGCACGCTCTCGTGCGAGAGAGTCGCGGCGAGGCGACGCTCGTAGAGTCCGTAGACAGGGCGGGGCAGGCGCACGACGGTTCCTCGGCGGTGGAAGGACGGGTGTCGCCCGGCGGGCTGGTCCTTGACGGGACACGCGGGCCGAACCCGCACACGCTACCGCTCCACGTCGCCCGGACGGCAGGGCGGCGGCGGCGGTCCACGCCCCTGCCCAGGATCTTCACACCGCGGCGCCGTCCGAGGTCGTCTACCTACGCTGCCGTAACCTACGATGGCGTAGGTTGACCGGGACGGCGCCGTGCGCCGGCCCGTGGGACCGAGCACGACCCTGACCGCGCCCGATCCGGCCCGACCCCGAGGAGACGCCGTGGACCGACCGACCGACAGCGACCGCACCCCCAGCGCACCCGACGCCGGCGCCCTGGAGAGCGTCCGCGAGAGCGTGGGCGACGCCGTCGAGAAGGTCGCCGAGGCGGTCAAGCCGCGCCTGCGCGGGTGGATCCACGCCGGGACGTTCCCCTTCGTCCTCGTCGCGAGCATCGTCCTCGTCGTCGTCGCGCCGCCGGTCGCGGGCAAGGTGTCGTGCGCGATCTTCGGGCTCAGCGCGTGCCTGCTCTTCGGCACGAGCGCGGTCTACCACCGCGGCACGTGGTCGCCGCGCGTCGCCGGGGTGCTCCGGCGCGCCGACCACTCGAACATCTTCCTCATCATCGCGGGCACGTACACGCCCCTCGCCGTGCTCCTGCTCCCCCAGCGGACCGCGACGATCCTGCTCGCGATCGTGTGGGGCGGCGCCGTCCTCGGCCTCCTCGCCCGGATCCTGTGGCTCGACGCCCCGCGCTGGGTCTACGTGCCGATCTACGTCGCCCTCGGCTGGGTCGCCGTCGGGTACATGCCGCAGTTCTGGACCACGACGAACGGGCCGGCGATCGTCTGGCTCGTCGCCGCCGGCGGCCTGGCCTACACGCTCGGCGCCGTCGTCTACGGCATCAAGAAGCCGAACCCCAGCCCCCGCTGGTTCGGCTTCCACGAGATCTTCCACGTGCTCACCGTCGTCGGGTTCACGTGTCACTACGTCGCGATCATGCTCGCGGCGGTCGCCGCGCGCTGAGCCACCCCGCGCCGCCGTTCCTCGGGAGCAGCTCCCGTTCCCGGCCCTACGAGGACGCCGCCTCCCGCGGCACGACGGCGTAGCGGCGGTTGGCGAGGGACGGGTTGCGCTCGCGCACGCCCGCCAGGGCCGCGGGGTCGAGGTCGGCGCTGCGCAGCTCGGCGCGCTCGCCGAGCTCCAGGCCGACCTGACCGTCGGGCCCCACGAGGAGCGAGCGGCCGGTCACGCCCTTGCCCGCCTGCCCGACCGCGAGCACGACGGCGGTGTTCTCGATCGCCCGCGCCCGGGAGAGGGTGCGCCACTGGTCGGCCTTGAGGTCGCCCGCCGCCCACGCCGCGGGCACGACCAGCACGTCCGCACCGGCGTCGACGAGCCGCCGCGCGCTCTCGGGGAAGCGCAGGTCGTAGCACGTCATGACGCCGAAGGTCAGGTCGCCGAGGCGCAGGACGAGCGGGGGTGCCGCCGGGTCGCCGGCGTCGAGCCGGTCGGACTCGCGGTGCCCGAACGCGTCGTAGAGGTGGACCTTGCGGTACGTGCCCACGAGCTCGCCGGACGCGTCGACGGCGACCACCACGTTGACCGCACGCCCCGCCGCGCCGCCGGGCACGAGCGTGCCCGCGATCACCGCGACCCCGTGCTCCCGCGCGAGCCGGCGCAGGGTCGTCACGAACGGCCCGTCGAGCGGCTCGGCGTGCTCGACGCCCGTGCCCCGGGGGTCGAAGGCCGCCGCGTACTCGGGCAGGACGAGCAGGTCCGCGCGCACGCGCGCCGCCTCCCGGAACGCGGCTCCGACGGTGACGAGGTTGGCCGCGTGGTCGGCCGACACCTCGAGCTGGCCGATCGTGACCCGCGCCCCGGTGGCCACGGTCAGCCCTGCCGCGCGGGACCGCTGCCGGGCGCCCCGTCGGGCGCGCTGTCGTCGGGCGCGCTGCCGTCGCCCGTCGCGCCGCCGGAGGACTCGCCGTCGTCGCCGTCGCCCGGCTCCAGCGGACCGTCCGCGCCGATGCCCTGCACCTCGGCGTTGTGCCGCATGCGCCGGAGCTGGCGGGACAGCGCGAAGAACAGGCCGACGGTCGCGAGGGCCACCGCGAAGATCGCGAGGAAGCCGACGAGACCCGGGGACACGTCGTTCGGGTCGAGGTCCTCGCGCAGCGGGTCGTCCGAGGGGCTCGGCGTCGCGGTCTCGGCGACGACGTCGGCCGCCCAGCCCGGGCCGCCCGCACCGGTCGTCGCCAGGGAGTCCGCGAGGGGCGTCGTCGTGGTCACGAGGCCGCCCCCTCGCTCGCGACGAGGTCGCGGACGCCCGCGAAGAGGTCGTCCTCGGGCACCTGCGTGGGGACGCGCGACTCGGCGAGCTCGAACTCCTCGAACGGCCACACGTCGACCTCGAGGTCACGCGGGATCGCGAAGAAGAAGCCGTCGGGGTCGATCTGCGACGCGTGCGCGATGAGCGCCGCGTCGCGCTGCGCGTAGTAGCGCGCGACGTGGACGCGGGTCGTGACCTCGCGCTCGGGGATCTCCCGCGCGGACCGGGACTCGACCCAGTCGCCGAAGGGCGACTCCAGGCCGGCGCCCTGCATCGCCTCGTGCAGCGTGCGGATCCGGTTCATCGAGAAGTCGTGGTTGTAGTACAGCTTGAGCGGCGCCCAGGGGGCCGCCCCGCCCTCGCGGCGGTAGCGGTCGGGGTCGCCCGCGGCGTGGAACGCCTCGAACGCGACGCGGTGGCACATGACGTGGTCGGGGTGGGGGTAGCCACCCGACGGGTCGTACGTCGTCACGACGTGGGGCCGGAACTCGCGCACGAGCTCGACGAGCGGCGCGGCCGCCTCCTCGAGCGGGACCAGGCCGAACGAGCCCTCGGGCAGCGGGGGCAGCGGGTCGCCCTCCGGGAGCCCCGAGTCGACGAACCCGAGCCACTGCTGGCGCACCCCGAGCGCGCGCGCCGCGGACGCCATCTCGACCCGGCGCAGGGCGCGCATGCCCTCGATGCCGTCGGGCCCCTCGCCGAAGCTCGGGTTGAGGATGTCGCCGCGCTCACCGCCCGTGCACGTCGCGACGAGCACGTCGACGCCTTCGGCCGCGTAGCGGGCGGCCGTCGCGGCGCCCTTGCTCGACTCGTCGTCGGGGTGGGCGTGCACGGCCAGGAGACGGAGCGTCTCCGGCTGCTCGCGGTGGGTGGTCGATCCGGCCGCGGGTTCGGCCACTGGTCCTCCCGGGTGCGTCGTACGTCTCCTCGCACGACCGGACCTGTCGTGGGTGCACGACGAGCGCCCGGGCTCTGCGAAGATGGGTCGAGGACATGATCCCCCACCGCGCCCACACCTGACGAACCGCCGGGACCACCGGCAGGACGCCGGGTCCGCGACCGGACGCGGCGGCACCGACCACGGGACCGCACCATGACGAACGAGACCACCGCCCCGCCGCCGAGCCCGGGCGCACCCCTGCGACCGCCGGCGGGCCGCTACGGGCCCGAGCCGACCGAGCGGCGCCGCCGCCTGGCCGTCGTCGGGATCGTGCTCGTCGCGATCGTCGGGCTCGCGATCACGCTCGTCATCGGGCTGCGGTACGCGAACGAGCCGGTGCGGTTCAAGGACTTCGGCTACACCGTCGTGAGCCCGGAGCGCGTCGACGTGACGTTCGAGGTCTACATGGACCCGGGGACGACGGCGACGTGCACGCTCGACGCCCTCGCCGAGAGCTTCGCCCAGGTCGGGACGGTCGACGTGACGGTCGGCCCGGTCGAGGTCACTGAGTCCCGGTACACCGTGAGCGTGGCGACCTCCGAGCTCGCCACGACCGGCATCGTCCAGTCCTGCCGCGTCGCCCCCTGACGCGCCCCGGGGCGTCGTCCCCGCGCGCTCGCTGACCTGCGGCGTCGCTGTCGGCGCCCTGTGCTTTGCTATCCTGAGGGATTCCCGCACCCGACCGTGTGGAGCCCGAGACTGCGTGCTGGTGACAGGCACGCGCCCTCCGGGCGCCCCGGCGACCAGCGGGAGACCAGTCCTACGCGCTGCCACCCGGCCAGCGTCACCGACCCGGGCAGGCAGGCGCACCGCGAACGCACGCGCCCCGGCTGCCCGTACCCGCACGGCCGTGCGACCGACCCGGCCGTCGACCATGGAAAGGAAGGAGCGAACCGTGACCGACACCACCGTCACCTGGCTGACCCAGGAGGCGCACGACAGGCTGCAGGCCGAGCTCGCCCACCTGTCCGGCGAGGGCCGCACCGAGATCGCGGAGCGCATCGCCGCCGCGCGCGACGAGGGCGACCTCAAGGAGAACGGCGGCTACCACGCCGCACGCGAGGAGCAGGCCAAGAACGAGGCCCGCATCCGTGAGCTCACCGAGAAGCTGCGCAACGTGCAGATCGGCACGCCGCCGGACGACGGCATGGTCGAGCCCGGCATGGTCGTCACCGCGGTCGTCGCGGGCGACGAGATGACGTTCCTCCTCGGCTCGCGCGAGATCGCCGGCACGACCGACCTCGACGTGTACTCGCCGACGTCGCCGCTCGGTGCCGCGATCGGTGGCAAGACCGTCGGCGACGAGACGAGCTACGCCGCGCCGAACGGCAACGAGATCAGCGTGAAGATCGTCGCCGCGAAGCCCTTCGAGGGCTGACGCGCCACCGGCGGCCACGCCACCGGTGAGACGTGAGAAGTGGCCCCTCCGACACGTCGGAGGGGCCACTTCGCGCTTCTCGTCAGAGCCGGGGCGAGCCGCCGTCGCTGCGCTCGACGCGGTAGCCCTCGGAGCGCAGGTGCGCGACGAGCTCGTCGCAGTGCTCCGGGCCCTTCGTCTCGACCTGCATGCGCACCCACGCCTCGCCGATCGCGAGGCCCACGTCCGTGCGGTCGTGGTCGATGTGCATGATGTTGCCGCGCTTGGTCGCGATGACCTCGAGCATGCGCGCGAGGGCGCCGGGGCGGTCGTCGAGCAGCACCTGGAGCTGGATGTACCGGCCGGCCGCCGCGAGGCCGTGCCGCACGACCCGCAGCAGCACGAGCGGGTCGATGTTCCCCCCGGACAGCACGACGACGACCGGACCCTCGACCGGGTCCGCCGCGCCCGCGTCGACCGCCGCCGTCCCCGAGAGGAGTGCCGCGACGCCGGTGGCCCCGGCGGGCTCGACGAGCAGCTTCGCGCGCTCGGCGACCATGAGCAGCGACCGGGAGATCTCCTCCTCGGTCACCGTGCGGACCTCGACGCCGTGCTGCGCCAGGATCCCGAACGGCACCGCGCCGGGCGTCCCGACCGCGATGCCGTCGGCCATCGTCGCGGCGAGCCGCGCCGTCGTCGGCTCCCCCGCGGCGAGCGAGCCCGGGTAGGCGGCGGCACGCTCCGCCTGCACCCCGATCACGCGCACGTGCGGCGCCGCCTGCGCGAACGCCCCGGCGAGGCCCGCGACCAGCCCGCCGCCACCGAGCGGCGCGATCACGGTCCGGACGTCGGGCACCTGCTCGAGGATCTCCAGCGCGATCGTCGCCTGACCGGACACGACGTCGGGGTGGTCGAACGGGTGGATGAACACCGCGCCCGTCCGCTCGGCCTCCGCGCGTGCGGCGGCCAGCGTCTCGTCCACGTCGGCGCCGACGAGCCGGACCTCCGCGCCGTACTGGCGCGTCGCCGCGACCTTGGGCAGCGCGGCGTCCACCGGCATGTACACGACCGCGCGGATGCCGAGCAGACCGGCGGCGAACGCGACGCCCTGCGCGTGGTTGCCGGCGCTCGCCGCGACGACGCCGCGCGCCTTCTCGTCGTCGCTCAGGCGCGCCATGCGCACGTACGCGCCGCGCACCTTGAACGACCCCGCGCGCTGGAGGTTCTCGCACTTGAGCAGCACGCGGACGCCCGCGGCCTCGCTGATCGCGCGCGTCGTCTGGACCGGGGTGCGGTACGCGACGCCGTCGAGCAGACGGGCGGCGTCGCGGACGTCGTCGAGCGGGACCGGTACGGGTCCCGACGTCACCGCGCCTCCCCGGGCGCGTCCTCCACGGGGCCGGTGTCCTGCGGTCCGACCACGGCGGAGTCATCGCCGGCGCCCTCGCGGGCCCGACGGCGCGCGCCGACGTCCTCGAGGTCTGCCTCCGCGCGCGCGATGACCGGCGGTTGCGGGCTCCCCCGCACCACGACCCGGTCGTCCGTCCCGAGCTCGGGGAACTTGTCGTGCCCGTGCAGGTAGAGGACGACGGTGTTGAGGACCGCGGCGATGGGGACGGCGAACAGCGCGCCGACGATCCCCGCGGCGAAGCTCCCCGCCGCGACGACGAGCAGCACGGCGACCGGGTGCAGCGAGACGGCGTGGCCCATGAGGAACGGCTGGAGGATGTGGCCCTCGATCTGCTGCACGAGCAGGACGATGCCGAGCATGACCAGGGCCTGGACCCAGCCCTGCGCGACGAGAACGACGAGCACCGCGATCGAGCCCGTGACGATGGCACCGACGATCGGGATGAACGACCCGACGAACACGAGGATGCCCAGCGGCAGCGCGAGCGACGGGACGAAGAACGCGGCGCCGATCCCGATGCCGACGGCGTCGACGGCGGCCACGAGGATCTGCGTGCGCGTGTACGCGGCGAGCGTAACGATGCCGCGGCGTCCGGCCTGGTGGACGTTGTCGCGCGCGCGCAGCGGCAGCAGCCCGACGACCCACGACCAGATCGTGCGCCCGTCGAGCAGGAAGAAGAACGTGCAGAAGAGCGCGATGAGGGCGCCGGCGACCACGTGGCCGATCGTCGTCGCCGCGCCCAGCGCGCCGGAGACGATCGAGTCCTGGTTCTCCGAGACCGCGGTCCCGGCCTGGTCGAGCCAGTGCGAGATCGTCGTCGAGTCGAGGCCGAGCGGGCCGTCGGCGAGCCACTCGGTGAACTGCTCGAACCCCTCGACCGCCTGGTCGCGCAGGTCCTGGAAGCCGCTGACGATCTGCTGTCCCGCGATCGCCACGAGCCCCGCGACGACGACGATCAGCGTGATGAGCGACGCACCGGACGCGAGCCCGCGCGACATGCGCAGGTGACGCCGGAAGAACCGCTGGACGGGCGTGAGCAGCACCGTGAGCAGGAGCGCCACCGCGATGGGGACGACGATCACCTTGAGCTGCGTGACGAGCCACAGGCCCGCCGCGATCGTCAGGCCGATGAGCAGCAGCCGCCACGACCAGGCGGCGGCCGAGCGCACCGAGTCGGGCACCGCCGTCGCGCCGGGGCGCCCGGGAGGAAGCGGGTCGGGGGTCCTGTGCTGGTCGGCCTGCGCGCTCACGGGCCAACCCTAGGCGAGGGACCCTCCCCGCGCGGCGCTGAATACCCGCGCCGCGCCCGGTGTGCGCAGGATCTCCCCGCCCGGCGGGGCGTCCCGTGCTACCCCAGCGCCTGGGTGAGGTCCGCGACGAGGTCCTCGACATCCTCGATGCCGACGGAGAGACGGACGAGGTCGTCGGGGACCTCGAGCGCCGTCCCGGCGACGGAGCCGTGGGTCATGCGGCCCGGGTGCTCGATGAGCGACTCGACGCCGCCCAGGGACTCCGCGAGCGTGAAGACCTGGGTGCGCGCGCACACGTCGAGCGCCTTCGCCTCGCTGCCCGCACGGAACGACACCATGCCGCCGAACCCGCGCATCTGGCGCGCGGCGAGCTCGTGCCCGGGGTGGGACGCGAGGCCGGGGTAGATCACCTCGGTGACCGCGGGGTGGGCGGCGAGGAAGTCGGCGACGGCCGCCGCGTTCGCCTGGTGGCGGTCCATGCGCACCGCGAGCGTCTTGAGGCCGCGCAGCGTGAGCCACGCGTCGAACGGTCCGGCGACGGCGCCCGACGCGTTCTGGTGGAACCCGACCGCGCCCGCGACGTCGGTCCCGCCCGCGGGCGACACGAGCCCGCCCGGGAGCTGCGCGCCCGTCGCCACGACGAGCGCTCCCCCGACGACGTCGCTGTGCCCCCCGACGTACTTGGTCGTGGAGTGCACGACGACGTCCGCCCCGAGCGCGAGCGGCTGCTGGAGGTAGGGGGTCGCGAAGGTGTTGTCGACGACGAGCAGCGCCCCGGCGTCGTGCGCGACGCCCGCGAGCGCCTGGATGTCGCTGACCCCGAGCAGGGGGTTGGTCGGCGTCTCGACCCACACGACGCGCGTCTCGGGGCGCACCGCGGCGCGGACCGCCTCGACGTCCGTGAGGTCGACGGGCGTGTGCTCCACGCCCCACGGCCCGAACACCCGGGCGATGAGCCGGTAGGTGCCGCCGTAGGCGTCGTCGGGCACGATCACGTGGTCCCCGGGGCGCACGACGGCGCGCAGCAGCGTGTCCTCCGCGGCCAGGCCCGACGCGAAGGCGAACCCGCGCGCGGCGGGCGACCCGTCCGCCGTCGGGCCCAGGCCGCCGGACTCCGCGGCCGCGAGCGCCTCCTCGAGCGCGGTGCGCGTGGGGTTCGCGGAGCGCGAGTACTCGTAGCCACCGCGCAGCCCGCCGACGCCGTCCTGCTTGTACGTCGAGACCTGGTGGATGGGCGGCACGACGGCGCCGGTGGTCGCGTCCGGGTCCTGGCCCGCGTGGATCGCACGCGTGGAGAAGCCGGTGGTGGTCCAGTCGGGGTGCTCGCTCGGGGTGGTCACCCGACCAGCCTACGGCGCACCCACGGCGCGGAGCAGGTGGTCCTGGTCCCCTCTCGTTGCCCGGACGACCCGCGACGACCTGGTCGGCACGGCGGCGTCGCCCGGTCGGCAGCTCAGGAACACCTGTTGGCCGTGCCGCGTTCTACCCCGTGCCAGGATGATGCGTCGTGGGCCAGCGCCCCGGTCGTCCGGGCACCTCAGGAGGTAAGCGATGAACTCGATCTTCGACGCGATCTTCGGCTCGTCCGGCAAGACGACGATGATCGCCCCCGAGGACGCGCTGCCCGGGCGCCAGTCGCCCGTGCTGCAGACCCCGCGTCCCCACACCGTGCTCGGCACCTCGATCACCGGCCCGTGGCCCGAGGGCACGCGCGTGCTCTACCTGGCGATGGGCTGCTTCTGGGGCGCCGAGGAGATCTTCTGGCAGGTCCCCGGGGTGGTGAGCACCGCCGTCGGGTACATGGGCGGCACCACGCCGAACCCCACCTACGAGGAGGCGTGCACCGCGCGCACCGGCCACACCGAGACGGCGCTCGTCGCGTACGACCCCACGAAGGTCTCCGAGGAGGAGCTCCTCAAGATCTTCTGGGAGCGGCACGACCCGACGCAGGGCTACCGCCAGGGCAACGACGTCGGCACCCAGTACCGGTCCGCCGTGTACTGGACGACGCCGGAGCAGGAGCAGGCGGTCCGCGACACCGCGGCGCGCTACTCGGCGGTGCTCGAGGCCAAGGGCTACGACCCGGTGACGACCGAGATGCGCCCCGCGGCCGAGGCCGGCCCGTTCTACTACGCCGAGGACTACCACCAGCAGTACCTCGACAAGAACCCGAACGGCTACCGCTGCCACGCGACCACGGGCGTCCCGTTCCCGAGCGCCGCGTAGCACCCGCCGAGACGTGAGACGTGGCCCCTGATCCCTGCGGATCGGGGGCCACTTCTCGTCTCTCGGCCGCGGGCCCGCCCCGGTGCCGTGACCACGCCGGGGTGCGCGGCGCACCGTCCCCGACGCAGGATGGGCCCATGACGATCCCCACCCTCGGCGCCCAGGACGGCACGACGATCCCCGCGATCGGCTTCGGCACGTACAGGCTGGGTGGCGAGGAGGGGGCGGAGACGATCGCCCGCGCGATCGACGCGGGCTACCGGCTGATCGACTCCGCGTTCAGCTACGAGAACGAGGGCGCGGTCGGCGCGGCGGTGCGCCGCGCGGACGTCCCGCGCGACGACGTGATCGTCACGTCCAAGCTCCCCGGTCGCCACCACGCGCACGACGACGCGGTTCGCACCGTCGAGGAGTCGCTCTTCCGCACCGGCCTCGACCACATCGACCTGTACCTGATCCACTGGCCGAACCCGCGCGTCGGGAGGTACGTCGAGGCGTACGAGGCGCTCGTCGAGTGCCGCGAGCGCGGGCTGGTCCGCCACGTGGGCGTCTCGAACTTCCTGCCCGAGCACCTCGACGCGGTGATCGCCGCGACGGGCGTGACGCCGGTCGTCAACCAGGTCGAGCTGCACCCGTACTTCCCGCAGGCCGCGCAGCGGGCCGCCGACGCCGAGCGCGGGATCGTCACCGAGGCCTGGAGCCCGATCGGTCGCGCGAGCGACCTCCTGCGCGACCCCGTCGTCACGGCGGTGGCCGCCGCGCACGGCGTCTCCCCCGTCCAGGCGATCCTGCGCTGGCACGTGCAGCTCGGCGTCGTGCCGCTGCCCAAGGCGTCGTCGCCCGAGCGTCAGCGCGAGAACCTCGACGTCTTCTCGTTCGAGCTCACGACCCACGAGATGAACGCCCTCACGGGCCTCGCCCGGCCGGACGGTCGCACGAACGACCAGGACCCGGCGGTGTACGAGGAGCTGTGACGGCTCAGGCACGCATGCCGAGGAGCACGCGGGTGACGCGCGTGCGCCGCACCAGCAGGTCGTAGACCGCCAGCAGCACGCCGAGCGACGCCACGACGATCACCACGTACTTCGACGCGGCGGGCAGGTCCCATCCCACGACCGCGTAGGCGACCGCGACCACGACCGGCTGGTGCAGCACGTACAGCGGCAGCACCGCCGCACCGAGGTAGGCCCAGGCCCGACGTCGCCACGGACGGACCGCGACGGCGTCTCCCCGGGCGGTGCTCGTCACGCGCAGTGGCGCCGCCGCAGGAGGGGCGGCCACCGCGCGCCGTCGCGCGCCCCACCGGTCCAGGAGCCCGAGCAGCGCGAGCACCCAGCACCACCCGGCGACGCCGTAGAGGAACCGGAACGCGACCGCGCCGACCCCGCGACCCGTGAACGCGTCGACCTCGCCCGCGGGTCCGAGGAACAGCACCATCCCCACCGCGAACACCCCCAGCCCGACCAGCCCGGCCAGCGCCGCGTCCCGGCGTACCGCCGCCCGGAACCGCTCGTCGGACGCGAGCGCGAAGCCGCCGAGGAAGAAGAGGAGGTAGCCCCAGCGGCTCCAAGCAGCGAACCCCTCCTCGAGCTCGTGCGCCGCGCACACGACGCCGACGACCACCGCCGGCGCGAGCACCGCCCCTTTCGCCCCCACCGCCCGGGCGAGCCGCCCGCGCGTCCGGCGTGCGACGTCGTCGGGCACGAGGCGCACGAGTACGGCGAGCACGAGCGCCCAGGTGAGCAGCAGCACGAGGAACCACAGGTGACCCGTCTCGAAGTGCTCGCCGTCGAGCACGAACGGGACGTCCCCGGGCTGGAGCCGGACGTCGAAGAACCGCGGCCAGAACGCGAGGTACGAGCCGGTCCACGTGCCGTCCGAACGCGCCCGGAGGAACTGCGGGACGGGCAGGAGCAGCACGAGCGCGACGAGCAGCGGGACCCCGATCCGGAGCACGCGCTCCCGGACGAACCCGCCGGGCCCGCGCGACCGCACCGAGTGCCACGCCCCGATCCCCGCGATCGCGAAGAGCAGCGGCATCGCGCACACCACGACCGGCGCGACGACGAACGTCGTGAGCTCGGTGGTCTCGGCGTTCTTCACGTAGAAGTCGTCGCGCGCGTCGAACACGAGCGCGGCGTGGAACAGCACGAGGCCCACGACGACGACCGCACGGACCGCGTCGAGCTCGCGACGCCGGTCCGGTCGCTGCTCGGGCCCTCGCTCCACGCCTCGCATCATGGCACCGTGGGCGGGTGACGTCACCGGCTCTCGCCCCCGCACCCGACGCCGCCCGACCACCCTGGGCGGTCGGCTCGCCGCTCCGGCTGCTCGCCGCCGTGCTCGTCTCCGGCTCGGCGGTGCTCCTGTTCGCGGTGCACGTGCGCCCGCTCGGGTACGTACCGCTCGTGCTGGGCGTGGCGCTGGGGCTCGCCGTGGACCGCCGGCTCGGGCGCGACCTCGCGCTCGTCGGCAGCGGCATGGCGATCATCTCGACGATCTCGCTCGAGGCGGACCTGTCGGACGCCGGGATGGTGCGCTTCGCCGTCGTGCTGTCCCTCGCGGTGCTCGTGCCGTGGGCGCTCTCGCGGTTCGTGTTCCACGACGACGTCATCCGGTTCCCCGTCGCCACCGGGCGGCGCTGGACCCGGGGACAGATCGTGTACCTCGTCGTGGTCGTCCTCGCGGGGTACCTGATCCTGCCGTTCTACTTCATCGGGTCGGGCGCCTACCTCAACTGGCCGGAGATCACGGGCGGGCAGGAGATCGCACGCCTGTTCGTGGGCGTCAACGCGGTGGGCATCTGGGACGAGCTGTTCTTCGTGTGCGTCGTGTTCGCGCTGTACCGCGAGCACTTCGGCCTGTGGACGGCGAACCTGCTCCAGGCGGCGGTGTTCGTGTCGTTCCTGTGGGAGCTCGGGTACCGCGAGTGGGGACCGCTCCTCACCGTCCCGTTCGCGCTCGTGCAGGGCTGGATCTTCTCGTGGAGCAAGTCGCTCACGTACGTCGTCGCGGTGCACCTGCTGTTCGACGTCGTGGTGTTCGCGGTGCTCGTGCACGCACACCACCCGGAGCTGTTCGACGTCTTCGTCACCGCGCCGCGCTGACCGTGGCCGGGGGCCCGTGCCGTACGGTGCCCGCATGACCGGACGACGAACCGGCCCCCGCCCCGGCCTCGTTCCCCTCGTGCTCGCAGGCTTGTGCCTGCTGGGCGTGCTGTGGCTGTGGGTGCTCCCGGGCTTCCGGGTCCAGGCCGCGACGCCGTTCGGCGAGACGGCGCGCGTCGAGCTCACCGCGGGCGACCACACCGTCTACGCCGACACCGGCGCCGCCTGGAGCGAGGTCCGGTGCGAGGGCACCGGACCCGACGGCGAGGACGTCGGGCTCCGCGTCTCGATGTCTCAGCAGGACCTCCGCGTGCCCCGGCACTGGCGCGCGCAGTCCTCGTTCGCGAGCGACGCCGGCAGCGTGACCCTCACGTGCCGGTCGGAGGGCACGACGACGGACGGCACGTTCGCCGTCGGGCCGTCGGTCGACCTGTCGCAGGCCGCGCTCGGCACCGTGCTGCTCGTCGCCGCGGTGGTCCTGGGGGTCGTGGGGACCGCCCGCGCCCGACGCCGTCCCTGAGGCTCCTCAGGCGGGCCGCGCCAGGAGGACCTTGCGGACGCCGTCCACGCGGCACGCCGCGGTGACCGCGACCGTCGCCGGACCGGCGAGGACCGTCACGGCCGCGACGACGACCGCCACCCCGACGGCCGCACCCGCGACGACGTCGTGCGGGAAGTGCACGCCCTCGGCGACCCTCGCCGTGGCGACCGCGACGGCGAGCGCCACGGGCAGCACGACCCACACCGCGACCTCGCGCAGCGGCGACCGGTAGGCGTGCCGCGCGGGTACCGCCCCGGGGACGCGCACGGCGGGCGCACCGGCCAGGACGACCGCCGTCGCGAGGGCGAACGCGATGGCGGTGTGGTTGCTCGGGAACGACCAGTCCCCCGCGGCAGGGCAGTGCGCGACCTCGACGAGCTCCCAGCACCCTCGGGGCTGGCGGACCAGGGACTTGACGGCCTCGCTCGCCGCGTAGGCCGCGACGGCGCCCACCCCGGCGACGAGCGTCGTCGCGACGGCGGACGCGCCCGCGCGACGCGAGCGCCACGCGACGACCGCGCACAGCCCGAGGAGCACGAGCACCCCGCCCTCCGCGACGAGCCCGGACCCGGGCAGCTCCGCGGTCCGCGCCGTGACCGCGAGGTAGAGCGCCTCGCTCGGGCCCCGCAGGAGCCGCGCGACCAGCACGACGAAGGCCGCCCCGACCAGCCACGACACCGCGACGAGGACCTGGCCCGCGACCCGCGACGACGCGCCCTCTGGCGGCTCCGGCAGCACGCGCGGACGGGTCGCGGCGGGGGCGTCGGGGCGGTCGAGCAGGGTCGAGGGACGGGACGAATCGGGCGGGGTCATCGCACGAGGGTAAGCCGGGTGAACGGCAGGTGAACATCCGCCCCACGGGGGATGTCCGCCGTCGGCCGTCCCCCCGGGGCCGGACCTACCGCGCGTCGGGGGTGTCGTCGGCCGGGACGTAGAACGCCGTCGTGGCGGCGACGCGCGCGGCGACCTCGTCCGCACCCAGCCCGTCCGCCTCCGCGAGCGCCGCTCCCCACGCCTCGCTGCTCGCGACGTTGAACGCGCGCAGCTCGGGGCTCGCGAGGACCTCCTCGGGATCGAGCGGTCCGGCCCCGTCGAGGTGCAGCCCGAGGCCCAGCAGCGCGCCGTCCCAGCCGACGCCGACGGCCCCCGGGCCGTACACGTCCCACATCTCCGGCGGCACGACGGCGGTGTGCTCGAGCGTGAGGGTCGTGCCGCCGTCGGGCGCGGGCGCGAGGCGGAGCTCGACGACCGACGAGTCCTCCGGTGTCGGCGGGCCCATGACCCAGGTGAGCCGGAGGAGGTTCGGCGCGTCGCACGCGCGGATCTCTCCGCCCGCGTTGCCCTCGACCTGGTAGGTGCCGCCCACCCGGAAGTCGCCCGTGACCGGCAGGAACCAGCGCGGGATGCGCTCGGGGTCGGTGACGGCGTCCCACACGTCCTCGACGTCGGCGGGGTAGGTCCGCTCGATCGTCAGGACGCGGGCCTCGCCCGCGGGGAGCGTTCCCGTCCCGAGGGAGCGTCGCGCGGACTCGAGCTCGGCGATGAAGTCCTTCATGCTGTCCTCCTGGTGGTGTCGGTCGGGCGTCCGGCGCCCTCGTCGGCGGCCGCGGCGCGTCGCCGCTCGCGGGCGCCGCGAGCGAGCTCGGTGCCGAGCGCGTCGAGCCGCTGCTCCCAGAACCGGCGCAGGCCCGCCGCCCAGTCCTCGACCTCGTCGAGCGCCGCGGGGTCGAGCGCGTAGAGGCGTCGGGTCCCCTCGGGCCGCACGGTCGCGAAGCCGCTCGTCCGCAGCACCTTGAGGTGCTGGGACACGGCCGGCTGGCTGATCCCGAACTCCTCGCCCACGAGCGCGGCGAGCTCCCCCGCCGGTCGCTCGCCCTGGGCGAGGTGCTCGAGCAACCGGCGCCGGACCGGGTCGCCGAGGACGTCGAACGCTTCCATGACGACCATGTTTCATTGGTTACTTATATAAGTCAAGACCTATCGAGAGTCGTCGCCATGACGCGCTGCGGGCCGGCGCTCCCGCCGAGGTAGGCGCCGCGGTCCGCCAGGCCCGCCCGGGCGTAGGCGCGGCGCCCCGCGGCGTTGCGCTCGTTGACCGTGAGGACCAGGGCGGCGTACGGGGTGGCCCGACGGCGCACGCGCGCCAGGTCCGCGACCGCGCCGGGGAGCAGGGCCGTCACGCGCGAGCCGACCCCCGCGCCCTGCGCGGCGACGTCGACGAGGAATCCACGGAAGAGCACCACGTCCGCCGAGGCGGCACCACCGAGCAGCGCCACGACCTCGTCGGGCGCACCGCCCGGGTGCAGCACCCCGAGCGCGACGACCTCGCCCCCGGCGGCCCGGGCGACCAGGAGGTGCCGGTCGGGGTCCGCCAGGGCCGCGTCCACGACGTCCGCGGCCGGCGGGACGAACGCGTCCTGCCCGGGACCGAGCCGCAGCGCGCGGGCGGCCGACAGGAGGTCGTCGCGATCGGCTGTGGGCACGGTGTCGAGCAGCACGAGCTCGAGCGGGAGCTCGGCGCGGGGGTCCGACGACGGCGGGTCCGAGACCGCACGGGCCCCGGGCCGGGCGGTCACCGCCGCTTCCCGCCCTTCCCGCGCGAGCCGCGTCCCTTCGAGGGGCCACCGCGCCCCTGCTTCCCGGCACCGGCACGCCCGCTGCGCGACCCTCCCCGGCCGCCGGAGCCACCGCGCGAGCCCTGGTTCGCGGGTCCGCCGCGGCCGCCCTGCGCACGGGGCGTCGCGGTCTCCTCGGGCACGGCCACGGCGCGGCGACCCCGCGAGCTGTTGACGGTGCGGCCCCGCACGATCCCGACCATCTCCTCGACCAGCTCGTCGTCGCGGTCCGCGACCCACGCCAGTGCGACCGGGGCGGTCGGCGCGTCGTCGAGCCGCCGGTACGTCACGTCCTTGCGGTGGTGCAGGCGCGCGAGCGACTGGGGCACGACCGCCACCCCGACGTTCGCCGCGACGAGCACGACGGCGTCGCCCGTCGTCGCCGGACGCTCGACCGCCGGCCGGCCCGGGGGCTCCGGGGCGTCGTCCGCGGCGCCGGGCTCGCCCGCCCACGGCACGACGTCGTCGAGCGGGCGCAGCAGCACGTCGTCGGCGAGGTCCGCGAGCGCGACCGGCTCCTCGGGCTCGAGCGCGGCGAGCAGGTGGTCGCGCGAGACGAGCACGACCGGCGCTTCCTCGTAGAGCCGGATCGCGCTGAGCACGTCGCGGTCGACCGGCAGGCGGAGGATCGCGGCGTCGGCCTCCCCGTCGCGCAGCGCGCGCTCGGCGTCGCCCGCCTCGACGGCGACGAGGTCGAGCGGCACGTCGGCGAGGCGCTCGCGCCAGGTGCGCACCCACTTCGCCGGGGTCGCGCCCGGCACGTACGCGAGCCGGAACCGCCGCACCGCACCGCCGTCGTCGGGGGTCTCGCCGTTCGTCACCTCGGGGGCCGTGCCCGCGTCGTCGTCCACCCGACCAGCCTAGGCGCGCCGCCGACACCCGACCGGCCGACTACCCTGGAGCCCATGACCCCCAAGCAGTCCGCGCAGACCATGAAGCCCGCCACCGCGGCGAAGAAGCTCGGGGTGTACCTGCCCGCCACGCCGCCGGAGTTCCAGGAGGGCACGATCACGCGGGCCCAGCTCGAGGAGCTCGAGAAGAACCCGCCGGAGTGGCTCGCGGACCTGCGCCGCAACGGCCCCCACCCGCGACCCGTCGTCGCGGGGCGCCTGGGCGTCTCCATCTCCGGCCTCACGCGCGGCGGGCTCACCGAGCCGCTGACGACGGAGGAGATCGACGCGCTGCGCCAGGACCCGCCCGCGTGGCTCGCGACCGAGCGCGAGGTGCAGAAGAAGGTCCGCGCCGAGGAGGAGCGGCTCGCCGCGGCCCGCACCAAGAAGGGCTGAGCGCACGCCGCGCCCTCCGGGCCCTGTGGTCTAGCCTGCCGGGATGCTGCGCATCTCCGACGTCACCTTCCTCGTCCGCGACCTCGACGAGGCGATCGCGTTCTTCGTCGACGCCATCGGGTTCGCCGTCCGCCAGGACGAGGTGGTCGGCGGGTCGTGGCGGCGCGTCGTCGTCGGGCCGGACGACGGTGGCACCGGCCTCGTCCTCGTCCCCACGACGGGAGACGTCCTGGGACGGCAGGCCGACGGTGACGTCGCGCTGTTCCTCGAGACGGACGACTTCGCCGTCCAGCACGCACGCATGCTCGCGCACGGCGTGGTGTTCCGCGAGGAGCCGCGGCACGAGCCCTACGGCACGGTCGCGGTGTTCGAGGACCTGCACGGCATGCCGTGGGACCTCGTCGAACCGCCTCTCAGCACCTGAGCCGCCCGGAGCGTCACTCCACGGGCGCGGCCTCGCCCACGCCGGCGGACCGGGCGGCGGCCCGGTCGGTGTGCCCGAGCGCGAGGTCCGGTGCGACGGCGTCGCGCACGCGCCGCTTGAGGTCGGGGATCTCGGGGAACCCGCCGTCGGCCTTGCGGTCCCACAGCAGCACGGGACCGTCTCCGGCGTCGAGCGTGACGCGGAAGACGCCGTCCGTCCCCGGCACCAGCGCGACCTCGCCGAGACGGGTGCGGAACGTCTGGAGCAGCTCCTGGGCGACCCACGCGGCACGCAGGAGCCACCGGCACTGCGTGCAGTACTCGACCGCGACGCGCGCCGTCCCGCGCGGCGGGTCGGTGGGCGCGGGCGTCTCGGGACCGGGCAGCCCGGCGTCGTCCGTCATGGCGCTCAGCCTACGGTCGGGCGCGTCGTCTCAGGTGCCCCGTTCCGCGGGCAGCCGCCCGCTCGCGACGGCCGCCTCGAGCGCGGCGAAGTCCTGCTCGACGACGTCCGCGTACGCGCACGACCAGCGCGCGATCGCGTCGTCGAACGCGTCGGAGCGGCCGAGGTACCCGTGGGCCACGCGGGTGCCGGGCGACTGGCTGTGCGCGCGGGCGAGCACGCGCCCGCAGAGCTCGCCGTACCGGACGAACTGCGCGGCGGAGAGCCGGTCGAGCTCGACCGACCCCTTCATGTCGCGGAACTGCCGCCAGAAGAAGTCGACGCGGGGCCGCCCCGTGCGACCCGGCGCCTCGACCGTGGTCCAGCCGAGGAACGGGTCCGACTGCGCCTGGAGGATCCGCTGGGCGGCGACGACGCGTCGCCCCTGGGCGGGCACGCTCCCTGCCGGCACCAGACCCGAGGGCAGCGCGTCGACCATCCCGCCGTAGGTCGCCAGCACGGACCTCGTCGCCTCCTTCACCTGGAGCACGAGCGGTTCCCCCGCGGGCCCCTCGAGCAGCACGATGTAGCAGCGGGTGCCCACGCTGCCGACCCCCACCACGCGCAGCACGAAGTCGACGACCGTGAACTGGCTCAGCAGCAGGCGCGCGTCCGCGCGCAGCGGCTCGCGGTACGCCTCGAACAGGGTCGTGAGCTCGTCCAGGCTCGCCGTGTCCACGTGCTGCGTGACGGGCGGCTGGTCGACGATCCGGGTCCGCCCGTCGGCGGACAGCGCCGTGATCTTCTGGACCACCTGCTCCGACGTACGACGGCGGGCCTTCTTCAGGGTGCGCTTCAGCTCCAGCCGCCCCTCCTTGAGCAGGAGCGGCTCGATGAGCTCCGCGTCGACCTGGAAGGCGTACCGGTCCAACGCGCTGCGGTCGTACGCGGCGGCGACCGCCTCCCGGTAGCCGCGCGCCGCACCCCGCGCCGCCTCGCGGCACTGCTCCTCCGACATGCCCTTGTCCCGTCCCCCCACGTGCATGCTCGCGGAGAGCCGCTTGACGTCCCACTCCCACGGCGCGTCGGACGCCTCGTCGAAGTCGTTGAGGTCGAACAGGACGCGCCGCTCGGGCGACGCGAACAGGCCGAAGTTCGAGACGTGCGCGTCGCCGCACGCGACGACGTGCACCCCGGTCCGCGGACCGTCGCGCAGGTCATGGGCCATCGTGGCCGCCGTCCCGCGGTAGAACGCGAACGGCGACTCGAGCATGCGCCCGATCCGCAGCGGGACGAGGTCCTGGAGCCGGTCGCGGTTCTGCTCCTCGATGATCGCGACGGGGTCGCGCTCCGGGAGGAGCAGCTCCCCCTGGGTGCGGCGCGGCACCCTGTCGCGCAGGGCGCGCCCCGCCGCGCGGGACTCGGCCAGGGTTCGCGGGACGTCCACGGGTGCCTCCTCGCTGTCCGGGAACCGCACAGTAGCGCTCGCGGCGGCGCACGGCACGGCGACGCCGGGTGAGGTTCGGCGGAGCGACGGCGCAGGCGCGACCGGGCGGGGAGCGTCGTGCCGTCGGGGAGACTGGACCGGTGACGACCTCCCCGCCCGACCTCGCCGCGCTGCTCGCGCGCCTGCGTACCGACGACACCGGCCCGGGCCGCGAGGACGCCCCGGTCGCCGTGGACCCCGTCGACCGGCTGCTGCTCGACCTCCTGCTCGACGAGGCCGCGCCGCGGCTCGCGGGCGCCGGGCCGGGGGCCGTGGCGGTCGTCGACGACCGGTACGGGGCCCTCACGCTCGGCGCCGCCCTGCTCACCGCCACGGCGACGACCGAGGACGGTCCGGCGTCGGGAGACGGGCGCGCTGCGAGGGCGCGCGTCCACCAGGACGCCTGCACGGCGGAGGCCGCGCTCGACGCGAACGCGGCGGCGCTCGGCCTGACCGGCGCGTACGTGCGCCACGTCCTCGGGACCGGTCTGCTCGCCGGGGCGCGCGTCGTGCTGCTGCGCCTGCCCCGCAGCCTCGCGGCGCTGCGCGACGTCGCGGAGCACGTCGCGCGCGAGGCCGACCCGGACGTGGTGCTGCTGGCGGGCGGACGCGTCAAGCACATGACCCGCGCCATGAACGACGTCCTCGGCGAGTCGTTCGCGGACGTGCGCGCGAGCCTCGCGCGCGGCAAGTCCCGCGTGCTCGTCGCGTCGTCGCCGCGCCCCGCGCACGACGGGTTCACCTACCCCGTGACGGCCGACCTGCCCGACGTCGGGCTGCGGGTCGCGGCGTTCGGGGCCGCCTTCGCGGGCGCCGGCCTGGACCTCGGCACGCGGTCCCTGCTCGAGCAGCTCGGCGCCGCCGCCCCGGACGGGTCGGCGCCCGGGGGCACGGGGCCACGCGACGTCGTCGACCTCGGCTGCGGGACGGGGCTGCTCGCCACGTGGGCGGCCCGGCGCTGGCCGGAGGCGCACGTCGTCGCGGCGGACCGCTCCGACGCGGCGGTGCGGTCGGCGGCGCTCACGGCGCGGGAGAACGGGGTCGGCGACCGGGTGCGCACGGTGCGCGACGACGCGGGCGCGACGCTGGCCGACGCGAGCGCCGACGTCGTGCTGCTCAACCCGCCGTTCCACGACGGCGCAGCCCTGCGCACCGACGCGGCGCACCGCATGTTCGCGACGGCGGGGCGGGTCCTGCGGCCAGGCGGGGAGCTGTGGTGCGTGTGGAACTCGCACCTGCGCTACCGGCCGGCGCTGGAGCGCGCGGTCGGGCCGACGACCCAGGTCGCGCGCGGCCCGCGGTTCACCGTCACCCGCTCCACGCGCCGCTGAGTGCTGGGTCTTCGTCGTCGGGACGGCTCGGCGGCGACGAAGACCCGGCACTCAGCGCGGAGGTGTCACTGGACGTCGACGACGTCCACCACGAAGACGAGCGTGTCCGTGCCCGCGATGCCGGCCTGCGGCACGCCGCGCTGGCCGTAGCCGTGCTCCGGCGGGATCGAGAGCAGCACGCGCGAGCCGACGTTCTGGCCGACGAGGCCCTTGTCCCAGCCGCCGATCACGGCGCCGACGCCGATCGGGAACGCGATGGTGTCGCCGCGGTCGTAGGAGTTGTCGAACACGTGGCCGCCCCACGCCTGGCCGAGGTAGTGCACGACGATGTTGCGCCCCGACGTGACGGCCGGGCCGTCGCCCTCGCTGAGCACGACGACCTGGAGACCGCTGGGCGCGTCCGTCTCCGGGAACGTGAGCGTCGGCTTGTCGCCGAAGGATCCGGATGCGGTCGGAAGGGTGGGCTGGTCGGTCACGAGGTTGCCTCTCGTCGGGTGCAGGAAAGGCCGCGCGGACGCGGGTCTCCCTACCCTACGCGGGTCGCTCCGAGGCGGCCGGGGGTGTCCTCCACCCGCCCTCTTGCGAACTTTGGCTAATGGCATTAGCCTTGGGGCTATGAACACGAGCCAGCGATCCACCGTGCACCACCTCACCCGGGCCGAGGGGCGCCTCGCCTACACCGACGAGGGCGACGGGCCCCTCGTCGTCGCCTCGCCCGGCATGGGCGACCTGCGCGCCACCTACGACGACGTCGCCCCGCACCTCGTGGCCGCGGGCTACCGCGTGGTCGTCGTGGACCTGCGCGGCCACGGCGACAGCGACACCACGTTCTCGACCCACGGCGACGAGGCGACGGCGTCCGACTACGTCGCGCTCGTCGAGCACCTGGACGCGGGCCCCGCCGTCCTGCTGGGGAGCTCCATGGCGGCGTCGGCCGCCGTGATCGCCGCGGCCGAGCGCCCCGACCTCGTGCGCGGGCTCGTCCTCCTCGACGGGTTCCTGCGCGAGCCGTCGTCGCCCGCGAAGCTCCGTGCGATGCGCGCGCTCTACCGCCTCGCGCTCGCCCGGCCGTGGGGCGCCGCGTTCTGGGCGTCGTTCTACGGGTCGCTGAACAAGGGCCGCACGCCCGCGCGCCTCGCCGCGCACCAGGCTGCGATCCGCGCCAACCTCTCCGAGCCGGGGCGCCTGCGCTCCTTCCGGGACCTCACCCTCCAGCTCGACCACCGCGTCGTCGAGCCGCGCGTCGCGCACGTCGAGGCACCCGCGCTCGCGATCTTCGGCGCGCTCGACCCCGACTACGCAGACCCCGCGGCAGAGGCCGCGTGGGCCCAGGAGTCGCTCGGTGCGACGACCCTCGTGCTGCCCGAGGTGGGCCACTACCCCCAGCTCCAGGCGCCGGAGGAGGTCGTGGCCGCGACGCTCGCGTTCCTCGCCGACCTGCCCGACGCCGCCGCGCGCCCGAGCGACGCGCGCGCCGAGGGGTCGGAGAGCACCCGTGGCTAGGGCGGGGCTCTCGCACGCGGCGGTCGTGCGGATCGCCGTCGACCTCGTCGACGCGGGCGGCCCGACCGGCTTCGCCGACCTCACGCTCGCGAAGGTCGCCGCGCAGGCGGGCGTCGCGACGCCGAGCCTGTACAAGCACGTCGGGTCGCTCGCGGCCCTGCGGCGCGAGGTCGTCGTCGTGTCGGTCGAGGACTACACGCGGGCGCTCACCGACGCGACGGTCGGGCTCGCCGGGCCCGACGCCGTCGCCGCCCTCGCGCACGCGACCCGGCGCTACGCCCGCGCGCACCCGGGCCGGTACGCCGCGGTCCAGGTGGCGCCCGACCCCGACGACCCCGCCGACGCCGCGCTGTCCGCGGCGGCCGGGCGCAGCGTCCAGGTCGTCGGCGCGGTGCTGCGCGGCTTCGCCCTCCCCGAGGACCGCACGATCGACGCGATCCGGTCCGTGCGCGCCAGCCTGCACGGATTCGTCGCGCTCGAGCTCGGCGGCGGCTTCCGGCTCCCCGACGACCTGGACGAGAGCTTCGAGCTCCACGTCCGCTCGATGCTCGCCGGTCTCGCGGCGCTCACCGGCGGCTCCTGACCGCGCGCGCCCGTCCTGGACCGCACACCGGACCGGGCGGACACCCACCTGTTCCCGCGAACCCCCGGAGGCTCCCATGAGCTCGACCACCACCGCAGCGCCCGCCACGCCTACGTCGTCGACCTCGACCCGACGCCTGACCGCCGCCGCGCTCGTCGCAGCGGGTACGGGCTTCGTCCTGTTCCCCGTGCTGCGACCCTGGCCGGACGAGGCGCACCCGACCGCCGAGCTCGCCGCCGCGTTCGCGTCCGACCGCTGGGTCGTCGCGCACCTGTGCGGCATCCTGGCGATCGGCCTGCTCGCCCCGGCGCTCCTGGGCCTACGATCGACGGTCGCCGCCCGGGCCCCACGGCGCACGGCCGATCTGCTCGCGTCCGCGACGGGACTCGTCTGGGCGGGTGGATTCCTCGCCGCGCTCTTCTTCGGTGCGGAGATGTTCGGCATCCAGGCGATCGCGAGCGCGGCGACCTCCACGAGCGACCCCGCCGCCACGGGGTTTCTCGACGTCGTGACGGACCTGCGCGCGGGACCCCTCGCCGTCACGCTCTTCGGCGCGGGGCTGATCCTCCTTGCCGCAGGCGGCCTGCTCGCCGCCGTCGCGCTCCGCGGCGTCGCGCGCTGGTGGTTCACCCTGCCGTTCACCCTCGGCCTCGTCCTGCTGCTGCCGCAGTTCTGGGGCGGTCCCGGACTGAGGGTCGCGCACGGCGTCCTGCTCGGCGCCGGGTGCGTGCTGCTCGCCGTCGTGGCTCTTCGCCGACCACGACCCTGATCGCTGCCGAGCACGACACGGGGTCGCCATCCACGGGATGACGACCCCCTGGTCGTGCTCGGCAGGTGCCGGGGAGAGTCAGCGCGCGGCGACGAACCCCAGGAGGTCGTGCCGCGTGAGGACGCCGACCGGGTCGCCGTCCTCGACGACGAGCAGCGCGTCGGCATCGTGCAGCGCGGCCCGGACGGCCTCGACGCCCTCGCCCGCGCCGATGAGCGGGAACCGGGGCTCCATGTGCTGGTCCACGCGGTCGGCGAGGGAGGCGCGGCCGGAGAACACGGCGTCGAGCAGCTCGCGCTCGCTCACCGACCCCGCGACCTCGCCGCTCTTCACCGGCGGCTCGGCGCCCACGACCGGCATCTGGGAGACGCCGTACTCGCGCAGGATCTCGATCGCGTCGCGCACGGTCTCGCTCGGGTGCGTGTGCACGAGGTCGGGCAGGCGCCCGTCCTTGGCGCGCAGCACGTCGCCCGCGGTCACGCCCTCCTCGTCGGGCAGGAACCCGTACGACCGCATCCAGGCGTCGTTGAAGATCTTCGACAGGTAGCCGCGCCCGCTGTCGGGCAGCAGGACAACGATCACGGCCCGGTCCGCGGCCTCCGGGTCCTCCTCCTCGAGCCGGCGCGCGAGCCGCAGCGTCGCCTCGACGGCCATGCCGCACGACCCGCCGACGAGCAGGCCCTCCTCGCGCGCGAGGCGCCGCGTCATCGCGAACGAGTCCGCGTCCGTGACGGGGATGACCTCGTCGGGGACCGTCGGGTCGTAGGCGGCCGGCCAGAAGTCCTCCCCCACGCCCTCGACGAGGTACGGGCGCCCGTCGCCCCCGGAGTACACCGAGCCCGCCGGGTCGGCGCCGACGACGCGCACGCGACCGCCCTCGGCCTCCGCGCGGTCCGCCGAGACGTCCTTGAGGTAGCGCCCGGTGCCGGTGATCGTGCCACCCGTGCCGACGCCCGCGACGAAGTGGGTCACGCGGCCGTCCGTGTCCGCCCACACCTCCGGTCCGGTGGACTCGTAGTGCGACGCCGGGCCGTTCGGGTTCGCGTACTGGTTCGGCTTCCATGCCCCCGGGATCTCGCGGACGAGGCGGTCCGACACGGAGTAGTAGGAGTCCGGGTGGTCCGGCGCGACGGCGGTCGGCGTCACGACGACGCGCGCGCCGTACGCGCGCAGCACGTCCCGCTTGTCCTGGCTCACCTTGTCCGGGCAGACGAACACGCAGTCGTACCCCTTGCGCTGCGCGACGAGCGCGAGGCCGACGCCGGTGTTGCCGGAGGTGGGCTCGACGATCGTGCCGCCCGGCGCCAGCTCTCCCGACGCCTCCGCGGCCTCGACCATCTTCAGCGCGATGCGGTCCTTCACCGAGCCGCCGGGGTTGACGTACTCGACCTTGGCGAGGATCGTCGCGCTGAGGCCTTCGGTGACACGGGACAGCCGGACGAGCGGGGTACCGCCGACGAGCTCCGAGACGTGCTCTGCGTATCTCATGCCTCGATCATCCCCGATCCGCGCGGCGCCGTGCGTCGTTCGACACCTCGGCGGCACGAGGGAGGGAATTTCCGTACGGTGTACAGCGTTGAGCCCTCCGACTGCCCCGACCGAGAGGTGACCCGTGCCCGAGACGACCACCGCCGCCCCGCACCCGAGCGCCCCCGCGACGGCGCTCCCCGACCTGCCCGGCGTCGCCGCCCAGGCCGAGCGCCTCGTCGCGCTCGGCGTCCACGAGCTCGCGGGTCTGACGTCCGACGCGCTCCGCGCCGCCGCGACCGGGCTCGCCGGGACCGCGCCCGCCGGGTCGCTGCTCGTCGTCGACCCGCGGCTCGCGCCGCCGTCGGCCCTCGCTCCCCTCCTGCGGCTCCCGGCGCGCGACGGCGAGAAGGAGGGCTTCGTCGTCGTCGACATGACGGACGTCGACCGGTTCGCGCCGATCGAGGGCGTCGAGGTCCCCGACGGACCGCTCTACGTGGTCGCGGGCCCGGACCGAGGCGACGACCTGGCGAACTGGTCGCCGGACGAGGCGCTGCCCGAGCTCACCGCCCGGGGCCGGACGCCGATGCTGCTGCACGAGGGCATCCACTGGGCGCTCCAGGCGCCGAGCGTCCTCACGCGCAACCTCTGCTACATGACGATCGGGTCGCGCCTGCGCACGCCCGACGGCCGTCTCGACGCCCGCACCCCGGCGCTGTGGATCTCGAACGGCACGGGGCGCGACGGGCGCGAGCGCCGCGGCGCGCCGAAGGTCGGCTGGTGCTGGGCGGGCAACCGCCACACCTGGCTCGGCTTCGCCTCGACCACGGGCCGCCTCCCCGCCTGACCCTGCTGAGTGCATGAAAGAGTCGCGGCGGAGACCTCCGACCGCGACTCTTTCACGCACTCACGGGATGGCGGGGTGAGGCGGTCAGCCGACGAAGCCCAGGAGGGCGACGAGGACCACGACGACGCCGAGGACGACGACGAGGAGCGGCCGGTCGGAGGCCTCACGCGCGGCGAGGCGACCGAGCCCGCCGCCGATCGCCGCGGTGACGCCGACGACGGCGGCCGCGCCCGCGACGAGTGCTCCCCCGCCGCTCGCACCGGCGTCGGCGAGCTGCCGCGCGAGCCCGCCGGCGAGCAGCGACCCCCACAGCGCACCCGCGACGAGACCGAGCGTGGCGAACACCAGCGCGGCCCGGCGCTCGGACGCGTCGCGCGTGATCCGGGTGCCGAGCCAGGCCACCGCGGCGCCCGCGGTCGGCACGCTGAGCAGGATGAGGAGCGCCGCGAACGCGAGCCACGCGGGCGGCGCGCCGGAGACGACCATGTAGAGGACCTGGACGCCGAGCATCGCCGCCGCGGCGACGACCAGGCCGGCGAGAAAGACCGGCACCCGCGGCGGGACGTCCGCCGCGGGTGCCGGTTCACGGGTGCTGCGCGCCACCGTCAGTCGCTGCTCTGCAGGATCGCGAAGAGGCGCAGGAACTCGAGGTAGAGCCAGATCAGCGTGACGAGCAGGCCGAACGCGGCCGACCACGCGAACTTGGCCGGCACACCGCCCTCGACGCCGCGCTTGATCGAGTCGAAGTCGACGATGAGCGACGCCGCCGCCAGGCCGACGCCGATGACGCTGGCGATGATGCCCCACCCGCTGTAGAGCCCCCAGCCGCCGAGGACGCCCGTCATGATGAGCACGACGTTCACCAGCGAGAAGACCAGGTAGCCGACCATCGCGATGAGCAGCCAGCGCATGAACTTCGGCGTGACCCGCACGCGGCCGGACTTGAACAGGAACAGCGCGGCGGCGAACGTCGCGACCGTGGCCACGACGGCCGACGGCACGACGCCGTTCCACGCCGTCTCGTAGAAGCGGCTGATGCCGCCGAGGAACAGGCCCTGCGCGAGCGTGTACAGCACGATGAGCGCGGGGCTCGGGTTCCGCTTGAACGAGTTCACCAGGCCGAGCACGAGGCCGACGACGGCGCCGATGATCCACAGCGCCGGCATCTGCGGCGTGACCATCCACGATCCCGCGCCGACCACCACGAGCAGGGCGAGCAGGCCGCCCGTCTTCATGATGACGTCGTCGTAGGTCAGGCGCTTGGTGTCCGCGGTCGTCGCCGACGGCGCGTTGTACATCGCGTCGAGCGACGCGGCGTCGGCGGTCTGGGCGCCGTAGGCACCCCACTGCGCGCCCTGCTGCTGGGGCGGCGTGCCGTAGGCAGGGCCCTGCCCCTGCGGCGGCGGGCTCCCGTAGGCGGGACCGGCCTGCGTGGCCGCCCCACCGCGCTGGTTCTTCGGATCACCGAAGACCGCGCTGTTGTTGAAGACGGGGTTGCTCATGAGCTCCTCCTGGTCGCGGCGTCCACTACCTCTCAGCGGGCCTCGTCATCGGCGTCTCGCCTCGAGTCGGGTGTCGCTGGCCTGTGTTCATCCTAGGGAACGTGCGAGCCGTGGCCACTGTTCCCGCCGGTTTTTCGCCCCGAGACGGCGAAGTCCCGACCAGCGGACCACCCGACGACGTGCCACGTACGCCGCGCGGTGTACGCCGCCCGGCCCACACCCCGGGCAAGATACGTCGCACGGGGGCCGCCCGACGTCGTGCACGTCCCTAGGCTCGAGACGTACCTCGCGGAGAGGACCCCGGTCAGACCGGTGCGACCCTCGCCCCGCGAGCACCAGAACCATCCCGGACGAACGACCCTCGGAGGGGCGAAGTCATGATCGAAGCACGCGGCCTGACCAAGCGGTACGGGCCCAAGACCGCGGTGGACGGCATCTCGTTCACCGTGCGTCCCGGGACCGTCACCGGCTTCCTCGGCCCCAACGGCGCCGGCAAGTCCACGACCATGCGCATGATCATGGGTCTGGACCGTCCGACCGCGGGGACCGTCACCGTCAACGGGCGCCCGTACGCGCAGCACCGCTCCCCCCTCACCGAGGTGGGCGCGCTGCTCGACGCGAAGGCGGTCCACACCGGGCGCACCGCCTACAACCACCTCCTCGCGATGGCCGCGACGCACGGCATCCCGACCAAGCGCGTGGACGAGGTCATCGAGATGACCGGCCTCCAGTCGGTCGCGAAGAAGCGCGTCGGCGGCTTCTCGCTCGGCATGGGCCAGCGCCTGGGCATCGCGTCCGCCCTGCTCGGCGACCCCAAGACGCTCATCCTCGACGAGCCCGTCAACGGCCTCGACCCCGAGGGCGTCCTGTGGGTGCGCAACCTCGCCAAGTACCTCGCGTCGGAGGGCCGCACGGTCTTCCTGTCGAGCCACCTCATGAGCGAGGTCGCCCTCACGGCCGACCACATCATCGTCATCGGCAAGGGCCGGATCATCGCGGACGCCCCGGTGAGCGACATCGTCAACGGCGCGCAGCAGCGCACGGTCCGCGTCCGCACGCCGCACGCGACGCAGCTCGCCGAGATCCTCACGAGCGACGGCGCGACCGTCACGAGCGACGAGCCGAGCCTGCTCGTGGTCACCGGCGCGGACGCGCCCGGGATCGGCGAGCTCGCCGCCGCGAAGGGCTTCGTCCTGCACGAGCTCACGCCCGTCACGTCGACGCTCGAGGACGCCTACATGGCCCTCACGGCCGACTCGGTCGAGTACCAGACCGAGTCCGCGCAGATCCACATCGGCCACGGCGCGGCGGGTGCGCCCGCGAGTGCGCCGGCCCCCACCGACTCCCTCGAAGGAGCGCAGCGATGAGCGCCACGACCCTCGCCCCGGGCGCCACCAGCCCGACGGCGTCCCGCACCTCCCCCTACCGCCTCACCTTCGGCCACGTGCTCCGCTCGGAGTGGATCAAGTTCCGCTCGCTGCGCTCCACGTGGTGGACGCTCGGCATCACCATCGCGGTCATGGTGGGCTTCTCCCTCATGTTCGCGGCCGTCGTGTCCTCGATGGACTCGGCGGGCGTCTCGGCCGAGGAGGCCGGGATGGGCGCGTCCGACGGCGTCGGCGTCATGGTCATCACGGTCGGCTACTCGTTCGCGCAGCTCGCCGTCGCGGTGCTCGGCGCGCTCACCGTCACGGGCGAGTACTCCACCGGCATGATCCGCTCCACGCTCTCCGCCGTCCCGCGCCGCACGCCCGCGCTCGCGGCCAAGATGATCGTCGTCGGCGTCGTGACGGCTGTCTCGACCGTCGTCGCCGTCGGGCTGTCCTACCTCGTGACCTACCCGATCCTGTCGGGCAAGGGCATGACGGTCGACTTCTCGTCCGCGGACGACCAGCGCGCCCTGATCGGCGTCGTGCTCTACCTCACGGCCGTCGCGCTGTTCTCCGTCGCGATCGGCGTCCTGCTCCGCAGCTCAGCCGGCGCGATCTTCACGCTCGTCGCCGTGTTCTTCGTCCTGTCGATGGTCCTCAACATCGTCATGGGCGTCACGGGGGCGGACTGGGTCCAGACGCTCATGAACTCGCTGCCCGCGTCGGCAGGCGAGCAGGTCGTGCTCGGCGGCGGGATGTCGTCCCCCGACGCGATCGGCCCGTGGCCGGGCTTCGCGGTGCTCGCCGGCTGGACCGCGGCGCTCACCGCCGCCGCGGCCATCGTGCTCAAGCGCCGGGACGCGTGACCTCCCGGCCCACCACCCCGCCGACGCCGGACGAGCAGCCCGCTCGTCCGGCGTCGGCCGTGACGCGCCCGGGAGCCGCAGCTCCGGGCGCGCCCGCGCCGCTGGCGATGCGGCCCGCGCCCGAGCCGTTCACCGAGCTCGACGCCCGGCGCCTCGGCCCGGTGCGTCGGTACTTCGCCCGGCACCCCGTCGTCATGGACTGGGTCATCGTCGCGGTCTTCGTCGTGCCGGGGGTCCTCTACTCGCTCTTCGCGGAGCAGCCCCACGGCTCCTCGCCGTTGTCGCTCGTGTTCTTCCTCCTCGGCGGGGCGCTCCTGTACTGGCGCCGCCGGCGACCCGTCACCGTCGCGCTCGGGCTCACCGTCCTCGGTGTCCTCGCGATCGCGGTCACCGGCGACACCGCCGGGTTCGAGGTCGCGGCCATGTTCGCGGTGTACGCCGTCGCGGCCTCGCGGCCGTCCCGCATCGCGTGGCCGGTCCTCGCCATCGTCGTCCTGGCCCTGTCCGCCGCGACCCTCCTCTGGTACGACGTCATCACCACCGCGGACGGCGAGGTCCTGCGCCAGAGCGTCGAGCCCGGTCGCGCGACCGTCGACCGCATCGTCGGCATCCTCGTCACGACCGTCCTGTGCCTGATCGCCCTCGCGATCGGCACCAACGTGCGCGCCCGCCGGCAGCACGTGTCCGACCTCGTCGAGCGGGCGAACTCCATCGCGCGCGACCGCGACCAGCAGGCGCAGCTCGCCGCCGCCGCCGAGCGCACGCGCATCGCGCGCGAGATGCACGACGTCGTCGCGCACTCCCTGACGGTCATGGTCGCGCTCGCGGACGGCGCCAAGGCGTCGGGCGCCAAGAACCCCGAGCTCGCGGGCCACGCGCTCGACGAGCTCACCGCGACCGGGCGGGCCGCCCTCGCCGACATGCGGCGCGTGCTCGGCGTCCTGCGCGAGCCCGGCGGCGAGCAGACCGTGCCGCTCGCCCCGGCGCACGAGACGCCCGAGCTCGAGGAGATCGTCGAACGCTTCCGCACCGCCGGGCTGCCCGTCCGGCTCGTGCGCTCGGGCCCGCAGCCGACGCCCGGCCCGGCGCTGCGCCAGACCGCGCACCGCATCGTCCAGGAGTCCCTGACGAACGTGCTGCGCTACGCGCCCCTGTCGCCCATGGTCCTCGTCGAGGTCTCACGCCGCGCCGAGCCGGGTGCCGACTGGCTCGAGCTGCGCGTCGTCAACCAGGCCGGGCGCCGCCCCGGCGAGGGCGCGAGCGCCGACGAGCGCGTCCTGCCACCGTCGGTCGCGGAGCAGCACCCGCCCGGCGTCCCGGTCGGGACGGGCCGCGGCATCATCGGGATGCGAGAGAGGGCGGCCGTCTACGGCGGTACGGTGTCGGCGGGGCCGAGCGGGACCGGCTGGGAGGTGCGGGCGAGCCTGCGCCTCGACCTCGACCCCGGCCGGGAGACCGGCGGACGCGACGACGGACGGGAACGCACATGACGGACAGCGACGCACCGACCCGGGTGCTGCTCGTCGACGACCAGGCGCTGCTGCGCATGGGCTTCCGGATGATCCTCGCCGCCGAGGACGACATCGAGGTCGTCGGCGAGGCCGGCGACGGCGAGACCGGGATCGCGCAGGCCGCCGCGCTACGGCCCGACGTCGTGCTCATGGACGTCCGCATGCCCGGGACCAACGGCATCGAGGCGACCGAACGCATCGTCGCCGCGCAGCCCGAGTCGCGCGTCATCATCCTCACCACGTTCGACCTCGACGAGTACGCGTTCGCCGCGCTGCGCGCCGGTGCGAGCGGGTTCCTGCTCAAGGACGCCAAGCCGGGCGAGCTCGTCGGGGCGATCCGCGCCGTCGCGAGCGGAGACGCCGCCGTCTCCCCGCGCATCACGCGCCGCATGCTCGAGATGTTCTCCGCGCAGCTCCCCCAGGACGGCACCGTCGCCCCCGCCCCGAGCCAGACCGGCCTGCACGACCCCCGCCTCGCCGAGCTCACGGCGCGCGAGCTCGAGGTCTTCGAGGCCCTCGGCGAGGGGCTGACGAACGCCGAGATCGCCGAGCGCTTCGTCCTGTCCGAGGCGACCGTCAAGACCCACGTCGGCCGCGTCCTCGGCAAGCTGGGCCTCCGCGACCGCGTCCAGGCCGTCGTCCTCGCCTACGAGACGGGCGTCGCCCGCCCCTCCTGACGGCTCCTCCCTCGGCGCCGAGCAGGTGGTTCCGGCACGTCATGGACTCCTGACGCGCCGGAGTCACCTGCTCGGCCCACCGGGATCGCCGGGTCGGCGAGTCCCGGCGGGCCGAGGGAAGGTCGGGCGGCTCAGGCCTTCGCGGTCGCCTCTGCGGCGGCTGCCTTCTCGGCCTCTGCCTGGGCCGCGGCCTCCTCCTTGGCGGCCTTCTTCGCCGCGCGCTTCTCGCCGCGGCGCTCGGCGAGCGTGTACAGCACGGGCACGACGACGAGCGTGAGCAGCGTCGAGCTGAGCAGGCCGCCGATGACGACGAGCGCGAGCGGCTGGGAGATGAACGCCCCGCCACCGGTGATGCCGATCGCCATCGGGGTGAGCGCGAAGATCGTCGCCGCGGCCGTCATGACGATGGGGCGCAGGCGCTTGCGCGACCCTTCCATCACGGCGTCGTCGAGCGACCGGCCGCGCTCGCGGTACTGGTTGATGAGGTCGATGAGCACGATCGCGTTCGACACCACGATCCCGACGAGCATGAGCAGGCCGATGAGGGCCGGCACACCGAGCGGGGTCGCGGTGGCGAGCAGCAGGAGCAGCGCACCCGTCGCGGCGAACGGGATCGACACGAGCAGGATGAACGGCTGGAGGAGGCTGCGGAACGTCGCGACCATGACGAGGTAGACGATGAGGATCGCGACGAGCAGCGCGAGCCCGAGGTCGGCGAACGCGTCGGCCTGGTCGGACGCGACGCCGCCGATCTCGACCGTCGCGCCGCCCTCGAGCTCGAGGCCGTCGATCGCGGTCGTGAGCTCGGTGGTGAGCGCACCGAGGTCCTGGCCCGCGGGCGTGACGGAGATGGTCGCGCTGCGCTCGCCGTCGACGCGCGTGATCGAGGTGGGGACCTCGACCTCGGCGACCTCGGCGACCTGCGTGAGCGGCACGGGCCCGGCCGCGGTGGGCAGCACGACCTGCTCGAGCTCCGCGACGGTCGCCGGGGCCTCGCCCGCGAGGACGCGGACCTGGACCGGGCCGTCGCCGAGGTTCACCGTGCCGACGGGCGCGGGGGACATCGTCCCCGCGACCGTCCCGGCCACCTGCGTCTCGGTGAGCCCGACGGCGGCCGCGGCGTCGCGGTCGACGGTCACCTGGACCGTCGACTGGGCCGAGGCGAGGTTGTTGGTCACCTGCGCCGCGCCGTCGGCGTCCTCGGCGAGCTCCTGCACGTCCGCGGCCGCGGCCGCGAGGGTCTCGGTGTCGGGGGCGCGCACGACGAGGTCGACCGTCGAGCTGCCGAACGCGGCGTCCGCGCCGGCGACCTCGATGCCCTCGCTCGCCTCGCCGCCCAGCCCGGAGACCGCGTCGCGCACGTCCTCCTGGGCCTCGACGGCGTCGGCGTCCGCGTCGAGCGTGACGGCGAACGTCGCCGTCGGGGAGCCCCCGCCGCCGAAGAAGGCGGCCTCGGGACCGCCCGCGGTGCCGACCGTGGTCTGCACGGTCGCGACGCCGTCGACGTCCATGAGGGCCTGCTCCACGTCGCGCGCGGCGGCGTCCTGCGCCTCGAGCGACGTGCCGGGTGCGAACGACTCGGTGACCGTGAGCGTGTCCTGGCCCGTGTCGCCGAGGAAGTTGGTCTCCAGGCGCGGCACGAGTGCGAGCGTCCCGGCGAGGATCGCGACGGACACGCCCAGGGTGATCACGGGGTGGCGCAGCGCCGCGCGCAGCGTCGGGACGTACCCGCGCTGCCACAGCCCGCGGCGCTCCTTGGCCTCCGCCGTGGCACGGGCGCGCTCGCCCGCGAGGCGCGCGGCCTCGGGGTCGGCCGGGACGGGCGGGGACTTGATGAACCAGTACGCGAGCACCGGGACGATCGTCAGCGCGACGAACAGCGACGCGAGCATCGCGATGGCCACGGTGAGCGCGAAGGGCCGGAAGAGCTCGCCGACCATGCCGCCCACGAGGGCGATCGGCAGGAAGACGGCGACGGTCGCCACCGTCGAGGCGGTGATCGCGCCCGCGACCTCCTTGACGGCGCCGATGATGGCGCCCACCTTCTCCTCGCCGTACGACAGGTGCCGCTTGATGTTCTCGATGACGACGATCGAGTCGTCGACCACGCGGCCGATCGCGACCGTCATGGCGCCGAGCGTGAGGATGTTCAGCGTGTAGCCCGTGGCGTTCATGACGATGAACGTCACGAACAGCGAGAGCGGGATCGACACCGCGGAGACGAGCGTCGAGCGCAGCGACGCGAGGAAGAGCAGGATCACGACGACCGCGAAGAGGAGCCCGAGCAGGCCCTCCGTCGCGAGGCCCTCGATGGACTCCTCGATGAACGGTGCCTGGTCGAACACGACCTCGACGCGCACGTCCTGCGCCTCGAGCACGCCGGAGAGGTCGTCGACCGCGTCCTGGACGGCGTGCGACACCTCGACCGTGTTGCCGGCGGGCGTCTTGGTGATCGCCACCGCGAGCGCGTTCTCGCCGTCGAGGCGCGAGTACGACGTCGCGGGCTCGGGGCCGGCGGTCACGGTCGCGACGTCGCCGAGCGCCACGGGCGCGGTGCCCGGCGCGGCGGTCGGGGACACGAGCGGGAGCGCGGCGAGCTCGTCGACGGTCGTGACGGCCGTACCGACCTGCACGCTGAGGGTCCGGTCGCCGTCGGAGACGGTCCCGGCCGGGATCACGACGCCGTTGTCCTGGAGGATCGTGGAGACCTGCGCCGGGCTGAGCCCGGCGGCGGCGAGCGCGGCGGGGTCGAGGTCGACCGTCACCTGCTGGTCCGCGATGCCGCTCACCGCGACGCTGCGCACGCCCTCGACGTCCTCGAGCGCCGGGACGACGCTCGACGTGACGGTGTCGGCGAGCGCCGCGTCGTCCGAGCCGCCGGACACCGCGAGCTGGATCACGGGCAGGTCGTCGACGGAGCCCGTCACGACCTGCGGCTCGACGTCCTCGGGGAGCTGGGACTGGAGCCGCGTGATCGCCGTCTGGAGCTGGGACGCCGCGGCGTCCATGTCCGTGCCGTACGCGAACTGCACGGTCGTCACGGACATGCCGGTGGACGACGTCGACGTGACGTCCTCGACGCCCTTGACGGCGCGCGCGGCCGTCTCGACGGGGACGGTCACCTGCTGCTCGACGATCGCCGGGGCGGAGCCCGGGTAGACGCCGACGACGGCGGCGGTCGGGATCTGCAGGCTCGGGATGAGCTCCTGCTTGAGCGATCCCATGCTGATGACGCCGAAGATCGCGATCGCGACCGTGGCGAGCGCGACGAGCGCGCGGTTGGCCAGCGACAGCCGGGCGAGACGGGACACGGAGCCTCCAGGGGTTCCAGGTCGGGTGGGAGACGACGTCGGCGTCGCGATTTCGTTAGCGTAACGCGAAGCATCTCGAGATGGTTCCCGCTCCCACCGATAGAGTCTGCGCCGTGACCCACCCCGCCGACGACGACGAGCGCGCGGCGCTCGCGCGGCGCCTCGAGGACGCGCAGCGTCGTCTCGCCGACCTGCTCCTCGCCCAGCGGCTCGAACCCTTGCTGCGCACGACCCTGACGGTCCCCCAGCTCCGCGCGCTCGCCGTGCTCCAGCTCGACGGCGAGACGAGCTCGCACCGGCTCGCCGAGGTGCTCGGCATCTCCCCCGCGACGCTCTCCGGCATCGTGGACCGGCTGGAGGCGGCGGGGATGGCCGCACGCCGCCCGGACCCGCAGGACGGTCGCGTGCGGCTGGTCGCCGCGACGCCGCGCGGCGCGGCGGCCGTGCGCCGGATCGCGGCGCAGGAGGACGAGCCCCTCACGGACCTGCTCGACCGGCTCGACGTCGCGGACCTGCGCGCGCTCACGGTCGGGATCGAGGCCCTGACCCACGTCGCGGAGGCGTCCGCCACGGGCACCTCGACCGACACCTCGACCGCGCCGGAGGAGTGAGGGTCCCGAGCCACGCGGCCCGAGACCTACCCCTTCGACGTCGTCGGTGGCTCAGACCTCGCCGAGCGCCTCCTCGGGTGTCCCCTCGACGGCGCGCGCCCGGCGGTTCCAGCGCGACCACAGCACGCGCTCGCCGAGCTCGCCCGCCATCCGGTGGCCGAACGCCACGAAGACGACGACGCCGAGCACGAGGATCCCTGCCCCCAGCCAGAACGGCGCGGTCGCGGAGACCGGGTGCAGCAGGCCCGCGATCACGGGCGCGGGAGCGGCGAAGCCCCAGCGCACGAGGTTGAAGGCCCCGGTCGTCACGCGCCGGTCCGGGTCGCCGAGCGCGAGCGACAGGTCGGTGAGGTTCGCGTTCGCGATGCCCATGAAGACGCCGGCACCCACGAGCACGACGACGGACCACGCCGTCCCGAGGTCGAGCGCCAGCAGGACCAGCGCGACCAGCACGCCCACGATCGCGACGCCGAGCGTCTGGACCGCGCCCACGCGGTGGGCGAGCCGGTGCCCGACGACGAGGATCCCGACCGCGAGCCCGACGCCCCACGCGGTGAAGACCAGGCCGAGCGGCACGACGTCGAGCCCGAGGAACACGGGCGTGTACCCGAGCACGACGAAGAAGCAGAAGTTGTACGCGGCCGTCACCACGGCGAGCGCGAGGAACCCGGGTTTGCGGAAGAGGCGGAACACCTGTCCGAGCCGCAGGGGCGCGGGCTTCTCGGCCGGGTCCTTGAGCCGCGTCACGGACACGAGCAGCGCGACGAGCATGAACACGCCGCACACGAAGAACGGCACGCGCCACGAGATGCCGCCCAGCAGTCCGCCGAGCAGGGGGCCGACCGCGAAGCCCAGCCCGACGCACGTCTCGAAGAGCTCGACGACCCACTCGCGGTCGTTCGCGAGCGAGACGAGCAGGACCATCGCGGTCGCGAAGAACATCGCGTTGCCGAGGCCCCACAACCCGCGCAGCGCGGCGAGCTGGCCGATGCTCGTGCTGAGGGCCGCGAGCACCGCCGCGACGGCGACGAGGCTGACGCCCGTGGCAAGGATCTTCTTGTAGCCGAAGCGCCCGGTGGCCATGACGGCGGGGATCATGCCGAGCGCCATGACGGCGATGTACGCCGTGAAGAGGAGCTCGATCTGCCACGTCGAGGCGCCGATCTCCTCGCCGATGACGGGAAGGATGGGGTCGACGACCGCGATGCCGGCGATCGCGAAGAACGCCGTGAGGGCGGTCGCGTAGATGGCGGTGCGGTTCGGTTCGTTGCGCGGGGAGGCCACTGCGTCGCACTTCCTGGTCGTGGGAGAGAGCCGCACGGCCGGAGCAGGCTCAGGGCGACATTTATCTGTATCTAACAGGTAAGTATCTGTAGAATACACCTATGACGGTTGCCGAGGGAAACGATCGAGCGCCTCGACCCACGTCCGACGGCACGAACGCGCGCGACGACGCGAACGCGCACGACGTGCTCGGCGCGATCGAGCTGGAGGTCGCGCAGCTCCTGCGCCGCGCCGAGCGCACCCGCGCCTCGGGGACGCCCGGCACCTCGCGCCGCGGGGGGACGCTCGACCGCTCCGGCTACCTCCTGCTCCACACGCTCGGGACGCACGGGCCGCTCCACGTCAACGCGCTCGCGGAGCGGCTCGGTCTCGACGCCTCCACGGTCACCCGGCAGGTCGTCGCGCTCGAACGGGCCGGGCACGTGCGCCGCGCGCGCGACCCCCACGACGGCCGCGCGGTCGTCGTCGAGCCGACGTCCGAGGGCCTCGACGAGCTCGCCGCGCACCGCGTCGCACGGACCGAGCTCTACGCCGACGTCCTGGGCGACTGGTCCCGGCTCGACCGCGCGCTGCTCGCCGAGCTGCTGGGTCGCCTCAACGGCGACCTCGACGCGTACCGGCGGCGGCGCGACACGCCATGACCGCCACCCGAGAGCCCGCACCGTGACGCGGGTTCACGGCGAGGGGAGCGCCCACCGGATCAGCCGGGTGACCGTGGCACCCGCGGGCCGCGCCCACCGTGTCGGCAGGCCGCGCACCCGCGGCAACCCGGCACGAGCCCACGACGGCAGGGACTCCCGTGCCGCCAGCGCCAACCCCGCGTACGCCGGGCGCACGGGCCACGGCAGCGGTGGCTCGATCAGCAGGAACCGCGCGGCGTCGAGCGCGGGCGGCGTGAGCGAGAGCGCCGGCCGGTACTCCTCGACCGCCGCGTCCAGCTCCCGGCGGGTCAGGGGCGCGTCCACGACCCCCAGCGCCCGCCCGACGACGGCGGCCTGGGCGACGTACTCGTCGCACCCCTGCGCATCGAGCGGGTCCCGGCCGAACGACTGGTGCGCGACGAGAAAGCTCTGGGTCTCGGCGACGTGGACCCAGCGCAGCAGCCCCGGGTCGCTCGCGCGGTAGGGGCGCCCGTCGGCCGCCCGGCCGCGGACGCGCTCGTGGACCGCGCGGACCGCGGCGACCGCCCGCTCCGCGTCGTCGGACGTGCCGAAGGTCGTCACGGCGATGAAGGTCGACGTGCGCTGGAGCCGGCCCCACGGGTCGCCCCGGTAGCCCGAGTGCGCCGCGACACCGGCCATGGCCAGCGGGTGCAGGCTCTGGAGCAGCAGGGCGCGCAGCCCCCCGACGAACATCGACGCATCCCCGTGCACGCGCTGGACCGGAGATCCGCGCTCGAACCAGCGCGGCCCCGGCGTCTCGTGGATGCGCGCCCTCGTGGCGGTCGCGTCCGGGCCGGCGACCCGGAGGAAGATCGCGCGCTCCGCCGCACCGCGGGCCCGCTCCACGACGTGCGTCATGGCGTCGATGTTCGCACCCCCTCCCTCACCTCGCGCGCCCGCCGCGGACGACTCTCATCACTCCAAAGACTTCGTTGCAAAGAATCTCTTGCAAATATGTCTTTGGATATGTAGCCTCGTACATGAGCACCGACGGCGACACCACACCCCCGAGCGCCGAGCGCCACCCGGCGCTCGGCCCGGCCCAGCTCAAGGCGCTCGCGCACCCGCTGCGGGTCCAGATCCTCGACCTGCTCTCCACGCACGGCGCGCTCACGGCGAGCCGCCTCGCCGACCTCGTCGGCGAGTCCAGCGGGTCGACGAGCTACCACCTGCGCCAGCTCGCCCGGCACGGCTTCGTCCGCGAGGTCGCCGGCCGCGGTACGGCCCGGGAGCGGTGGTGGGAACGCCCGCCGGGCGGGTTCACCGTGAGCATGCCCGACGACGAGACCGAGGACTCCGCGGCCACGCTCGCCGGTGCGATGGTGAGCCGCGAGTTCGAGAGCGCCCGTGCCCGCAAGATCCAGGCCTTCCTGGAGCGCTCCTCCGAGCTCCCGTCACGGTGGCTCGACGGGGCACGTCTCACGACCGCCAGCATGTGGCTCACCGCCGACCAGATGGACGAGGTCGCGGACGCCTGGGACGCGCTCGACGCGACGCTGCACCGGTTCGAAGGGCAGGAACAGACCCCCGGCGCGCGGCCCGTGCAGATCCACTTCAACGTCTTCCCCACGATCGACGGCAAGGAGAACCCCTCATGAGCGCGTTTTCCCCCACCCTCCCCCGCACCGCCGAGCCGCGCGGCGCCGACCGCCTGCTCGTCGTCGTCGGCTCGGCGCTGACCGACCTCGGCCGCCGTCGCGCCGTGGCGCGGGCACAGGCGCGATGCGACGGGACCGCCGTCGCGCCGAGCACGGCGTCGACGCCGGCGGCCGACCGGCTCCACGCGGCGGCAGAGCACACCCTCGACCGCGCCGCGGTGTCCCGAGCGTCCCTTCTGCCCTGATCACCCGGAGATTCCACCCGCGTGGGGACTCCTCCCCATATCGGGGGCCGGGTCCGCTCGGTTACCCTCGACGGGGCGTTCTGTGGGCACAGACGCGCGCCTCCCCCTCTCTCGCCGTCCCGGCTCGACAGGATGACGCGATCCCGTGTGCCCCGACCAGGAACTTAGGGAGCATTGGTGGGCCTTCTCTCGAGCATCCGCGAGCATCGTCGTACCGTCGCGTCGGTGAGCACCGTGTCGGTGTTCTCGACGGCGTTGGTGGGGCTGGCGTTCTTGTACGAGGGCGAGGCCACGGCGGACGTGGACCTGAACGACTCGGGCGTGTGGGTGACGAAGACGTCGGCCGGGTTGCTGGGTCGGTTCAACTACGAGTCGCAGGCCCTGGACGGGACGTTGAACGCGGGCAGCGCGTCGTTCGACGTGCAGCAGGACGCGGGCCGGGTGCTGCTGGACGACGCCGGGACGAGCACCGCGTCGCCGGTGAGCGTCGCGCACCTCAAGCTGGACGGGCAGATCCGGCTCCCGGCGGGGGCGCAGGTGGTCTCGGGTGGCGCGACGACGGCGATCCTCGACGGCGAGGAGGGTCTGCTGTGGGTGCTGCCGTTCGACGGCGCGACGTCGTTCGACGCGGAGAAGCTGGACCCGGTGGTCGAGGTCGGTGGTGAGGGCGCGCTGACCGTGTCGCAGGACGGCACGGTGTTCGCGGCGATCCCGTCGACGGGGACGCTGTGGACGGTGGCGACCACGACCAAGGGCACCGTGGACGGCGAGGCGTCGTCCACCGCGCTCCCGGTGAGCAAGGGTGCCGAGGTCGAGGTGACCGCGGTGGGCGACGAGCCCGTGGTGCTCGACCGGTCCGCGTCGCACCTGATCCTGCCGGGCGGTAAGAGCGTGGCGATCGACGGGGGCGGGGACGCCCGCCTCCAGCAGCCGTCGCAGTCCTCGGACGTGGTCGCGGTCGCCACGACGGACGCCCTCGTGGCGCAGCCGCTCAAGGGCGGCGACGCGCAGCGCCGTGCCGCGCAGGGCGTGCCGGCGGCGCCCGTCCAGCTCGGTGCCTGCACGTACGGGGCGTGGGCCTCGACCGGCCAGGTGATCCGCGACTGCGACGGCACGGGACGGGACGTCGACGAGCGGCTCGAGGGCCTGGACCCCCAGACCCGCCTGGAGTACCGGGTGAACCGGCACGTGATCGTGCTCAACGACCTGTCGGCGGGGACGTTGTGGATGGCGGCGGACGAGTACCAGAAGGTCGACGACTGGGACGTCCAGATGCCGGAGGAGGCCGAGGGCGAGGAGTCCGACGCCGAGCTGACGAACCCGGAGCAGGTGGACCAGTTCATCGCGGACCGGACCCAGCCGAACAAGCCCCCGCAGCCCAAGGACGACTCGTTCGGGGTGCGCCCCGGGCGCACGACGATCCTGCCGGTGCTGGGCAACGACGTCGACCCCGACGGGGACGTGATGACCGCGTCGCTCGCGGGCGACTCCCCGGCCAACGCGACGGTGCAGGCGATCATGGGCGGTGCCGCGTTGCAGGCCGTGGTGCCCGAGGATGCCGAGGGCACGGGCACGTTCCGGTACTCGGTGGCCGACGGGCGCGGGGGCGTGGCCGAGGCCGGGGTGACGCTGAAGGTGTCGCCGTGGGGGGAGAACGCGGCGCCGGAGCAGACGGGTGACCCGGTGCTGCGGGTCGGGCAGGGCGGTCGGGCCACGATCAAGGTGCTGCCGTACTTCAAGGACCCGGACGGGGACGACCTCTACCTCGCCTCGGCCGCGGCGACGGTCGCGGGTGACGACGTGCGCTCGCGCCCGGACGGGACCGTGGAGTTCCGCGACGGCGGCGGGTCCACCGGCCGCAAGATCGTGACCCTGCTGGTCTCCGACGGCGAGATGTCCTTCGAGGGCAAGCTGCTGGTCGACGTGGTGCCCGGGCCGCAGCCGCCGGTCGCGGTGAACGACCACGTGGTGGTCCCGGCGGGGCAGCCGATCACGGTCGAGCCCCTGCGCAACGACACCGACCCGAACGACGACGAGCTGCGCCTGGCGTCGGTGTCGGAGTCCGCACCCGCGGAGATCACGCCGAACTACGACGCGGGCACGTTCACGTTCCTGTCGATGGAGCCGCGCTCGTACGACCTGACGTACCAGGTCACGGACGGGCCGAACGCGACCACGGGCCTGGTGCGGGTGGACGTGCTGCCGCCGTCGGAGGCCGCGGGCGCCCCGATCGTGGTGACCGACACCGCCCTGCTCCCGGCGGGCGGGTCGACGCTGGTCGACGTGCTGGCCAACGACACCGACCCCGCCGGCGGCGTCCTCGTGGTGCAGTCCGTGCGCGTCCCGGCCGACGCCGGGGTGTCGGTCGCGATCCTGGCGCACCAGATGCTCCGGGTGACCGAGATCCGGCGCCTGGACGCACCGGTGACGGTGGAGTACACGGCTTCCAACGGGACCGAGACCGCGACGGGTCAGGTGCGCGTGATCCCCGTCCCCGCACCGACGCGGTTGCAGCCGCCGCAGGCGGCGGCGGACGAGGTCACGGTGCACGCCGGGGACGTGGTGACGATCCCGGTGCTGAAGAACGACACCCA